>DASREC010000433.1:0-18991 GCA_035652295.1 Polyangia bacterium
GAGCTGCGGCCCGGCGCGCGCACGGTCGCGCTGACCGCGGGCGAGCTCGACGTGACCTCGGCGCCCGGCGCGCCGCCGCTGCGCATCGCCACGCCGCGCTTCGTGGTGACGGTGCGCCAGGCGCGCGCGGTGTTCGCCGCCAGCTCGGTGCGCGTCGTCGACGGCCGCGTCGAGGTCTACACGCTCGACGGCCGCCTGCTCGCCGCCGTCCCCGCCGGCCACGCCTGGTCCCCCGACGCGCCGAGCGCGCAAAAAGAATCGTCGAGCGCCTCGCAAGAAGAATCGTCGAGCGCCGCGCAAAGAGAATCGTCGCCGAGCGCGCAAAGAGAGATTGCGCCCGTCGCGTCGAAAGAGTCGTCGCCGAGCGCGCAAAAAGAGTCGTCGCCGGCGCCGAAGGTCGCGTCGCCGGGCGGCGCGCTGGTGGCGAACGTTTCGCCGCGCGCCATCGCCGCGCCCGCGCACGAGCGGCCGGCCGCGCCGTCGGTGGCCGCCGCGCTCGATCGCGCGCGCTCCGCCCTCGCCGACGGCGACGCCCCGCGCGCGCGCCACTGGCTCGACGAGGCGCTCGCCGCCCGCCCGCAGACGCGCGACCGCGCCGAGGCCGAGCTGTTCTGGGCCGAGTCGTACCTCGTCGAGCAGGAACCCGATCGCGCGCTCGCCGCCTTCCGCCGCGTCGCCGACACCTACGCGCGCCTGCCCGAGGGCGAGTCGGCCGCGTTCGCCGCCGCGCAGGTGCTGTTCGAACGCGGCCACAAGAGCGAAGCCGCCGAGGCGCTGCGCGCCTATCTCGAGCGCTACCCCAACGGACGCTTCGCGCGCGAGGCGCGCGACCGGATCGCCGAGCTGCCGACCGCGCCATGAGAGCGCTCGCGCTGCTGGCGCTCACCGCCGGCTGCACGCAACACACCGACCTGATCTCCACCGACGGCGCCGCCGCGTGCACCGCGCCCGGCCCGCCGATCCAGCTCGACTCCGAGTTCGCGTGCGCCGGCGCGCTGGCGGCGCACACGTTCCGCTACGCGCTGTGCTCGTGCGCGTCGCTGACGCTCGACGGCGATCTGGTCACCGATCGCTTCGCCGGCGGCCCGCCGCCGATGATGGGCCACCCGATGCCGTCCGCCGCCGTCGGCACCGACGGCGACGTCGAGGTCCTCGGCCTCACGCAGGTGGCCGGCGCGCTCGAGTCCGCCGGCTCGTCGGGCGTCGGGCTGAGCGGCACGTCGGCGGTGTTCGGCAACCTGCGCTCGGGCGGGCTGCTCGGCACCGATCAGATCCTCACCATCGGCCAGGACGCGTTCGTCGCCGGCGACGTGCTCGGGCGCGTCGACATCCGCGGCGCGCTGCACTCGCCCATCGGCACGCACATCGATCCGTCGGTGAGTGCGTCGGGCCTCGTGCGCGAGCCGGTGATGGTGGCGCCGCCGTGCGACTGCAACGCGCCGCGCCTCGACGTGGCCGCGCTCGTCGCCGCGCACGCGAGCAGCCACGACGACGCCGCCGCCGGGCTGACTCCCGACGTGCTCGCCGGCGCGAGCGTGCCCGCGGTGATCGATCTCGCGTGCGGAAGCTTCTTCTTCACCGCGCTCGCGCCGCCGACGACGCTCGAGGTGCGCGTCCACGGCCGCGCCGCGATGTTCGTCGCCGGCGACGCCAGGCTGCCCGGCGGCCTGCGCGTCACGCTCGATCCGTCGGCCGAGCTCGACCTGGTGATCGCCGGCGATCTCTCGCTCCCCACCGGCACGCTCGGCGCCGCGGCGCCGTCGTCGGTGCGCGTGTGGCTCGCCGGCGCGTCGGTCGATCTCGGCGACGGCGCCAGCCTCTCGGCGCTGCTCTACGCACCCAACGCCACGCTCGGCGCCGCGCGCAACCTGATCGCCGCCGGCGCGGTGTTCGCCGGCTCGCTCTCGCTACCCGGCGACGTCGCGATCCAGTTCGATCCGCAGCTCCTGCTCTCCGGCGCCGAGTGCAACGTCGCGCCGGAGCGTCCCGTCCAGTAGCGCCGCTCAGCCCTCGTCGTCGGTGGAGACCGGCGCGGGCGCGGGCCGCGACGCCGGCCGCGCGGCGGGAGGCGCCGAATCGTCGTCGTCGTCGTCGCTCGCCGGCTCGGGCGCGCGCGGCGGCGTCGGCTTGCGCGCCTGCAGCGGCGCCGTGTTCACGTGCTCGAGCGCGCGCACCAGATCCGCCAGCACGCGATCGCACACAGCCTGCACCGCGCGCCCCGCGAGATCGTAGCGCCCGCGCGCGATCACGCGTCCGTTCGCGCCGGCGTGCACCGTGATGGTGAGCTGCCGCGCGCGCGCGTCGCCGGTGATCGCGCCTTCGATCAGCGCGTCGATGCGCAGCCGCGACGCCACCACCTGCACCACCTCGACGGAGGTGCCGCTCAGCTCCATCTTCTGCGCCGTGCGCAGATAGACCTCGGCGGGCACCACTTGATAGAGATCGCTCAAACCCTCTTCGAGCTGATCGCTGATGCGCTCGCCGAGCGCGCCGCCGATTCCGATCAGCGTCACCGACTTTGCCGCCGCGCGCGCGTGACCGGCGAGCGCTGCGATCGCGACGAGCGTCAATAGACAACGCTTCATGCGGCCGGACGCTAGCACGTTCAATAGCGACAAAACAATCACCTCAATGCACTAAACAACAACCCATCAATCAACCACCCAATCAATCGGCTGACCGCCCGACGGTAGGGTGCGTGCGCGCGGGTCACTGCACACTGTAGTGTGCACAATGGCGTTACTTACTCGTTACTCACTATTGTGTGGCCTTCTTCGGAGGCGGCGCGGAACATATGCGCACAAATCCGATGGAGTCTGGAATGCGCGTACTCGAGTCGATCGTCGGCGTAGCGGTGCTCTCGGCCATGGCGGCGATGCCCGGGTGCACGTGCACCAGCACCGGTCATCCGCGCTTCGATCTCGGCGGCAACGGCGACGGCGGCGGCCCGCCTGCCGTCGGCACGATCTCGATCACGCCCGCCGACGTCACGCTCGACCTCGTGCAAGGCGCGCCGCCGGCGACGCAGGCGTTCATGGTGATCTTCCACGGCGACTCGAGCGACACCGACGTCACCAATCAAAGCGCGTTCGCGCTGCTCGATCAAACGCTCGGCACCATGAACGCCAACGTCTTCTCCACCGGCACCGATCACGGCGGCTCGACGACGCTCACCGCCAATTACACGCCGCAAGGCGGCTCGACGCTCACCGGCTCGGCGACGATCCACGTCAAGGTGCACGGCAGCTTCCCCGGCAACTGCGCCGGCTGCCCGCAGTTCCCCGGACCGAGCGCGCCGGCGTGTCCCGCGGGCGCGGCGGCGACCATCGTCTATCCGCCCGACGGCGTGCTGCTGCCGCCCAACCTCGAGTCGATCGACTTTCAATACATGCAAGGCACCGGTGACACGCAGTTCGAGATCGATCTCTCCAATCCGGCGACCGACGTTCAGGTCGCCGCCAAGTGCACTCCCGTGAGCGACACGCGCAACACCGCAGTGCCGAATGGCTGCAGTCTGCCGCTCGACGCCGCGACCTGGGACTTCATCGCCAAGTCCAACAAAGGCGGCGACCCGGTGACCGTGACGATCCGCGCCACCACCGACGGCACGTGCGCGTCGCCGTCGACCAACACGATCAACATCTCGTTCGCCGAGCAGGACGTGGTCGGCGGCATCTACTACTGGAAATCCAAAGTCACCACCATGGGCACCGGCGGCGACATCTGGCGCAAGAGCTTCGGCGACGCCACGCCCGAAGAAAAGATCACGCCCGATACGCTGGCCAACAACCGCTCGAACATCGCGTGCTGGGGCTGCCACTCGCTCTCGCGCGACGGCCTGCGCATGACGGTCAATGTCGACGACTCCGACTCCGACGACGAATACGGCGACGTTTCGATGGGCCTGATGGACGTCGCGCAAAAGAGCTTCATTACGATGATCGGCTACAACATGGGCCAGGAGATGGGCTTTCAAACCTGCGCGCCCGATCATTCGCTCTATCTCGGTTCGGTCGGCGACGGCTCGGGCAGCCGCACCGCCAGCGGCGGCGGCGCGCTCGGCACCACCAACCAGTTCTTCATCTGGAACGGCGCCGACGGCACCGACGCCACGCCGCCCTCGGTCACCGTCGGCGCGGCCATGCAGCGGCCGACCATGCCCGACTGGTCGAACGACAACAAGAACGTCGCGTTCGTGATCCCGAACATCGCCGGCTGGGGCGGCATCCTCGGCTTCGGCGGCCACCCCGACGACGCGCACATCTTCGGCGGCAGCATCTGGAGCATGCCGTACTCGGGCGGCGGAATGTTCGGCACGCCCGTCGAGCTCGTGCACTCGACCGGCGACAACAACTACTACCCGTCGTACTCGCCCGACGGAAAGTTCATCATCTACGATCACGTTCCGATGCAGCCGGGCGCGACGCTCGACGCGTGCGCCAACAAGTTCTGCCCCAACGACAGCTTCTCGAATCCGAAGGCGCGCGTGCAGCTCATCTCCGCCTCGGGCGGCACCATCACGCCGATCGATCTCGAGGCCGCCAACGGCTCGCCCGCCGCGTCGCCCGTCGACGTCTCGAACTCGTGGCCGCGCTGGACGCCGTTCTTGCAGACGTACAAAGGATCGCAGCTCCTGTGGATCACGTTCTCGTCGACGCGCGACTACGGCATCCGCGTGCGCAACCACGTGCCGGTCGGCGGCGTCGCGCAGGTGCAGTGCTACCCGGCCGACAGCGCCGAAGATCCGGGCGGCGCGCACCGCCAGCCGTTCGCCGCCAACTGCCAGCAGCCGCAGCTCTGGATGGCGGCGGTGAATCTGACCGCGACCGAGACCACCAACGGCGGCGATCCGTCGTCGCCGTCGTTCTGGCTGCCGTTCCAGGACATCACCACGCACAACCACTCGGCGCAGTGGACCGCCACCGTCGTCACTACGCCGCCGCCCGACGGCGGCATGTGCCTCTCGGGCAACGACGACTGCACGACCGCGCCCGGCAACTGCTGCGTCGGCATCTGCCTCGCCACCGGTAAGTGCGGCATTCCGTGATCGCGTAATCGCGTCGAGGTACAATCGCGGCGGGAGGGCGCGCATGGGTGCACGAATGGGCCTGGTGGCGGCGGCATTGGCGTTGCTGTCGTGGGCGAGCTGCGATGAACCGCCGATGCCGGGCGAAGGCTGCGACGTGGCCGACCAGATGTTATGCGGCAAGCAGGGCGGCACCAACGTCGCGCTGTTGTGTACGCCGCGCGCCGCCGGTCCGAATCAATGGACCTACGTGACCAACTGCAACACGTGCGATCACGTGCTCAACTGCAAGACAGAGCTGATCTGCAACGGCACCAACGTCGCCAACTCGGGCCTGCACTGCGACGTGCAGGGCGTGGGCGCGTGCGACGTCAACAACAACGCGCACCTGCTCAAGTGCGAGACCGACAGCCAATGGACGGTCTTCAACGACTGTTCGACGCAGGGCAAGGTCTGCGGCAAACTGCCGGACGGCAACCTCGGCTGCATATAGCGGCAATTTGCCGCAGGGAAGACGCCCATGAAAAACCATTCACTGCTGCTGTCCGTGATGGCCGTGGCGCTCGCCGCCGGCGCGTGCTCGCACGGCCCCGAGCCGTTCGGCCGCCTGACGCCCGCCGACGTGTCGCAAAAGCTCGGCCACCCCAACGTCTTCGTCTACGACAACAACTCGCGCTCGACGTTCGACCGCGCCCACGTCCCCGGCGCGCGCTGGGTCGACCACTCCAACGTCCAGGCCGCCGATCTGCCAGCGGACAAGAACGCGACGCTCATCTTCTATTGCGCCAACGACTGGTGACACGCCTGTCATGAAGGCGCCGTGAGCGCCGTCAAGCTCGGTTACAAGAACGTATTCATCATGCCGGCGGGAATCTCCGGTTGGAAGAGCGCCAATCTACCGACGGAACCCACGACCGGCTGACTCAACTCTGATTTCAGAATTCTCAGTTCTCAATTCTGAATTCTCAAATCTTAATCAAAGACGGCCGTGTCAGTCGACGGGGGTTTGCCTGTGGGCAGGTGCTCGGGATGTGCCTGGCGTTGATCGGCGCAGCTGTCCACAGGCAAAGGCGGAGCCGTCCCCGTCGACGTTTGAAATAAAGAGCTCGTGTCACCACCTCTGACTCTGAACAGAGTGGGTGCTGCCCTAGTTAGGGGCGAATTGGGCATCGAGTAGACCCAGAAGTTGGGCAAAGACCGAGGCCAGCTGACGAGCCTTCAGATCGTGTGCGTTTCGCTCGATCGAGTTTCCGACAGGACGGGATTATCATTTGTCCATTGAACAGGCTTTCAAAGCGGACATGCAGCTCGCTGGAAATAGACACGAGGCGCCAGCGTCGCCATCGCATGGCCGGTCGGCCACCGATGAAAGGGCACTGCGCACGCATTGTGCACAGGTTCCGAACGGCGTGCCTGGAGGATCTATACCCGGGCCCGAGCTTGAAGGCACGCATTGCCCTGGTCCCATGTCATCCTTGGCGCTGCACCACTTGAAAGCGCAATCAACGATCGCTCCGAAAATGGTGTTCGTTGTTGCCCAGGACTCGCATGTGCCAAAATCGCTTTTTTCGGCCGCGGCGTCACGAAAGCATGCGAGGACTTGGGCACACGCAAGCAAAGTCATGTCCATCGGAACGCTCAGATCAGGCGGACCAGAGCAGGCGCAGGTACCGTCGGCCAAGCTTGCGCATGAGTAGCCTGAACCACCACCTGTATCGGGATACGAATGCCATTGGTTATCGCACTCGCAGACTACTGAGCCCTCGAACTGGACGCACGACTTCCCGATATGCGAACACGGTCCACAGGTCTGCTGTACGCAGTACGCCCCATTAGGGCACGGGTCTTCGTCCGCACAGCCGACAAAAACGATGGCAACCAAAAGCCAACGCATTCCTGAACTATAATCTAAAACGGAGCGGGTTGACGTTGCCAACAACACCAATTGAAGCACTCGGTCGCTAACCAGGTCACCACCACAGAGTGTGGTGAGTTGACTGGTTGTATTTCAAACGGCGGCGGGGACGGCTCCGCCTTTGCCTGTGGACAGCCGCTTCAAACATATCTCGCCATAAGTCGCTGAGCGCCTGCCCACAGGCAAACCCCCGCCGCCTGAGTGCGCCGTAGTCGATTAAAAAAGACTAAGAAAATAATCAGAGAACATTGCAAAGAGCGACTGAGATATTAGGTTCAAGCAGTGCCCAATCAAAGAAAGCAACTCGGGCTGGTGTTTCGCACGCGAGGCGGAAAGCGGCGAGGCGCGGGGCGCAAGATACAGGGCGCACGGCCGCGTGTTTCGCATAAGAAGCGGCCAGTGCTCAAGCGGCGATTTCCGGTACACGTGACTGTGAGAATGCGAGAAGACGTTAGTGGACTGAGGAGTAAGACTTGCTTTAGTGCACTGAGGAATGCGTTCAATGCCGCTAATGCGCGCATCGGGTTTCGCGTAGTGCATTTCTCTGTGCAGGGCAATCACATTCATTTTCTCGTCGAGGCGGAGGGGACCAGAGAGCTTTCGCGCGGGATGCAGGGATTGAATGTGAGAATGGCGATTGCGCTCAATAGACTGATGCGGCGGAGGGGGAAGGTGTTTGCGGATCGTTATCACGCGGTGGTTTTGAAGACGCCGACACAGACAAAACGGGCGCTGCACTATGTGGTTCACAATCGGCAACATCATGCGCCGGGGAGATATGCGGCGGATTGGCGGGATCCGTTTGCGTCGGCGGAGGGGCCGCTCGTGGCGCCGCGGACGTGGCTGCTGGCGTCGCGGGCGCGGGGCGAAGCGCGGGCGGTGACCTAGTCGTCGTCGTCGTCGCGCTCGCGGTCGCGGTCGTCGTCGTCGCCGTCGAGATGGCACAGGGCGCCGGTGTAGGAGCCGCTGGCGTTGCCGGTGGCGAAGCTGATCTGGCCGCTCGCCACCAGCGTGCCGCGCACCTCGCGGAAGCGGCGGGTGCCGCGCACCACGTCGACGGTGGTGGCGAAGGACGACAGGCCGAGCGGATCGGGGCTCATGTCGAGCACGCCGTGGTCGTTCGAGAACATCTGGCCGTGGCGCGCGCCGCGGTCGGGCGTGATCACGCTGTGGCCGGTATAGAGGAAGCGTCCCGGGTGCGTCGGATCGCCCGCCGGCACCAGCGTGTCGAACGTGAAGTCGTACGTCGCGTCGAGGTCGCCCTCGAGGATGCCGTGCGTGCACAGGCCGAGCACCGACGTGCACGCGGGCGGCGGCGTGAGCGTCGACGTGAACGGGCCGTCGAGCTCGCGGCAGCGGCGCTCGTGCTCCTCTGCGGACGCGGCACCGGACGGGATCAAGAGCGACAGAAAGATCAGCAGGCTTCGCGTGGTCATGTTCGTCTCCTCGTTGGCGGCCGGGACGAACTCGGAGAGTTTCCCGGCTTTGCGTCCCCCGGTCGCCCGGGGTTTGCCGTTTTTCAAAAGGAGCGTTTATCGATTCTCGATATCCAGTATTCGCCCTGGTTTTTTTATGTCAATGCACCTTGAAAACGGGGCGATATATTACAATCGCGCGGCTATTCAATGCTCACGCGAACTGTAATATTTCGTGCAGTTCTCGACGGAGAGAGCGGGCGGACGGCGGCGCGGCGCGGGCGATTCGGAACAACATGATTGCGTTATTTCCGGGTGGGATATCGAACACGTTTTGATATCGTTTTTGCAATTCAGCCAAGGTTTTCATTTCAATCGGCGAGAGCAGCTCGCCGCCGTGGCGCGCGCGCGCGAATAGATAGATGAGCGCGGTCATCGGCTGCACCGCCAGGTCGCGCGTGGTGGCCGCCAGCCATACACGCTCGAGCGCGCGGCCGCCACGTAGGTAGCTCGCTGCGTCGTCGCCGGGCGCGGTCAGGAGCCCGACGGCGGAGCTGGCGGCGATCGCCTTGCGCGCGGTTTTCTCCAGGCCCGCGCCGCCGCCGATGGCGCGCAGCTCGTCCATGATCGACGTCTTGGCGAGCAGCTCGAGGCCGGCGCGGTCGGCGGCGCTCAGCTCGAGCGTGGCGAGATCGAGCCCGTCGCGGGTCGCGCGCGCGGCGGCGGGCGTCCAGCGCAGCTCGGCCATCATCTCGCGGTGCATGACGGGCGAGAGGAAGCGCAGGCGATCGCCGGCACCGAGGATGGCGCCGACCTCGTCGAGCGCGTCGCCGCGGCCGACGAGCTGCAGGCGCGCGCCGGCGGCGGCGGCGATCTCGGTGAGCGCGGCGGCGTCGGCGGAGTCGAGCGGCACGGGCGCGCCGAGCCGGCGGTTGGTCGCGCGCGGCACGATCGCGCGCGCCAGCGGATCGACGTCGGCCGCGCCGGCGAGGCGCGCGCGCCACGCCACGGTCGCGTCGCTGCGCTCGGGGAACGGCTCGATCTCGACGGCGCGGCCGAGCTCGGACGCGGCCAGCGCCAGGTTCTCGACGGCGGCGCCGAGCGCCACGTAGCTGGCGGCGTGGCGGTGATCGAGCAGCGAGCGCGAGCGCTCGACGTCGTGCAGGCCGGTCACCGTCTCGCCGCGCACGACGAAGCGCCATGGTTGGCAGTTGCCGCCCGACGGCGCCAGCGCCGCGCGCGCCACCAGCGCGGCGAGCCGATCGCGATCGAGCGCGCCGGCGCCGCGGATCAGCGGCGACAGCGGAGCGAGCGGCGCATCGGCAGGCGGCGCGTCGGTAGGCGGCACGTCACTCGGCGGCGCGTCACTCGCCGGCGCATCGCTCGGCGCGGGCGCGCGATCCTCGACGGGGGGCGCGAGCGGCTGGCCGGCGCCGTCGGCGATCAGCGCGTCGAGGTCGACGAAGAAGCGCCCCGACGCGCCGAGCCGCCCGAGCGCGATGCGCCGCGCGACGTCGGTGTTGATGGCGCCGCCGAGCGCCACGCTCGACGCCAGCTGCGGCCACGTCTTGATCGTCGCCTCGATGTCCACCATCGACGCCGAGAGCCGCGGCGACATCGTCTGCGCGCCGAGGATCTTGAGCACCACCGGCACCTTCTCCGCGACGGTGAGCGCGCCGAGCGAGCGCGCGTCGAGATTTCCCGCCAGGCCGTGGAACAGCGGCCGCTCGGGCTCGCGATCGAAGCGCTCGACGTCGAACAGCCCGCGGTCGCTGGTCTCCATCAGCACCGGGATGCCGAGCGCGCGCGCCCGCTCGCGCAGCCGCACCTTCATCGCCAGGTCGTCGCACTCCTCGAACAAGAGATCGAGCCCGCGCAAAAACTCGTCGGCGTTCGCGTCGCGCACGCCGTCGGGAAACAGCACCACCTCGGCGAACGGGTTGATCTCGAAGATGGCGCGCGCCGTCAGGATCGCCTTGTTGACGCCGAGATCGTGAACGCCGGCGCGCAGGCGGTTGAGGTTCGACAAGCTGAGTGCGTCGAAGTCGGCGAGGCGGAACTGGCCGCCGACCTCCTCGAGCGCGAGCGTCACCGCGGTCGCCTGCCCGACGGAGAGGCCGGCGATGCCGAGCTTGAGGCGCCGCAAGCGCGCCTGCTCGTCGGCGGTGATCTTGTTGCGGTTGCGGCTCGTGCGCAGCTCGCGGAACTCGGCTTCGGGGAGCACGTGCACCAGGCGCGACGACCACGGGAAGTGGACCCACACGCCGTAGTCGGCGGGCGCGCGGCCGTCGAGGTGGCGCGCCGCCTCGCGCGCGAGCTCGTCGGCGGTCAGGCGCCGCGCGGGCAGGCGCGTCTCGCACAGCTCGGCGATTTGCGCCGCCAGCGTGTCGTGCACGAACGCGACCTCGCCCGAGAGCCGCGCGACGGCGTCGCGATCGGCGCGCGCGTCGTAGAGCCGCGGCCGCCACTCGCCGTCGCCGCCGCGCTCGAGGTTGCGCTCGCGCTCGCGATCGCCTGCGCCGCTCATGCCGGCCGCAGCCGCGGAATGTCGCGCGGCGCGGTGATCTCGAACAGCTGTTCGACCAGCTCCGGCAAAAGATCGACCGGCAGGAACGACGTGTCCGCCTCGCCGAGATCCTTGAGCCCGGCGCGCGTCGCCTGCTCGACGTCGCCGTTCTCGAGCGAGTAGATGAACTTCGCCTTGCCGCGCTTGGCGAACCACGGGCGCACCTGATCGAGCAGCACCGGGAACAGCCGCTCGCCACCGTCGACGAGCGGGAACAGCCGCACGAGGTCGAGCAGGTGAAACAGGTGCAGCCCGTCGTCGGCCGACTCCATCACCGCCGCCGCCATCGGCTGGCCGGCGAGCCGCGCCACCAGCACCGCGCGATCGCGCGAGAAGCCGCCGCGTCCCCAGCGCTCGCGCAGCTCGCGCTGATCGAACTGCGCCGGGAGCAGGTCGTGCGCCTGCGCGTAGATCGCCGGCCGCTGCTTGACCACCACCGCGAGCAGCTGATCGATCTCGGGGTTGGTCGCTGGCGCGACTTGCACGCCCGCGGGCAGCGCCGCCGTCGGGCGATCGGGCGCGCTCACGCCCTCCATCGCGCGGAACGTGAAGATGGCGGTGCGGCCCGAGTCGCGGTAGCGCTCGGCGAGCTGCAGGTGCACGAGGCGCGTGAAGTGCGAATCGCGCTGCGACCAGCCGATGAGCCAGCGCAGGCCCGGCGTCTCCTGCAGGTGCTCGATGGTGTGCAGGTAGAGATCGCGCAGGATCTCGCGGCCGGGAAAACGTATCGGCACGCGGCCCGGATGGCGCGCGAGCGCGTAGAGCACGGTCGTGTGCTCGTAGATGCGTAAGCCGGTGATCGACGCCTCGACGCCGCGCGACGACGGCCAGACGATCTGGCAGCCGACGTCGGGCACCCGCGCCAGGCGCGCGCTCACCGACGAGAACGCCTGCTTGAGCGGGCGGAAGTCGGAGAGCGATTTTTGCGAGATGCCGAAGTATCCCGAGTGGCCGTAGAGATCCCACAGCGGCTCGGACCAGGTGCCGTCGAGGCGCGTGTTGGGATAGAGCAGTCGGTCGATGCGCTCGCGCCAGTGCGCGCGCTCGTCGGGCTCGGTGAACTCGAGCGCGAGGCCGGCGAGCTGCGCCGGACCGTCGATGTCCTCGGAGACGTAGCGCACCTCGGCGCGCGCGCGGCACACCAGGCGGTCCTGCCAGATCACGTTCACCGTGCCGAGCTCGAGGCCGGGATACAAAAGATCTTTGACCGCGCTCGCCGAGCACGAGATCCCGTCGAGCGAGACGTTGCGCACCGCGCGCCGCACGTGCATGTCGGGCCAGCGCGGATGGTGAAAGGCGATGAACACGTCGGCGGGCGCCGGCACGCGCCGCTGCCAGCGGCTGCGCACGCGCTCGAGCTCGTTGGGGATGCCGACCGCGAGGAAGCCGTCGACCGGCGCGGCGCGCTCGACGCGGAACTGCACCAGCGACATGTAATCGTCGACGGTGAACATGAACGGCGGATCGATCCAGCCGTCCTCGAGCTCCCACTGCAGCGGCAGCTCGCTCTCGGGCTCGAGGCGCGCCGCCATCAGGCGCAGGCCGGCGTCGTCGTGCTGGCCGAGCTTGCGCAGGCGGCCGCGGCAGCGGTTGGCGAACAGCGAGCGCAGGATGTCGCGGATGCGCTCGGGCGCGCGGATCACCTCGCGCTCGTTGAAGCGCGGCGGCTCTCCGCGCAGGACGCGCTTGGCCAGCAGGCGATCGATCAGCCGCGCCAGCTCGCGCGCGCCGTCGACGTCGAGCCGGCCGAAGTCGGCGGTCACCTCGGCGCCCTCGACGCTCGCGACGGTGGCGACGATCGGGTCGAGCTCGCCCAGGCTGAGCTGCAGCCGCTCGCCCGGCACGAGCGCGCGCCCGCCGGCGTGGAACGACACGTCGTCGAGGCTCAGGCGGGTGACGCGCAGCGACGAGTCGCCCTCGTGCGCCGCCAGCGCGCCCACCACGGAGTAACCGCGCATCATTGGACCGACCTCCCCTACCCCCCCCGAATCGAGCTACGAACGATGGATGCGGATCCGCAGATCGTTGACCGCGTCGATCAGATCGACGGCGGTGACGGTCCAGCCGAAGCTCTTGTGCAAGGTATCGGTCATCCAGGCGCTCGCCTCGTCGACGGTGGCGAACACCTTGTGCGGAAACGGCTGGCGCGCCAGCAGCGTCAGGCCGGTGACCACGCCGCGCACCGCCGCCGCGCGAAAGCCCGAGCCCTCGTGCACCACCGCGGAGCACTTGAGCTCGTGGCCGAACTCTGTGAGGATGCGGGCGAGCGCGCCGCGCACCTCCGAGGGCGGAGCGGGCGCGCTCGGCTCGACGATGTTGAGCAGGGCGATCCCCGACGGCTGGCGCGCGGCGAGCGCCTTCAGCCCGTCGCGCGAGAGGCGCGCGCCCTCCATCGTGGTTTCATTTCGCCAGACGCAAATGAATATCGAACCCCAATTTGCCATGCAATGATTGGAATCAATCGCGGTTATTTCGGGGTACGATCGCGAAGCCATCGGACGCATGCAGTCCCCACTCGCCAGCGACGGGAAACACCGCCGCAGCTGGTATTATCCAATTCGCGGGAAACTACGTCAATCGTGCAAATAACACGCAAGGCTCAATGCAAAAACTCATTCAAATGGATTTCGAATTGAAATGCGAAACACAGTTATCGAAACGTGGTGAACGCGCGCCGACGTTCACCTACGCGAGTGACGCGAGAAACTACGTTATAAAGCTAACCTTGTCGTCGATCGCGACAGTGCGGACGAAAGTCCGCCCGGAATTGCATGACAATCGGCCGGCACGCTACTTGATGATCGGCCGCACGCCGCCCTCGGCCACTCAATAAGGAGTCCTCGAATGCGTCTTCGCTCCATCACCGGCCTCGCGCTCCCGCTCCTCGTCGCTTCGATGCTGGGGGCCTGCAACGGCAACAGCGGCGTCTCCGTCGGACAGGACGCCGGCGACCAGCCCGACCTGTCGCCCGTGAGCGCGCCCGATCTCGGCGACAACGGAATGGTCTCTAACGTCTATCCCGCGCCGCACCCCGATCCGCCGCAGGTGAACGACGCGCTCGGGCCGGTGCTCAAGAACCCGGTGATCGTGCCGGTGTTCTTCTCGAACGACGACGCCACACAGAAGGCGAGCCTCGAGGACTTCGTGTCCAAGGTCGGCGCGACGGCGTATTGGACCGCGGCGACCAAGGAGTACGGCGTGAACGCGGCCACCGCGACGGCGCCGGTCGAGCTGACCGAGACCGCCACCGGCACGCTCGACGACTCGGCGATCCAGACGTGGCTCGCCGGCAAGCTCAACGCGAACGATCCGGCGTTTCCCGCCGCGACCTCCGGCACCGTCTACGCGCTCCACTATCCGGCGGGCGTGACCATCACGCTGCAGGGCGGCTTCATGGGCGGCACGCAGCAGAGCTGCTCGTCGTTCGGCGGCTACCACTCGAACACGTCGCTCGACGCCAATCACGGCAGCGTGCGCGTCGCGTACGCGGTGATCCCGCGCTGCCCGGGCGTGCGCGGCTTGACCATGCTCGAGACCACCACCGGCGCCGAGAGCCACGAGCTGGTCGAGGCGGCGACCGATCCGTTTCCGCAGTCGGTGCCGGCGTACGGGCAGGTCGATGACAATCACCTCTACTGGATGTTCGCGCTCGGCGGCGGCGAGGTCGGCGACCTGTGCGCGCAGGATCCGGGGGCGTTCACGAAATTCCCCGAGCTGCCCTACGTCGTGCAGCGCACGTGGTCGAACGCGGCGGCGGCGGCGGGCCACGATCCGTGCGTGCCCGCGCCCGCGGGCCAGGTCTATTTCAACGCCGTGCCCGAGCTCAACGACACCATCACCATCGGCGGCATGTTCACCATGCTCGGCGTGCAGATCCCCGTCGGGCAGACCAAGACCATCGATCTCGATCTGTTCAGCGACGGCGACACCGGCGGGCCGTGGACGGTCAAGGCGGAGGACTACGCGCAGCTCACCGGCATGGGCGCGTCGAGCTTCACGTTCGCGCTCGATCGTACGACCGGGCAGAACGGCGAGAAGCTGCACCTGACGATCACGACCAACAAGGCGAGCGCGTACAACGCCGGCATCTTCGTGGTCTCGTCGAAGCTCGGCACCAAGACCCACTACTGGTTCGGGCTCGTCGGCGAGTAGCGTGCGATGGCGGAGCGCCGCGCTGTTGGCGGCGTCGTGCCTGGCGGCGTCGTGCGCCGGCGATAGCGACGGCGCCGACGCGGCGGTCGACGCCTGCGCGATCCTGTTCGGCAATCCCAACGACCACACCGGGCTCGGCGCCGATCAGTGCCGCCCGTCGTGCGCGTGCGGCGGCGCCGTGTTCGCGCCGCCGGCGTACGACGGCGCGTTCATGCAGTCGCTCGTCGACGATTGGCGGCCACAGACGCCGTACGCGCCGCTCGCGAGCGATCCGTACGCGCAGCCGGCGCCGCCCGACGATCCGCCCGGCACCGTCTGCGGCGTTTTGCCGCAGGCGGCCGACGCCGGCGGGCCGCGGCCGTACGCGCTCGTCACCTATCCCTCGCAAGCGGCGGCGCTGGCAGCGGGCGCGCGGCCGACGCACTTCGGACATTGCGGCGTGTGCTCGACGCTGGCGAACCTCGCCGTGTACATGCGCAACAACGATCTGACCGCGCCGGTGCGCGCGTGCGCGTTCGCCTCGTCGAGCGACGGGGGAAACGCCGATCTCGAGTGTCTGCTCGGGCTCGGCTTCGATCTGCCGTGCGCGCAGATCTGGTCGTTCAACACCGCGCACACGCGCAGCGTCTGTTTGCAGACGTGCCTGGCGGCGTTCACCGATCCGTACAACGAGCCCGACGGCACGCTCAATCCGTGTTTGCAGTGCGACGAAGATCAGAGCGGGCCTGTGTTCAAGGCGGTCGCCGGGCGCACGCGGCGCAACTCGGGGTTGCCGAATGCCATCTGCCGGCCGTGCAGCGAAGTGCAGCCGCTCGTGCACCAGTATTGATCGATCGATTCAGCGCGTGATGGTGATGGAGACGCGGCCGGGATATCCCGGCGCGCCCGACGGGCCGTTCGCGCCGCTCGCGCCGTTCGCGCCGCTCGAGCCGGCGCTGCAGCCGGGATCGTCGACGACCGTGTTGCCGTTGTCGTCGGTGTGCGAGGTCGCCGCGCGGCCCGAGCCGCCCGAGCCGCCCGAGCCGCCGGCTCCGCCCGAGCCGCCCGCTCCGCCCGCGCCGCCGAGGCTGAGCACCATGCGCGAGACCATCGCCGCCGCGTCGTCGCAGGGCGCGCCGCCGCACGTGACCTGCACGTCGACGTCGCCGCCGTTTCCGCCCGGCCCGCCCGGCCCGCCGTCGCCGCCCGGTCCGCCGTCGCCGCCGTTCTGACACTCGCCGCCGCTCGCGCCGCTCGCGCCGCTCGCGCCCGCCGAGCCGGTGTAGCCCTCCGCGCCGCTGCTGGCGACGCGAAAATACGCCGCGTCGGCGCCCTCGACGACGGCGAGGTACGGACCGCCGCCGCCCGAGACGTCGAAGATGAAGCGCGCCGGATCGCGATGATCGACCGCGACGCCGAGGCGCGGCCCGTCGCCGCCGACTTCGTTGCCGGCGATGATCAGGTCGGCCGGCCGCTCGTAGTAGAGCCGCCACTGCAGCGTGAGCAGGCGCTGCCCGCCGACCGACACCGGCATGATGAAGCGATCGCGCAGCGCCGCCAGCCCGACCGCGTCGCGCTCGGCGATGTGATCGACGAAGTGAAACGCGCCGCCCTTGTCGAGATACGCCGTCGGATTCTCCAGCGTCACGTCGTGCGGCGCGATGCACGGCGACGGATCCAATTCCTTCGGCGGCGCGCACAGGCCGACCGGGCGCGAGATGCCGTCGACGGTGACCGAGAGCGCGCCGCGCAGCTTGACCTCGGGCAGCACCGACAGGCCGGGGCGATCGCCCGCGTAGCCGAGCAGCGTCGCCGTCTGGCGCCACACGTCCTGCCGCACCAGCACGCCGCGCATCGGCAGCTTCGCCGCGTCGACCGCGCCCGCGAGCGGGCGGTGCTCGGCGACCGAGATGGTGTTGGTGCCGGTCTTCATCAGCGCGTCCTCGACGGCGGCGGCGTGCTCGCGCACCTCGGGAAACGGCGACGCGGCGATGTGCAGGCGGATCACGCGGCGCTTGGACTCGTCGCGCAGCTCGGGCGTCGGCAGCCGGTTCGAGAACAGCCGCAGCGTCTTCTCGTCGCCGCTCGCGAACAGCCCGTCGATGGCCGCCGCGTCGACGTCGCGCCCGAGCCAGCGGCCGTGCTCGAGATCGACGGTGGCGATCAGCTCCTCGCCGGCGCGCGTGGCGGCGGGCCCGAGGCGATGTTTGACGAGCGCCTGGCGCAGATCGGCGAACAGCGGCGGCAAGACGCCGGCGTGCCCGTCGACGCCGTTCTGCCGCTCGAGGTAGAGCCGCTGCATCGCCGCCAGCCGCTCCTCGAGCGCCGGCGATTTTTCGAAGTCGCCGCTCTTGATCAGCCTGCGGTAGCCGCGCCCGATGTCGTCGAGCAGCGACGACGCGTCGTCGCGAGGCGCGCCGCGCAGCACCACGCCGGCGCAGCGGCGCCACAGCTCGGCGGCGATCCGTCCGTCGACGAGGCCGCTCACCAGCGACGCGCGCATCTCCTCGGGGAAGCCGGAGACGTGCGGGCCGCGCGCGCGCAGATCGCAGACCGCGGGGCTGGCGTCGGGCTGTCCGAGATAGGCGACCAGCGCGGGCCCCGAGTCGTACGAGGCCAGCGACGCGGCGGTCATCGGCATCGGAAATCGCTCCGCGCACCCGACGGTGACGCAGATCATCGCGAGCAGGATCGAGCGCATGCGCCTCCGCTGAGCAACCGACGCGCCAGCCGGCCGCGCGCGATCGTGCGGCGCGCGCAGCCACGCGCGACGTTCGGAATCAGGACAGGTGATGGGTTACTTGACGCCCGACTTGAGGACGCGTAGCTCGGCGATGTTGTGATTCTTGTAGACCTTGACGGCGATCTCGTCGCCCGGCTTGACCGCCGCGCGCGCGACGCCCTCGAAGATCGTCGTCGGCGTGAGGTTCCATTTCTCGACGGTCTTGCCCGAGGCCACGTCGAGCACCTCGCGCTCGACCGCCTTGATCACGCCGGTGTGCGAGGTCGGCTGCTCCTCGACCTTGAGCGTCTTGACGTGACCCGAGGTCTCGACGTCGACGAACACCCAATCCGCCGCCGCCACCGCGCCGGTGACCTTGGTCGTGCCGTCGACCCGCCAGTGGCCGGTCGATCCCTTGGTCGTCTTCACCACCAGCGCGCCGCCGGCGAACGACTCGACGGTGCCGTAGAACTGCAGCTCGTCGGCGCGCGCCGGGCCGGCGAGCGCCGCCAGCGCGAGCGTCGAGAACAGGATCGCGTGCGTCGTCTTCATGGGCTCCTCCTCGTCAGCGGCGGTCGTGACGCTCTTCGCGCCGATCGTCGCGCCGCTCCCAGCGGCCCCACTGCTGCTGCCACCGGCCGTCCTTGCGCTTCTCCCAGCGATGATCTTCCCAGCGGTATCCCGCCGGCTGCGCCGACCAGCGTCCCGCGACCCAGACGTGGCGCCCGCCCTGCCAGTGCCAGTAGCCGTTGATCCACACCGCGCCGTCGAACGGCTGCGCCGGGCGAACCTCCTCGGGCGGCGCGGGCGGCGGCGCGTCGGTCACCACCTCCTGCACCGGCGGCGGCGGCGGCACGTACACCGTCTGCGGATCGGGCGCCTCGTTGGCGCGCCAATGTCCCTCGGAGAACTGCCACCCGCCGTTGTCCTGCTCCCAGCGCGCCGGCTCCCAGACGTAGTTCGTCGACGGCGGCATCGCCCAGTGCCCGCCCACCCAGAAGTGCGCGTTGTTGCGCCACGCCCAATAGCCGGCGATCCACTGGTGGCGCGGCGACGGCGCGGGCGGCGGCGATTCATACTTGAGCGGCGGCGGCGCCACGGTCACGCGGACGCTGCGCACCCAACGCACCTGCGCGTCCGCCAGCGACGGCGCGAGCAGGAGCGCGACGGCGAGGAGCATGCTCTTCATGGGGCTCTCCTTTCGAAATGAGCGGAG
>DASREC010000434.1:0-5160 GCA_035652295.1 Polyangia bacterium
ACGTGCGGCTGCACCAGGTTGAACAGCTTGAGCACGACCGTCGCCACGCCGGTGAAGTGGCCCGGCCGGCTGGCGCCGCACATCCCGCGCGCGAGCTCGCGCACCTCGACGAACGTCTGGTAGCCCGGCGGATACATCGCCTCCGCGTCGGGCACGAACGCGAAGTCGACGCCCGCCTGCGCCGCCTTCGCCAGGTCGCCCTCGAGATCGCGCGGGTAGCGCGACAGGTCCTCGCGCGGCCCGAACTGCGTCGGGTTGACGAAGATCGACAGCACCGAGACGTCGCCGCGCCGCCGCGACTCCTCGAGCAGCGACACGTGCCCGCGGTGCAGGTAGCCCATGGTCGGTACGTACGAGATGCGCTTTCCGTCCGTACGCCACGTCGAGGACTTCGCGCGCATCTCCTCGGGCGAGCGGATGATCGCGGGCGCCATCTATTTTTTGATCGGGCGAATCGGCAGCGGGATGCACGCCGCGCCGGTCGCATCCGGATCGCGCTCGGACGCCGACCCCGAGGCGGAAGCCGCAGCCTTGATCGAGCCGTACGGCGTCGCGTTCGCAGGCGGCGCGTCCTTGGAGAACGAGTGATCCTCGTCGGGGAACTGGCTCTCGCGCACCTCGGTCACGTACTGCGCCACCGCGGTCCGCACGCGCACCGCGAGGTCGTCGTAGCGCTTGACGAACTTCGGGCGGAACTCCTCGTTCATGCCGAGCAGGTCGTAGATCACCAGCACCTGCCCGTCGCAGTCGACGCCCGCGCCGATGCCAATCGTCGGGCACGCCACCTTCTGCGTGATCTCGCCCGCCAGCTCGCGCGGAATCCCCTCGAGCACGATCGCGTAACAGCCCGCCTGCTCGAGCGCGCGCGCGTCGTCGACGATCTTCTTCGCCTGCGCGTCGTCGCGCCCCTGGATCTTGAAGCCGCCCATCTGGTGCAGCGACTGCGGCGTGAGCCCGATGTGCCCCATCACCGGAATCCCGATGCGCACCAGCTTGGCCGCCAGCTCGGCGTACTCGGCGCCGCCCTCGAGCTTCACCGCCTCGACGCCGCCCTCCTTCACCAGCCGCCCGGCGTTGCGCACGCCCTCCTCGAGCGACGCCTGATAGGACATGAACGGCATGTCGCCGACCACCTGCGCCCGCTCGGTGCCGCGCGCGACCGAGCGGCAGTGATAGATCATCTCCTCCATCGTCACCGGCAGCGTGTTGGCGCCGCCCTGCACCACCATGCCGAGCGAATCTCCGACGAGGATGACGTCGACGCCCGCTTGATCGATCAGCCGCGCGAAGCTGGCGTCATAGGCGGTGAGCATGGCGATCTTGTGCCGCTCCGCCTTCATCTTGCGCAGGGTGTGGATCGTGACCTTGGGGAGCGACCTCGACTTCATGTTCCACCTCCGTCTCGGTCCCTAGCGGGATCCAAGCGGGTTGTAATGGGAGATGCCCGCGCGGGTACGTCCGATGACCGCCACCAGCTCGTCCAGATCGGGACGATGCTCGACGAAGTCGATCTCCGACGTGTTCACGACCAAGAGCGGGCTGTCTCCATAGTGAAAGAAAAACTCCGCGTACGCCTGCGTCACCTTCTCCAAGAAGTCGCGCCCGGGGACGCCGCCCGGCGCGCGCTTCCTCAACCGTTGCGATAATACCTCCGGACGGGCTTGCAAGTAGACCACCAGCTCCGGGCGAGGCAGCTCCCGGCCGAGGAGCTGGTAGACCTTGTCGTAGAGCATGAGCTCGTCGCGCGAGAGGTTGGCCTGCGCGATGATGCGGTCGCAGGCGAACAGGAAGTCGGAGACCACGCCGCCGCGCGCGAACAGGTCCTCCTGGTGGAACTCGTCCTTGCGCTGGTAGCGCGACAGCAGCAGGTAGAGCTGCGCCTGGAACGCCGAGCCGGGCTCCGCGCCGGTGAGGCCGGCGTGAAACGGATTCCCACCCGGCTCGAGGACGGCGCGCGCGGCCAACCGCTCGGTGAGCGCGCGCGCGAGCGCCGTCTTGCCGACGCCCATCGGACCTTCGACGGCGATGTAGCGGGGCCGCGCGTCCACTAGAAAAATATAGTGGGTGGCGACCAGCGGCACAACACTTTACGGCGACGGCATCGCCAGCGGGAACGTCAGCGACGGGCCGAGCCCGGGCGGCGCCAGGCGCGCGCGGTTCAGGACCTGCGAGAGGCAGCCGCTGAAGGCGCTGCCGACCACGTAGCGATCGCCCTCGCGGGTGACGTG
This sequence comes from Polyangia bacterium, assembly GCA_035652295.1. Lineage (GTDB taxonomy): Bacteria > Myxococcota_A > Polyangia > Palsa-1104 > Palsa-1104 > DASREC01. Next base: position 2,229 of record DASREC010000434.1, read on the forward strand.
CACCCAGGTGATCTCGGGCGCGGCGATCACCGGCGTCGACTCGACCGGCGCGGCGACGGGCGGCAGGCACTGCTCCAGCTCCGGCACCAGCGGCGCGAGCGCGGCGGCCGCGTGCGCCGCGTCGACGCCGGTGCCGTAGTTGAGCTCGCGCACGTCGACGCCGGCCACGCGCTCGAGGTGCTCGCGCGCGCGCGCCGCGTACGGCCCGTCGGGCAGCGCCGCCAGAAACGCGCGCAGCTCGGCGCGCGCTGCGGCAAAATGCCCGCGCACCTGCTCGACCAGCGCCACGTAGTAGTGCGCGTCCGCGTACGGCACGAACACGTACTTTCCCGAGTAGAGCTTGCGCAGGAACGGATCGACGCGCAGCACCGCGCGCAGCTCGTTCTGCGACTCGCCCGTCTGCTCGTCGCGGTCGAGCGCCACCGCCAGCGCCAGGCGCGGCATCACCTCGCTCGGGTTGATGCGCGTCGCGCGGCGGTACTCGTCGATCGCCTCGCCGAGCCGGCCGAGCGCCATCAGGTCGTCGCCGAGATCGTAATGGAGCAGCGCGCGCATCGGCGCGTTCAGGCCGCCGAGCGCGTCGGCGCGCCGGAGCTCGGCCACGCTGCCGGCGAGCTCGCCGCCCACCGAGCGCACGAAGCCCAAATGAAACGCCACCAGCGCGTCGCGATCGTCGTCGGGCGCCAAGAGGCGCGCGCGCTCGAGCGCCCAGCGCGCGTCGGCGATCTGCCCGCCCTCGGCCAGCGTCACGCCGAGCAGCGCGAACCCCTCGAAGCGATCGGGGCAGCGGCGCACCACGTCGCGCAGGAGAGCGATCGCCGCTTCGTTGGCCTGCGCCTGGAGGTGGCGGCGCGCCTCGGCGGTGAGCGCGGCGCAGCGCGGGCGATCGGGATGCGCCACGTCGTCCCACAGCGGCGACGGCCCGTCGGCGCGCGCCGCGCCGCACGCCACCAGCACCGCCAGCGCCGCCGCGCGCCTCACTTGAGCGCGCCGAAGTGGATCGGGATGCGCACGCTCTCCAGCTCCTGCGTGTCGATCGGCGGAAAGCGCCAGCCGCCGGCCACGCGCTCGACGCACTGCTTGAGCGCGGTCGAGTCGACGTTGGTGTCCCAGACCCGCGGCCGCCCCGCCACCACGCCCGACGGGAACAGCTCGAGCTCCAGCTCGAGATCGCCGGCGACCTTCTCGGAGCGCAGCGCGCGCTGGTAGCAGAGCCGGAGATCCTCCTCGGCGCGGCGCAGGGCGCGGCGCAGATCCTCGACGGCGCGCAGCGCGTGCATGCTGCGCAGCGGCTCGCCGACGATCACGCGCGCGCGCTCGCTCTCGCCCGCCGAGCGCGGCTCGCGCTCGAGGCGCTCGAGGTGGGCGCGCGCGCGGCGCAGCCACGGCGACGACGGCGACGACGACACGAAGCGCTTCCACGCCGCGATCGCCTCGTCGCGATCGCCGCTCACCTCGTGCCCGAGCGCCAGGTAATAATATTTGTCGCCCGCCGGCTCGAAGAACACGTTCTCGTCGGAGAGATGGCCCATCGCCGGATCGCGATCGAGCGCCAGCTTGACCGCCTCGCGCGCCTTCTCGCCCTGCTCGTCGCGATCGAGCGCCACGCCGAGCCCCCACTGCGCGAGCTGCCACTCGATGTCGCCCGCGGTCGCGTGGTGCTCCGCCAGCCGGTAGCGCGCGATCGCCTGGTCGAGCCGGTGCAGCGCCATCAGCGTCTCGGCCGAGTTGCCGTACAGCACCGACTTGTTGTCGAGCGTATCGAAGCGATCCGGCAGCCGCTCGGCCTCGACCAGCTTGAGCGCGCGATCGTACTCGCCGAGCGCCTCCTCGAACGCGCCCAGCCGCGAGTAGACGATGCCCAGCTCCGAGGCGATGCGCTCCGCCTCCGCGCCGCCGCCGTCGAGCTCGCGCGCGCGCTTGAGCTCCGACACCGCGCGCTCGCACGCGCCCGGGCGGCACGCCTCGGGATGCAGCGGATCGGAGATCGACAGCGCGCGCGCCAGGTGCACGCGCGGCACCGGATCGCGCGGCGCCTCGGCCACCGCTTTTTCGCACAGCGCCTGCGCCTCGTCGGCCAGCGCGTAGCGCTCCGAGGGATCACGCACGAGCTGCGCCTTGCGCAGGATCTCGTCGGCGCGCGACACCAGCGCGGTATCGCCGGCCGCGCGCGCGCGCGACGGCATCGCGGCGGCGAGCGCGAGCAGCACGAGCGGGATCCGGCGCATCGACGGAATTATAGCGCGACGTTGACCGTGCAGCCGGCGCGGACTTATAAGGCGCGCATGGCCACGCGCCTCGCGCTGCCGCTCGCCGGGCTCGGCGCCGCGTTCACCGCGCTGGCGCTGTGGGTCTCGGGCGTGCCGTGGCGCGCGCTCGACGCGCTGGTGCTCGGGCTGTTCGCCGTCGGGCTCTTGCTCTCGGCGGGCGGCTACGTGCTCGGCGCGGCGGCGCGCGCTCGGCAGCTGGCGGTGGTCGGCATCGGCGTGAACGGCTTCGGCGTCGCCATGCTGGTCATCCTCTACGGCGCCGGGTAGGCTCGGCCCGTGATCGCCCTCTACAGCTACAACATCTCGCCCTACTCCGCGAAGGTGCGCGCCATCCTGCGCTACAAGAACCTGCCGTTCGACGAGCGCGTGGTGCACCCGCTGCGCCGCCGGGAGCTCGAGCGGCTCTCGGGGCAGGACGCGGTGCCGGTGATTCAAGACGGCGCCGACGTGATCGCCGACTCGACCCGCATCGCCGCTTTTCTCGACGAGAAATATCCCGAGCGGCCGATCCTGCCGCGCGCGCCGGCCGAGCGCGCGCGCGCGCTCCTCGTCGAGGATTGGGCCGACGAGGCGCTGGTCAAGGCGGTGCAGCCGGTGCGCTGGCTGATCCCGGCCAACGCGGCGCGCACGGTGGCGACGTTCCGCTCGGCGTATCCGGCGGG
>DASREC010000435.1:0-4776 GCA_035652295.1 Polyangia bacterium
CGTTTTTCTTTCTCCTCGACGGAGCGCGCATCGATCTGTTCCGCGAATACCTGCAAAAGGGCGATATGCCCAATATCGCGCGCTATATGATCGAGCCCGGATCATTTCGCGCCGCCACCACCGTTTTCCCGTCGGTGACGGGCGTGGCGTATATCCCGTATTTGACCGGTTTGTTTCCCGGGCGCGCCAATATTCCGGGATATCGCTGGTTCGATCGCGACCGCTATCAGCGCCGCCCGGTGTCGCTGATGCGCTTCCGCAACTATCACGGCCTCGGCAGCTACCTGATGGATCGCGACCTCGCCAAGCACGCGCGCACGCTGTTCGAGCTCTTGCGGCCGTCGTCGAACATCTTCTCGGGGATCTCGCGCGGCACCGGGGTGCGGCGAAATGCCGCATACTTCCGGCGCGTGCCGGCGGCGCTCAAGTTCTTCCGCACCGGCTCGTGGGAGCACATCGATCGCGCCGGCGAGCAGTATCTCCTGCGCGCCGCGCGCCGCCGCCGCGAGCGCTTCACCTTTCACACCACCTACTCGATCGACGAGTACTCGCACCACGACGGGCCGTTCTCCGAGCGCGCGCGCGCGTGCTACCTCGACTTCGATCGCGTCATCGGGCGGCTGGTGCACGAGCTGCGCGCCACCGGGCAGCTCGACTCGTCGCTGCTCGTCATGGGCGCCGACCACGGCCACACCGAGGTGCACGAGCACTTCGATCTCGAGGGCTTCATCGAGAAGCGCGGGCTCAAGACGCTGTACTTTCCGAAGCAGGTCAAGCGCTGGCTCGGCGCCGACGCGGCGGTGATGGTGGCCGGCAACGGCATGGGCCACATTTATTTGAAGGGCCCCGACAAGTGGACCGCGCGCCCGTCGGCCGACGAGCACCTCGAGCGCCATCCGGAATTGGTCGACGAGCTGGTCAATCAGCCTGCGGTCGATCACGTCATCTATCGGCCCGACTCGAGCGACGTGCGCGTGCGCTCGCGGCGCGGCGAGGCGTCGGTGACGCTCGACGGCGACCGCGTGACCTATCGCGTGCACGGCGCCGATCCGTTCGGCTATCCGCCGCTGCCGGAGGTGATGACGCGCGCCGAGGCGCTCGAGCGCACCGCGAATACCGACTACCCCGACGCGCCGGTGCAGGTGGCGCAGGTGTTCGAGTCGCCGCGCGCCGGCGATTTCCTGGTGTCGTCGGCGCCCGGCTACGATCTGCGCGCGCGGCACAACGAGCGCATCGACTACCGCTCGTGCCACGGCACGCTGCACCGCGAGCACATGACGGTGCCGTTCGCCATCAACCACCCGATCGTCGAGCGCACGCCCCGCTCCGTCGACGCCTTCCCGACCATCCTGAACCTGCTCGGCCGCCCGGTCCCCTACGGCCTCGACGGCGTCGACCTGGTCGCATAAATAAATCGCGCGCGCGATCGTTTAAGTCCGAATGCGCGCGCGTGCGTCGCTGCTCTTCTGTGCTCTCGTCGCCGGCTGCGGCCACGCTGCGAGCCGCGCGCCGTTCTTGCCCTGCGCGCAGTACTACCGTGCGTACGCCGGCGGAAAAGGCGGCACCGAGTTCTACCGGCTCGCCGGCGAAGAGATCACGTCGACGGAGCTGCGCGCGCGGCTGCTCGCCGATCCGCGCTCGCACGATCGCACCGTCGTGGCGCGGCGTCTCTGGTGGGCGGGCTGGGCGCTGCTCGCTGCCGACCTCGCGACGACCGTCGCCGGCTTCACCCTCGCCGTCTCGTCGAAGGCGACGCAAACGCCGGGCATTGGTCTGGCCGTCGCCGGCGCGCTCAACGTCGCGCCAATTCTCATCGGCGTCTTCGGCACGAGCCGCGTCCTCTTCCACCGCGCCATGGAGGACTACAACCACGACGCCGGCGTGCGCAACGCCTGCCCGCCGTAGCTACTTCATCTTCGCGGTGGCGTCTTTTCCCGTCGCGGCGAGCAGCACTTCGATGCCCTTGTCCTTGGCCACCGACTTCACCATGCCGGCCGGCTGGACCTTGTCGCTGATCCACATCTCGACCACCAGGCTGGCGCCGCTCTGGTCCTGCACCGTCTTCGAGTAGTGCCGGCACTCGAACGTCCCGGCGGGCGTCTTCACCGACTCGGTGCCGAGCAGCTTGCCCATCGCGTTCGGATCTTTGGTCACCTGCCCGCTCTTCTCGATCTGCGCCTTCTGCAGCTCCATCGTCTGCGTGCCCATGCGCATCTTGCCGCTCGCCACCTTCCACGCCTCGGGGCCGGCCGGCTCGTACTTCATCTGCACCTGGATCTCGCCCATCGGCGTCGCGGTGTCGATCTCGATGGTGAGGAGCTTCGGCGTCTTGTCGACGAGCGCGTAGCGCATCTTCATCGGCTTGGCCGGTTTGCCGTCGGGGCCGGGCGGCATGTTCTTCATCGTCATGGTGTACTCGGCCCACGCGCCCGCCGGAGCCTTGGTGAGCGCGTTGTAGTCGAGATCGGCGCCGTTCTGCTGCGCGCGCGCAGCGGCGGGAACGGCGATCAAGATGGCGGCGACGGCGAAGCGGGCGAGACGTGACATGCGGGCTCCTTTTGGGAGCCGCTTATAGCACTATTTGAGTGAAGCTTCTTTGGCGTCCTTGGCGGCGCGCAGCTCGTCGCCGAGCGAGCCGACGCTCTCGCGGTAGGGCGACGTGCCGAGCGCCGCGATCGCCTTGTCGAGCAGCGCGATGTCGGCCTGCGTCCGCTCGCGCAGCTTGTCGTGCGCGTTCTTGAAGTGCTCGAAGAAGTCGACCAGCTCGTCGCCCTTGCGCAGGTTGTAGACGACGCCGAGCCGCCCGTCGCGGATCTTGTCGAGGTACAGCGTCACCTTGTAGAGCGGCCCGGCCACCTTGTGCGTGATGATGATCCCGTAGACGGTGAGCACGCCGCAGAGCAGCACCGCGAAGCCGATCAGCACCACGAGCATGATCTTGTCGTTGTGCTCGAACTGCGTCGCCAGCTGCTGCGCCAGCTCGTTGGTGGGATCCATCGCCTGCACCTGCACCACGCGCGACGCCTCGCGCGCCTTCGACATCACCATCCAGCCGAGCCCGCCGGTCAGCACCAGCGAGATGCCGACGATGGTGAGCGTGTACTTGAGCTGGTAGCGCAAGTTCAAAAGGTAGTTGCGCACCTTGCGCTGATGTTTACCGTCGGCCATGGCTGCTCCTTATTCCAGCGTCCGCAAAAACTTCCCCACGTCCTCCCGCACGGCCTCGACCGCGGCGGCCAGGCAATCCTTCTTGGCGCTCGCGTCATCGCCCGGGCCGCCGCCGCCTTGCAGCGACGCGCCCTCGGTCGCCATCATCTTGATCGACTTATCCGGATACGTCGCGACGAAGGCTTTCAGATCGCAGTCGATCTGCGACTGCCCGCCCTGGTTCGACGACGACAGCCGCTGGATGTTGCCGTCGACGTAGTAGCCGCGCAGGTGGTTCTGAGACAAGAGCTGCGCGCTCGGCGACGAGCCGCCGCCGACCGAGAGCGTGACCGCCGGCAGCTTCGACAATTCGCGCGCTAGCTGCTCGCGCACGATCTGGTTGTACTGCGGCCCGCCCTTGCCGCCGCCCTGGAAGCCGACGGCGAGGTAGAACTTGGCGCCCGCGCGCGGCGCGATCGCGACGTCGTGGCCGCCGCCGCCCGCCACCAGCTCGAGCGCCTTCTTCGCCTGCGCGCGCACGAACTCCGACGGGTCGTTGGTCGCCTGGAGCAGCGCGTTCGCCGCCGAGCGATCGCCGATGCGCCCGAGCGAGGTCGCCGCCACGCCGCGCACCGACTCGTTCTCGTCCTTGAGCGCCTGCATCAGCGCCGGCACCGCGCGCCGATCGTTGAGCTTGCCGAGCACCAGCGCCGCCTGCACGCGGACCTTGTACGACGGGTCCTGCATGAGCGCGCGCGTCAGGTCGTCGATCTTGTCCGCGCGCGCGCCGTCGAAGAGACCGGCGAGCGCGCAGATCGCCGTCGAGGCGAGGAGGAGGCGAAGGCGCATGAATTCCCGACGGGGATCGTACCCGGCTTCGCCGCGCCCGTAAAGTCTCGTCAGGGCCCGCGGCTACTTCCAGTCGGGATCGGAGGCGTAGCCGCGCGCGAGCTCGACGTAGTGCTGCGCCGAGGACTCGAGCCACGACAGCTCCTCCTCGGTGAGCGGCCGCTTGGGGCGCGCGGGCGAGCCGACGGCGAGGTGGCCGGGCGGGATCTTGGTGCCGGGCGTGACCAGCGCGCCGGCGCCGACGATCGAGCGATCGCCGATCACCGCCTGGTCGAGCACGATCGCGCCCATGCCGACGATGCACAGATCGCCGACGGTGCAGCCGTGCAGCGTGACGCCGTGGCCGACGGTGACGCGGCTGCCGACCTCGGTGGCGTACTGATCGTGCGTGACGTGGATGACCGCGTTGTCCTGGATCGACGTCTCCTCGCCGATGCGGATGTGGAACACGTCGCCGCGCAGCACCGCGCCGAACCACACGCTCGAGCGCGCGCCCAGCGTGACGTCGCCGATCAGCGTGGCGGTGTCGGCGACGAACGCCGTCGGATCGAGCTTCGGTTGGTGGCCGCGGAAGCCACGGATCAGGCCGCGATGGAGGAGGCTCATGCTGGAGCGGAGCTTAATGCAAAAACGCGATTACATCTTCCATTTGCCGAACTCGTCGTCGGAGAGGCTCTCGAGCAGCTCCTTGAGTCGGCTGGCGTCGGTGAGATCGGGCGCGTCGGTTTCGAAGGGCCCGTCGGTGAGATCGATCTTCTGCGAGCGCGCGATCACCTTGCG
>DASREC010000436.1:0-18315 GCA_035652295.1 Polyangia bacterium
CACATCGACTGGAAGGCGTACGGCAAGTTCGACAAGTACTACGTCAAGCGCTTCGAGGAGGAGACCGAGCTGCGCGCGTACCTGCTCGTCGACACCTCGGCGTCGATGGCGTATCGCGGCGCGGGCGTGTCGAAGCTCGACTACGCGCGCGTGCTCGCCGCGTCGCTCGCGTATCTACTTTTGCGCCAGCAGGATCAGGTCGGGATGATCGCGTTCGGCGAGCGCTTGCGCGGCTACCTTCCGCCGCGCGCGCGAGGCGGGCACCTCGCCGATCTCTTGCAAGCGCTCGACGGGCTCGACGCGCAGGGGCGCACCGATCTCGCGCGCGGGCTGCAGTACGTCTCGGAGGTCGCGCAGCGCCGCGCGCTGGTCGTGGTGTTCTCCGATTTGCTCGACGCCGCCGCGACCGAAGCCAGCGGCGCGCGCAACGAGGTGCGCCACATCCTGCGCGGCCTGCGCGCGCGCAAGCACGACGTGGTCGTCTTCCACCTGCTCGACCGCGACGAGCTGACGCTGCCGTTCGAAGGCACGACGCAGTTCGAGTCGATGGAGGACGCGCGCCGCCTGCTCGCCGAGCCGGCCGACGTCCGGCACGCCTATCTCGCCGAGCTGGAGGCGTTCATCGACGGCTACCGGCGCGGGCTGGCCGAGGGCGACGTCGAGTACCACCTGGTCGACACCGCGCGTGCGCCGTCGGAGGTGCTGCTCGAATTCTTGAACGGCGCGTACCGCAACAAGGGACGGCGATGAGCTTCCTCGCGCCCGGGTTCGTGGCGTTCGCGGCGCTGTTCGTGGTGCCGATCGCGATCCACCTGATCGGCCGCAGCCGCGCCAAGGTGCGGCGTTTTGCCGCAATCGATCTGCTGCTGCGCTCCGAGCGCCGCGTCGCGCGCCGCACGAAGTTGCGTCAGCTCCTGCTGCTGGCGGTGCGCGCTCTCGCCATCGCCGCCGTTCCGCTGATTCTAGCCAAGCCGTTCGTCGAAGCGGCTTCGGACCTGCCGGGCGCGGTGTCGGGCTCGCAGAGCGCGGTCATCATCATCGACGACTCGATGTCGATGTCGCTCAAGCTCGACGGGAGCACGCTGCTCGACCGCGCGCTCGAGCGGGCGCGGCGCATCGTCTCCGCGCTCGGCGCCGACGCCGACTGCGCGATCGTGCTCGGCTCGCGCGCGGGCGGCGCGCCGGTGCCGGAGCTCACCGCCGATCGCGCGCGCCTCGCCCGCGCGCTCGACGCCATCCGCCCGAGCGACCGCGCCACCGATCTCTCGGGCGCGCTCAAACGCTCGGCGCAGATCCTCCACTCGGCGTCGCGGCCCGAGCGGCGCGTCTACCTGCTGTCCGATCTGGCGGCGCACGGCTTCGAGCGCGATCCGCCGTGGGCGGCGGGCGCGGGCCCCGAGCTGGTGAGCGTCGACGTCTCGGGAGGCGCGGCGCTGACGAACCGCGCGATCACCGATCTGCGCGTCGAGCCGGCGGCCAACCTCGGTCCGCGCGCCTCGCGCATCTCCGTCGACGTCGCGAATTTTTCGTCGAGCGCGGCGAAGGAAGTCGCGGTCACGCTGCGCGTCGACGGCAAGGCGGTCGCCAAAGGGCTGGTCGACGTCGCGCCGGGACAAAAGGTCACCAAGCGCTTCTTCCACAGCTTCACGCGCGCCGACGACGCCGCCGAGATCGGCATGCACGACGTCGAGGCGCGGCTCGATCCCGACGCGCTCCCCGACGACGATCGCCGCTTCGTGCGCCTCGAGGTGCGCCGCGATCTGCGCGTGCTGGTGGTCGACGGCGATCCGCGCACCGTGCGCCGCGACGACGAGGTCTTCTATCTCGAGACCGCGCTGCGCCCCGGCGATCGCGACGACTCGCAGCTCGACGTCACCACCGTGACCGCCGACGAGCTTCCGCGCCGCCGCCTGGCCGACTACGACGTGGTGTTCCTGTGCAACGTCAAGGCGCCCGACGGCACCGCGCTGCGCGAGTACGTCGAAGGCGGCGGCGGCCTGTTCATTTCACTCGGCGGAAACGTCGATCCCGACGCTTATGACGAGTCGATCGGCGATCTGCTGCCGCAGCCGCTGCAGGCGATCCGCGCGGTCGGCGCCGGCTCCGATCGCGACGACGGCGAGATCCAGAAGCTCGGCGACGGCGAGCACCTCGGCCGCGTCGAGCGCGATCACCCGGCGCTGCAGCCGCTCACCGCCGGCGCGGGCGCGCACGCGGCCGAGGCGTTCAAGGAGGCGCGCTTCTACCGCTACGCGCTGTTCCGTCCGTCGGCCGGCGCGTCGGCCGAGCGGCGCGTGCTGCTGCGCTTCGAGTCGGGATCGCCGGCGCTGCTCGAGGGGCGCGTCGGTCAGGGGCGCGTGCTGCTGCTGGCGTCGACGATCGATCGCGACTGGAACGATCTGCCGATTCAGCCGATCTTCCTGCCGCTGGTGCAGCAGGCGACGCGCTACCTCGCGCGCGCGCCGATGCACGATCCCGAGCCGCCGGCGCTGGTCGGGCAGCGCCACGAGATCCCGCTCGGCGACGGCGACGCGCGCGTCGAGGTGACGCCGCCGTCGGGCAAGGCGCGCGCGTTCGAGCGCGATCGCGTCGCCGGCCGCAAGTCGCTCGGCTTCACCGACACCGACGAGCCGGGCGTCTATCACGTGGCGGTCGCCGGCTCCGACGGCACGCTGCGCCCGCGGCCGCAGGCCAGCTTCGTCGTCAACGTCGATCCCGCCGAGAGCGACGTCACGCGAATCGACGCCGCTCGCCTGGCGCGCTTGTCCGCCGGCGCCGGCGCGAAATCGGTGCAGGCGCCACGACGCCGCGTCGAGCTCTGGCACGCGATGGGCGCCGCCCTGCTGCTGCTGCTCCTCGGCGAAGCGGTGCTGCTCAGGCGCAAGTAGAGCGTCGCTGAACGACCGCTGCTTAAAACGCGTCAAAATAGGCATTCGGACGCACTTTACCGATAGCGGCAAATTGCCGCAGGCTGATCTGATCGGCGACTCAGCGGAATGGAGCGGGTGGGTGCGAAAACTGTTTTTCGCCGGCGTTGAGGAGCGCTCGCCGTCTGCGGCGATGCCAGCGACGAATCGAGCGAAGCGCGTGCCGCGCGCAGTCGCTGCTGCGCAGCAGCAGCGGCGAGCACGGCGTATGCGAGCGTCCGGCGAAAAACAGTTTTCGCGCCCGCCCGCGGAATGCAGCGGCTGTTTCGTCGGCTACGCGCGAATACGATCGGCGAGCGCGAGGTGATCGGCGAGCGGCAACTTGCGCCAGGCGTCGGCGGGCGGGGGCGTCGCGAGGGTTTGGCGGAAGGCGCGCAGGCGGGCGGCGGATTCGTCGAGGCGGGCGCGCACGGCGGGATCGACGGCGGCGGCGTGGTCGAGCGCGGCTTCGGATTTTTGCTGCACTGCAACATCGCGGCAGGCGAGGAAGGCGTCGCAGCCGGCGAGCAGGCTGTCGATTACCGTTTCCTCGACGGGAAAATGGGCGGCGACCGCCTTCATGTCGAGGTCGTCGCTGAGGATCACGCCGCCGAAGCCGAGCTCGCGCCGCAGGATGTCGTCGAGCCAGCGGCGCGAGAGCGTGGCCGGCCGCGCGTCGATCGCCGGATAGACCACGTGCGCGGTCATGATCATCGGCACGCCGGCGCGCACCGCGGCGGCGAACGGCGCCAGCTCGACGGCGCGCAGGCGGGGCTCGGCGGCGTCGACGCGCGGCAACTCGAGGTGCGAGTCGGTGGCGGTGTCGCCGTGGCCGGGGAAATGTTTGCCGCAGCCGCGCACGCCCGCCGCCTCGAGGCCGCGCCAGAACGCCAGCGCCTGCCGCGCCGCCTCGGCCGGCTCGGTCGCGAACGCGCGATCGCCGATGATCGGATTTTGCGGATTGGTGTGCACGTCGAGCACCGGCGCGTAGTCGACGTTGAAGCCGATCGCGTGCAGCTCGGCGCCGAGCGCGCGGCCGACCGCCTGCGACAGCGCCTCGTCGCCGCGCGCGCCGACCTGCGCCATCGGCGGCCACACCGCCAGCGGCGCCTTGATGCGCTGCACGCGCCCGCCCTCTTGATCGAGCGACACCACCAGCGGCGGCGCGCCCGGCGGCACCGCCGACTGCAGCTCGCGCGTGAGCGCCGCGATCTCGTCGAGCGTGCCGAGGTTGCGCGCGAACAGCACCACGCCGCCGATGCGTCCCTCGGCGATGCGGCCGAGCAGCTCCTTGCTCGGCCGCGGCCCCTCGAAGCCGATGATCAGCAATTCGCCGGCGCGCGCGCTCATCCGGAGTGGCACTCGAGCGACGCGGTGGTTCCACACTCGCGCACGAACGTGAGACGCGCGTGGCCGAGCGAATCTCCCACGGTGAAATAGAAATCGCGCGGGATGCTGACGAGGTCGTCCATCGGATCGGGCGAGACGTCCTCGATCTCCAGCGTCGCGGGGCAGTCGCCGACCGGCTGCGCGTGGCCGCCGGCGTCGGCGAAACCGACGGTGAGCGGCGGCTGGCGCGTGCCGTCGAGCATCACCGCCAGGCAGCCGCCCGTCGTCTGCTGGCCGAGCGGGCCGCTCTGCCATTTTCCGTCGGCGCACGGCGCGGGCGACGACTGCGCGGGATCGAGGTGCACGGTGCAACGATACTCGATCGCCGGCGCCAGCTTGGAGCGAAAGCACGCGAGCTGATCGCCGCAGCCTTCGCAGCCGAGATACGCCTGGCACAGCTTGGGCGAGGCCATGACGGGCGCGTTGCCGTCGGGCGCGCACTGCTCGGTCCAGGCCACGCCGTCGCGATCGGCGCACGTGCGCTGCCCGACGGCGCAGCCCGATCCGTTCGGCGAAAAGCACGGCAATGGCCGATCGGCGGGCTCGTCGTAGAACGTGATCGGGTAGCCGTGGCCGTCGCACGACGGGCCGAGCGACTCGGGGCTCGACGGCGGAAGCTCGCAGCCGGCGAGCGACACCAGCGCGTCGAAGCTCGGCACCACCAGTTGATCGCACGCCTGGCCCGAGCCCGAGCCGATCCACGGCGCGCCCGACACGCACGCGCAGCCGCCGTCGGCGAGCCAGTTGTCGACGGGCTGCGTGCGATCGAACAGGTCCACGCGCCGCGCGTACTCGCGATATTCGTGGAGCGAGAACGGCTGCGGATCGAACGCCGCGGCGCCGAGCAGCGCGCCGCTGGCGTCGCGCGCCAGCGCCAGCGCCAGCACCGGGTCGTCGAGGTTCACCGTGTGCGGCGGCGCGAGCAGCACCTCGAACGGCGCGCGCTCGAGGTTGCGCGCGTGCACGTCGGCGATCACGCGCGCGCCGGCGTCTTCGATCCAGCGATCGCAATACGACTTGTGCGCGAAGCGAAACTCGAGCTGCGCGATTCCCGCTTGCAGCGACGACGTGCCGCTCGGCCCTTCGACGTCGAACAGCAGTCCCGTCTGAGAGCCGCAGCCGCACGCGGCGAGCGCGAGCGCGGCGCAGGCGCGGCTCAGTTGCACGTGCTCATGACGGAGTTGCAGGTCTTGCCGGCCGCGCACTGCGCGATCGTGCCGCACTTGCAAACCATGTTGCCGGCGAGCATGCCGCACGCGCTCGAGCGCATGGAGTCGCAGTCGGTCGCGTAGTTGGCGACGCTGCAGCCGCAGCTGAACGTGCCGGCGTTGCTGACGCACGCGGTGCCGCGCAGGTTCGCCGCCGCGGTGCAGTCGCTGAGCGTGTTGCCGCACACGGTGGAGGTGAACGCGGTGCAGTTCGCGCCGTCGCAGTAGTTGCCGGAAGCGCAGCGCCCGCTGGTGCAGGGCGCGGTGCCGCACGTGCAGCTCATGAAGCACGCGCTGCCGCCGTTGCAGACGAAGGGCGCGCACGGCATCGTGCCCGTGGACATGCACGCGCCGGCGGTGCACTGCTGGTTGGTCTGCGTGCCGCCCGCGCAGGTGCTGCCGGGGCAGCCGTTGCCCGGCGCGCCGTTCTGGATCGTGCACACGCCGGGGACGCCGCCGTTGCACGTCTGGCAGGTGCCGCACGAGGCGACGGGGCAGCACACCGTCTCGGTGCAGTGGCCCGTCGCGCAGACGGTGTTGTCGACGCCGCACGACGTGCCGTTCGCCTGCTTGCAGTTGCCCATGCCGTCGCACGCCTGGCCGACGCCGTTGCAGCCGGTGCCGGGGCCGACGGGCGCGTTGGTGCACGAGCCGGGCGAGGTGCCGTCGCAGGTCTGGCAGGTGCCGCACGCGGCGAGCGAGCAGCACACGGTGTCGACGCAGTGGCCGGTGGCGCACAGCGTGCCGTCGGTGCCGCAGCCCTGGCCGTTGGCTTCCTTGCACGCGCCCGCGCCGTTGCACGCCTGGCCGGCGCCCGAGCAGCCGTTGCCGGGGCCGAGCGGTTGGTTCTGGCAGTTGCCCGCCATGCCGCTCACGTTGCACGCCTGGCAGGTGGCGCACGACGACGCCGAGCAGCACACGCCGTCGACGCAGTTGCCGCTCGCGCACGTGCCCCCGCCGCTCGGGCAGAGCTGGCCGTTGGCGAGCTTGCAGTTGCCGAGGCCGTCGCAGGTGTTGGCGCCGGTGCAGGTGCCGTGATTGCCGGCCGCGAGCGGCATGCACGTGCCGCCGGCGTTGGCGCACGTCGAGCATTGACCGCAGGTGTTGACCGCGCAGCACGTGCCGTTGGTGCAGAAGGTGGTCGCGCACTGCGTGCCCATGGTGCAGCCCGACTGGCCCTGCTTGAGCTTGCACGCGCCCGTCGAGTCGCAGGTGTTGGCGCCGGTGCAGCTGTCGGGATCGTCGGCGTTCTTCACCGACGCGCAGCTGCCGCCGGCGCCGGTGCACGCCTGGCAGGTGCCGCAGCCCGGGACCGCGCAGCAGAACAGGTCGACGCAGTTGTTGCTGGTGCAGTCGGTGCCGATCGCGCAGCTCGCGCCGTTGCCCTTGGTGCAGCGGCCCGAGGTGCAGGTGAGGCCGGCGCCGCACGGACCGGCGGTGTTGCCGCAGCGGCAGCCGCCGCCGAAGCAGTTGTCGGAGTTGCCCGGGTTGCACGCGTTCGCCGCCGCGCAGCCGTTGCAGAAGTTGAAGTCGGTCTGCGTGTTCTTGCAGCCGTTGGCGCCGCAGCAGACGGGCAGCGTCGGCGCGGTCACGCCGCACTCGGCGCTGCCGTCGGCGGTGCCGGGGTTGCAGTCGTCGTCGATGCCGTTGCAGACGTCCTTCTTGCCGGGATTGATGTTGCCGTTGGTGTCGTCGCAGTCGCCGCAGCCGGCGAGGCCGTTGGCCAGGCCGGCGCCGGGCGCGGGGCAGCCGGTGCACGCGAGGTAGCCGTCGCCGTCGTGATCGCGCTCGTCGGCGGTGACCGAGCCGGGCGCGGGCGGCGTGACGCTGCCGGCGAGCTGGCCGTCGCAGTTGTCGTCGAGGCCGTTGCACAGCTCCGGCACCGGGCACACCGCGGTCGCCGAGCAGACGAACCACGCGTCGGCGGCGGGCAGCACCGGCGGGGTCGACCCGACGAAGCAGTTGATCTTCGAGCTGTCGCACGCGTCGATCGTGCCCTGCTTGCACTGGCCGACGGCGACGCCGCACGGCATGCCCTTGATGGCGAGATTTTTTCCGTCGGGCGCGTCGTTCCGCCCGTCGCAGTCGTCGTCCTTCGGGTTGACCGCGTCGCACGACTGCGGCTTGGGCTGGCCGGCGCCGAAGCAGTGCGGCGGCTTGTTCGGCTTGGGCGTGGCGTTCTCCGTCGGGCAGAAGGTGCGCTTGCCCATCGCGTCGGTGTACGCGTCGCCCGACGAGGGCGAGCACACGCACACGCCTTTGGTCTTGGCGCACTCGCCGACGTCGGAGTCGGTGCACGCGGTGACCGCGCCGGCGCCGACCATCGGCTTGCCGGTCGCGTCGGGGTTGCCTTCGTCGGTGAGCCCGTCGCAGTCGTTGTCGATGCCGTCGCAGATCTCGACCGCCCACGGGTGGATGTTGGGATTGGCGTCGTCGCAGTCGACGCCCTTGTTGTAGCCGTCGCCGTCGGCGTCCTGCGTGCACGGCGTGTCGGCGGTGCAGTTCTGCGCGATGCCGTCGCCGCACTTGTCGGGCGCGCCGGGGAAGATCGTCGGGTCGTTGTCGTTGCAGTCGACCTGCACCGTGCCGCCCGGGTTGCAGCCGGCGCCGGCGTTGGGGAAGCCGTCGCCGTCGACGTCGCAAGCGGGCGTCGGGCAGCCGGCGTAGGCGAAGCCGTCGCAGTCGTCGTCGCCGAGCACGTTGGCGAACGAGGCGACGCGCGGCGTGCCCGAGGCGATCGCGCCGGTCGATTCGTAGACGGTGCGGCAGCCGCCGCGCAGCGCGCAGTTGGCCATGCCGAGCGGACCCGACCCGCCCTCCTTACCGCCGCACGGTCCCGTCGAGCCGGGGTACACGCCCGAGTCGTAGTCGTTGCAGTCGACCATGCCCGGGTGCTTGTCCTTGGCGTCGGGGCAGCCGTTGCCGGGATCGTTGCGCTCGAACCCGTCGCCGTCGAGATCGCACGGCACGCAGCCGCCGATCACGCCGTCGCAGTTCAGATCCTTGGTCGCGTTGCACGGCTCGGCGGCGTTCGGGTGCACGTTGGGATCGTGGTCGTCGCAGTCGTTGCCCTGCGGCGGCGCCGGATAGCCGTCGCAGTCCTCGTCGACGATGCAGGTCGTGTCGACGCCGTTGTTGCAGCCCTCGTCGATGCCGTCACCGCAGCGCTTCATCGGGCACAGCATCGTGTCGCGCATGCACTTGGCGGCGAAGCAGCCGGGATCGCCGGGCGCGTGCAGGTAGTCGGTGGTGGCGTCGGGCGTGTTCTCCTTGCCGAGATTCTTGCCGCAGCAGTTCGGCGGATCGGGGAACGGATCGATGTCGGTCGGGTGATGGCGCGCGGGATCGTTGTCGTCGCAGTCGGAGCCCTTGAAGTCGTGGTCCTTGTCGTTGTCGACGCACGCCTCGTCGTTCGGCCCGTCGCAGTTCTCGTCGTAGCCGTCGCCGCAGATCTCGAGCGCGAAGGGATTGATGTCCTTCGCCTTGAGCTTGATCGGCATCATCGTGACCGGCGACATCGGGTTGTCGATCTTGTCGTCGCAGTCGAGCACGTCGGGGTGCTGCGCGTAGAGCGGCGTGGCCGCGGGCACGTGCGCGAGGAACGCCTGCGCGTCGGGCCAGTAGTCGCCGTCCATGTCGTCGCCCGCCGGCACCGTGAGCAGCTGCGCGTCGACGCCGGTGGTGCCGTCGACGTTCAAGCGCGCGGCCCAGAACAACTGCGCCGCGCCCGCCGCCGGTTTGCCCGCGATCAATTCGCCCTGCACGCCGACCAGCAGCAGCGTGAACTTTCCGCCGCGCGACAGCTTGAGCGCGATCTTGAGCTTCATCGTCGTCGGATCGTGCGGCGCCATTCCACCCGGCGAGACCGGGGTCCAGCCCGTCGAGAAGAACACCTCGCCGGTGGCGTCGTCGCGCACGAACAGGTTGTATTGATCGACCTTGTTGTCCGCGCTCACGTTGAGCACGATCGCGGGCGGCGAAGAGCACGCCGATAGCGCGAGCAGGCAGGCAACGAAGATTGGCCGTATGCGATCCATTAGTCTGAGGCTTTCGACAAGGGGGTGCTCCTACTATACCCCGTCCTTGACGGTCTCGGGAAGGCTCCCTATAGTCGCCGGCCACACGTGCGGCAGAAGATAAAGCGAGAAGTCTCGGAGGAACGTATGCGCCGGTGGTCCCTACTGCTCGTTTCGGCGGCGATGTTGTGCATCGCCGCTCCTGCTCGCGCGCAGTTCGGGCCCGGCGGCGGCGGCATGCGCCCGCCCGGCGGACCCGGCGGCGGCGCCACGCAACCCGGCGAAGAAAAAGAAGAGGGCCCCGCGGAGGCCGCGCCCGAGGAGAAAGGCGAAAATCCCGCGCTCCAGCCGCTGCCGCAGTGGCCGCAGCAAAAAGAAAAGTCGCTGCAGTTTTTTCAATTGAACGGCTACATCCGCTTTCGCGCGTACCTCTTCCACAACTTGAACATGGGCTACTACGAGGGCGTCAGCGGACCCAAGTCGCCCTTCTTCATTCCCATCTCGGAAGTCGGCGGCAACGGGCAGGCGAACGGCGCCGGCAATCCCGCGTCCGCGTGCTCGTCGCGCAACAAAGTAAATTGCCGCGACGACAACTCGACCTCCGCCGACATGCGGCTGCGCCTCGAGCCGACCATCAACGTCACCGAGCAGGTGCGCGTCAAGGCGCAGATCGACGTCTTCGACAACATGGTGCTCGGCTCGACGCCCGAGGGCTACACCATCAACGGCAGCGGCCGCTCCGACGGCGTGCTGCTCAACGCGTTCGCGCGCACGCAGGTCGCGCCGGTCGCCGGCTACAACAGCGTGCTCGGATCGATCAACGCCAAGCGCGCCTGGGCGGAAGTGAAGACGCCGTTCGGTCTCCTGCAATTCGGCCGCATGCCGTCGCACTGGGGCATGGGCATGCTGGTCAACAACGGCGACTGCCTCGACTGCGATTTCGGCGCGAACGCGGATCGCGTGATGTTCTCGACGCAGCTGTGGGGACACTTCTTCGCGTTCTTGTGGGACTGGGTGGCGACCGGGCCGACGACGGGGATCATCGGCGCGCCGCAGTCGCAGGGCCAGGCGTACAACGCCGACACCATCGACGACGTCTCGCAGTGGATCCTGGCGCTCGGCAAGAAGGACAAGCCGGAAGAGCTGAAGGACAAGATCGATCAGGGCAAGCTCGTCTTCAACTACGGCGGCTACTTCGTCTATCGCCAGCAGACGTGGGACGAGTCGTCGAACCCGCCGCACCCGACCAACAACACCACGGGCACGACCGGGCTCCAGGGACAGAACGGCCAGACCGGCCTCGTGCCGCGCAACGCGAAAGCGTTCATCCCGGACATCTGGCTGCGCCTCAATTGGAAGAAGCTGCACATCGAGGCCGAGGGCGCGATGATCGTCGGCACCATCGGCAACCTCGCCGACCTGCAGGGCGGCACGGTCAAGGGCGCGACCAGCATCCTCTCGGGCGGCTTCACGCTCAAGGCCGACTACAAGCTGCTGCACGACGCGCTGAAGATATATATGGAGGTGGGCTACGCCTCCGGCGACGACTCCGAAGACACCAACGCGGCGCTCAACTATCGCCAGCAGACGCTCATCCCGGTCAACAACAGCATCAGCCGCTTCAACTTCGATCCCGACTATCACGTCGACTTGATCTTGTTCCGCCGCATCCTCGGCACGGTCAACAACGCGACCTACTTCAAGCCGGGCGTGTCGTATGACATCGTCGACAACTTCGGCGCGCGGCTCGACATGATCTACTCGCTCGCCAACAAGCCCGTCGGTTATCCCGGCAACGCGTACAACCTCGGGCTCGAGCTCGACGCGGCGCTCATGTATCACAACGAGGAGGAGGGCTTTTACGCCAGCCTCGTTTACGGCGTGTTGTTCCCGTTCGGCGCGCTCAATTTCCCGCGCGAGATTTTCGGCGACCAGTTCGCGCATAATATGGATACGGCGCAGACGTTCCAGGCGCGGCTCGCCGTGAAGTTTTGAGAACAGACGTCCGGGCTCCGCCCGGCCGAGCAACTTCTCCAACAATCGATCGATAATCCCCGCGCATGGCCAAGCCGCGATCGCAGTACGTGTGTCAGCGCTGCGGGTTCACCAGCGCGAAGTGGCTCGGGCGCTGCTCGGAGTGCGGCGAGTGGAACTCGCTCGTCGAGGAGGTGACCGGGCCCGCGCGGCCGGCGGGCTCGCTCTCGACGGCGTCGCGGCCGATCGCGATCGGCGAGGTGCGCGTCGACGAAGCGCCGCGTTTGCAGACGGGCGTGGCGGAGCTCGACCGCGTGCTCGGCGGCGGGCTGGTGCCGGGATCGCTGGTGCTGCTCGGCGGCGATCCCGGGATCGGCAAATCGACGCTGCTGCTCCAGGCGCTCGACGGGCTGGCGCGCGCGGGACGGCGCGTGCTCTACGTCTCGGGCGAGGAGTCGGTGCAGCAGACGGCGCTGCGCGCGGAGCGGCTCGGCGCCAACGCCAAAGAGCTGCTGGTGCTGGCCGAGACGCAGCTGGAAAAAATTCTCGAGCAGGCCGAGGCGGTCAAGCCGCAGGTGCTGGCGGTCGACTCGGTGCAGACGGTCCACGCCTCGGCGCTCGAGTCGATTCCCGGATCGCTCGGCCAGGTGCGCGAGGCGGCCGGGCGGCTGCTCAGCTTCGCCAAGACGCGCGCGGTGCCGGTGATCCTCGTCGGGCACGTGACCAAGGACGGCGGGCTGGCCGGGCCGAAGACGCTCGAGCACGTGGTCGACGCGGTGCTGTACTTCGAGGGCGAGCGCGGGCAGCAGTACCGGATCTTGCGCGCGACCAAGAACCGCTTCGGGTCGACCAACGAGATGGGCGTGTTCGATATGCGCGCGGGCGGGCTGGCCGAGGTGCCGAATCCGTCGGCGCTGTTTCTCGCGGAGCGGCCGATCGGCGCGCCGGGATCGATCGTGGTCGCGTCGGTCGAGGGCTCGCGGCCGATCCTCGTCGAGATCCAGGCGCTGGTGGCGAGCTCGGCGGGCGTGCCGCGGCGAACGGCGCTCGGGATCGATCCCAATCGAGTGTCGCTCCTGCTGGCGGTGATCGAGCGGCGCTGCGGCATCGACGTGCTCGGGCAGGACGTGTTCGTCAACGTCGCGGGCGGCGTGCGGCTGGCGGAGCCGGCGTCGGATCTCGGGCTGCTCGCGGCGGTGGCGTCCTCGGCGCGCGGCCGCGCGGTCGACGCGCACACGCTGTGCTTCGGCGAGGTCGGGCTGGCCGGCGAGGTGCGCGCCGTCGGGCGCGTCGAGCTGCGCCTCGCGGAAGCCGCCAAGCTCGGCTTCAAGCGCTGCGTGTTGCCGGAGCTGAGCCGCGCGAGCTTCGCCGGACGGACCGAGCTCGAGCTGATCGGCGTGCGCGACGCCTCAGCCGCGCTCGAAGCGCTGCTCGGCGACTAGCGCTGCGCGGCGGGCTCGAGCAGCCGGCGCGCCATCCCGGCCGCGAGCAGCGCGACGTGCAGGTAGAGCGCCGGCAGCCAGCGCGGCACGCCGATGAAATCGGGCACGTGATAGTAGAAAAAGCCGAGCTTCGAAAATCCCGCCTCGAACAGCGAGCCGCCGACGGCCACCAGCAGCGAGAAGATCACCAGCCACGGCGGCACGCCCGCCACCACGCGCGCCACCCACGCCGCCACCAACACCACGAGCACCACGTTCGGCAGCGTGTGCCCATACGCCGTGAACGCGTACGCCGTCATGAACGCGATCCCGTCGGCGAGCACGCGCCGCCCGCTCACCTCCTCGGCCCGCCCGCCGAGCGCCGCGCGCAACGGCCCCGCCGCTCCCGCGATCACGATCGACGCGCCCGCGAACAGGAGCGGCACCCACCACGCCTGCTGCCAGAAGACCGGCCGCGGATACCACAACACGCCGGTGATCACGTGCAGGTGATCGCCGACGGTGCACGCCGCCGCGCCGACCAGCGCCACCACCACCCAGCTCGCCGGCGACGAGCGCACTAGTGCTTGGGCTTTCCGCCCAGCTCCTGGATGTGCTTGCGGATGATCTCCGCCTCTTTGGGATTCTGCGACGCAATCAAATCGAGGTAGAGGTTCCACTGCTCGACGGCGTCGTCGTTGCGCTTCTCCTGCGCGTAGAGCACGCCGAGATCGTAGTGCGCCGGCGCCAGCCGCTGGTCGAGCTTGCACGCCGTCTCGTACTCGCCGATCGCCTCCTTCACCTTCTGCTCGCGGCGATAGATGACGCCGAGGTTGAAGTGGAAGTCGGCCTGATCGGGTTTGAGCTCGATCGCCTTCTTCATGTACTTCTCGGCCTCGGCGTTCTTGTTGGCCATGCGGTACGCGACGCCCAGGTTCGACACCGCGGTCGCGTCTTTCGGATCGAGCAGCACCGCCTGCTCGAGGTGCGGGATCGCCTTGGTGTACTCCTTTTTCTGGCGATAGATGGCGCCGAGCGAGTACTGCGCCTGCACCTCGTTCGGGTTCAGCTCGGTGGATTTCTCGAGCTCGCGGATCGCGTCGTCGAGGCGATTGGCTTTGTAGTAGGCGATGCCGAGGCTCGAGTGGATGTCGGCCGACTTCGGCTCGAGCTTGGCGGCGCGCTCCAGGTGCAGGATGGCGTCGGGCATGCGATCGCGCTGCTTGAAGCAGACGCCGAGCGTGAACTCGGCGGCGGCGTAATCGCCGCGCAGCTTGATGGCCTGCTCCAGCTCGTCGATGGCCTGGTCGCATTTCCCCTGCTGCTTGAGGGCGAGGCCGGCGCGGTAGTGGACGTCGGCTTCGTCGGCGGAGGCGGCGAGCGGCGCGCAGGCGAGCGCGATCACGAGGGCGCTTTTCAGCATGCGGCCAGCATAGAGAGGGGCCGGAAGGCTGTAAAGGGATCCGCTACGCGGACGGGATCGATCGCGGCGGGAGCGCGGCCGCGGCGGTGGTCGCCTCGGACAGCGCCTCGGACGCCAGATCGAGATCGCCGCCGGCTTCGGAGATTTCCTCGACGACCGGCTGCAGCTCGGCGCCGAGCCTCGCCGCGTCGACCGAGCGGTGGCGCACCGCCGCCAGCCGCAGCCGCTCGAGCGTCGCCACCTGGTGCGTCAGCCGCGCCACCGCGCGCTCGCGGCCGCGCGAGATCTCGTCGAGCGACGCCAGCTGCGCGATGATCGCCTCGCGCGCCCGCTCGAAGTCGGCCCGCGTCTGCGGATCGCTCGACGACTCGAGGCGCGCGCCGATGAGCTGGAGCCGCTCGCGCAGCTCGTCCGGCTGCGAGCGCGACGCCTCCGAGTCCACCTCGCGCCAGCGGCGGCCGAAGCGCGCCATCCGCTTGACCAGGTCGTCCGCCGCCGCGCGCGCTTGCGGCGCGTTGTCGCCCAGCGCCTCGATCGCCTCGCGATACGCCGTCGCCGCGCGGCCGAGCAACAGCCCCAGCTCGCCCGTGCCGGTCAGCTCGCTCAGCTCCGACTCGACCGCTTTCGGCAGCACGCGCACGTGACGCCCGATCGACGAGACGCCGATCACCGCGCCGCCGACGACGCCGACCGCGAGCGCCTCGATGCCCGACGGCAGAAACGCCAGCGCGGCGGTGGTCCCGAACGCGCGCCCGATCATCGCCGCGGTCGCCGCGCCCAACCCGCCGAGCGCGAACGCCGCCAATCGCCACCCTCCGGTCACGCCGCGCGCGAGCGTCCCACCGACGGCCGCCGCGATCCCGAGCGTGCCCAGCGCCCCGCCGAGCTGCGCCGCTCCGCCCGCCGCGCACGCGCACAAGAGCGCCCACGCTCCCGACGACCACGAGCTCGGCGGCACTACCGCCGCGCCGAGCGCCAGCACCGTCACGGCCATCCCGATCCCGGCGGGCAGGAACATTGCGGCCAGCGCGCCGGCTCCTCCCGCCAGCGCCGCGCGCGCCACGGCATCATGCAACTTGTCGTGATCTTTGATCATGATGGCCATGCTTGATCAAAACGCGCGACCGTGAGATCCGATCTAGTTCATGCGTTTCGACCGACACGCGAATCGAGCCTTGTTGCTCGACGGCGCGATGGGCACCGAGCTCATCGCCCGAGGGCTGCGCGTGCGCGAAGAGTGCCCCGAGGCGTGGAACCTGGATCGGCCGGACGACGTCCGCGCGATCCACGCCGCTTACGCCGCCGCCGGGTCGGACGCGGTGCAGACCAACACCTTCGGCTGCACGCGGCCGCGGCTCAAACGATTCGGCCGCGAGGCGCAGGTCGCGGAGCTCGCGCGCGCGGCGGTCCGGCTCGCGCGCGAGGGCGCCGCCGGCCGGTTGGTGTTCGGCAGCCTCGGACCGAGCGGCGAGACGCTCCCCCTCGGCGCCGGCGCCGAGCTCGGCTGGCTGGAAGAGGCCTACGCCGAAGCCGCCCGCGCGCTCGCCGAAAAAGGCGTCGACGCGATCCACCTCGAGACCATGTTCCACCCCGCCGAGCTGGCCGCCGCGGTCCGCGGCGTTCGCGCCGGCGCCCCGTCGGTGCCGGTGATCGCGTCGATGACGCTGATGGCGGGCGTGAGCGGCCTCGAGACGCCGCACGGCGTGCCGATCGCCCGCATGCTGCGCGCCGTCGAGTCGACCGCGCCCGACGCGGTGGGCGTCAACTGCTCCATCGACGCCGAGCGCATGCGCCCCGCCGTCGAGGCGCTGCGCGACGCACTCGAGCTGCCGATCGTCGCCCAGCCGCAAGCCAAGATCTCCGAGAAGTGCGCGACCGGCCGCTCGTCCGAGTCGCCCGACACGTTCGCCCGTCGCGCGCTGGCGCTGGTCGACGCCGGCGCGTCGGTGATCGGCGGCTGCTGCGGCGTCGGCCCGACGGAGATCGCCGCGCTTCGCCGCGCCCTCGACGCGCGCCAGGCCCAGGTGGCGTCATGACGCTCTTGCTCGAAGCCATGCGCCTGCTCCTCCTGGCGCTGCTCGGTACCACGTCGCTCGTCGGTGACCGCGGCCTGGCCACGCGCTTCGGCGATCCCGGCGACCTGCTGGCCGGCCCGCACCTGTCGTGCACGCACCAGAAGCTCGCGCCCGGCCAGCTCGTCTGCGCCCACCGCACGCTGCCGTGCGGCTCGGTGGTCATGCTGCACAACCCGCGCAACCACCGCCTGGCCGTCTGCCAGGTCCTCGATCGCGGCCCGTTCGGCGCCATCCTCCCCGACGGCGCGTGGGGCTTCAAGATCCACCGCGACGAGCCGGGCGTCTGGCGCGGCATCATCGACCTGTCGCCCGCCGTCGCCGACGCGCTCGACTTCAACGGCCGCGAGCACCTGCAGCTGGTCTATCAGCGGGTCGCCCATCACCTGCGCGCCGGCCGCGGCCTGCTCGTCCGCTGACTCCCCTTCATTAATAGAGGCGACGCCTTTAAGCTGACCGGGTGCGCTGGGTGTCCGCCGTCCTGCTCGCCGCCGTCCCGCTCGCCGCCGCGTGCAGCGCCGCCGGTTTCTCCGGCCCGCCCGCCGCCGACGTCGGCACCGGCGCCGATCACTTCGTCACCCTTCACGACGGCGACGCCGTGCCGATCATCATGGGCCTGCAAGGCGGCTATCACGTCTGGGGCTCGGTGCGCGCCGCCAACGTCGGCTCGCAAAACGTCACCCTCCGCTTCTCGCTGTTCCACGGCGACGAGACCGCGCCCGTCACCGTGCGCCTCGACACCGTCGACCTCACCGGCGGCGAGCACCTCGGCTCGGCGGTGTTCCTGCCCGATCCGAGCGCGGTGCGCGGCCAGCCGTGCCGCCTGCACCTCGATCTCACCGACGAGAACGGCCGCACCGCGTCCGCCGAGCACCGCATCACGCCCGAATGACGCCGTGCTAGAGTCCGCCGCGTGACTCCGCTCCTGATCGGAATCGCCGGCGGCACCGGCTCCGGCAAATCCACCGTCGCCCGCAAGATCGCCGAGGGCCTCCCGCAAAGCTCCGTCGGCATCATCGATCACGACAGCTACTACCGCGATCACTCGAACCTCGACGCGCTGGCGCGCGAGCGGCTCAACTACGATCACCCCGACGCGCTCGACAACGATCTAATGGTGCAGCAGCTCGAGGAGCTGCGCGCCGGCCGCCCGGTCGACATTCCGATCTACGACTTCAAGACGCACTCGCGGCTGTCCGAACGCCGGACGCTGATGCCGACGCGCATCGTGATCGTCGAGGGCATCCTGGTGTTCGTCGAGGAGCGCGTGCGCCGCCTGCTCGACGTCAAAATCTTCGTCGACACCGACGCCGACATCCGCGTCTTCCGCCGCATCCGCCGCGACATCGAGCACCGCGGCCGCACGTTCCAATCGATCCGCGAGCAGTACTACACGACGGTTCGCCCGATGCACCTCCAGTTCGTCGAACCGTCGAAGCGCTGGGCCGACCTGATCATCCCCGAAGGCGGCGACAATCACATCGCGATCGATCTCGTCCTCGGCAAGCTACGCCACGTCCTCGGCGAGCCCGCGTCGTCGTAGTCGTAGTAGTCCGGCTTCAGCGCGCGCGCGTGATGGTGACCGGACGGCCGCCGGCGGGATCGACGCTGCAATAGCCGCACTGGTTCGACACCATGCACGCCTCGGCCGCGTGGTGCGGGCAGAGCATCGCCTGACCTGACGCGGAGAACACGCGTTCGTTGGCGACCGGCTGCTGTCCGTTCCACGTCACCTGGCTCGAGGCCTGCGCGCTCGAGCTGTAGCGGGAGCTCGAGCTCGACGCCGACGACGTGTGCGCGGGCGACGGCGCGGACGACGAGCCCATCGCCGGCGACGCGATCGACGCCGCGGTGCCCGCCACCTGCGCGACGGCGCCGAGCGCGCCGAAGAACGCGGCCGTGCGCT
>DASREC010000437.1:0-15375 GCA_035652295.1 Polyangia bacterium
TGTGGCTGGTCTTCGCCGCGCGCGCCGCCGATCGCGTGCGCCGCGGCTCGCTCCTATACCCCGTCGCGCGCCGGCAGGTCTGGCTCGCCGTGCTCGCCCCGATCGCCGCCGTCGAGACGCTGGTGTTCGCGCTGCGCGACCGCGCCGTCTCCTGGATCGCCTACGCCGCCTGGCTCCTCGCCGTCGCCGCGCCGCCGCTCATCGCCTGGCTGGCGCTCCTCGACCACCGCGCCGCCAAACGGTTCGCCCTCGCCACCACCAACGTCACGCCGCGCGATCCGTCCGCGCCGCTCCCCACCGACGGCACGCTCCTCGATCTCGGCGTCGGCGACGAAGTCCACGCGCCGTCCGCCGACTCCGCGCACCCCTATCGCGCCTCCTCCGACGCCGCGACCGTCCTCGGCTCCCTCGCGCTCACGAGACGCGCGCTCGCCCGCGCCCGCGTGCGCAACGCCATCTGCTTCGCGATCGCCGTCGCCGCCGCGATCTCCACGACCTACGTCCTGGCGCATCTCCCCGCGCCCGCCGGCGCCGAGAAGCCGCTCGACTTCGCCCCGCTATTCCACTGCTGAGGCTACGAGAGCGGAGCGGCGGCGCCCGAGATGTGGTGCACGCGCTTTCGCTTGGCGAATCGATCGAGCGCCAGATAGATCACCGGCGTCGTAAACAACGTCAAAACCTGCGATACGAGCAATCCGCCGACGATCGCGATTCCCAGCGGCCGGCGCAGCTCCGCGCCGGTGCCGTTCCCGAGCGCCAGCGGCAATCCGCCGAGCAACGCCGCCATCGTCGTCATCAGGATCGGCCTGAACCGCAACAGACAAGCCTTGTAGATCGACTCCTCCGGCGACAGCCCCTCGTCGCGCTCCGCCTCCAGCGCAAAGTCGATCATCATGATCGCGTTCTTCTTCACGATACCAATCAATAGAATGATCCCGATGAGCGCAATGATGCTCAGCTCGGTTCGACACAGCAGCAGCGCCAGCAGCGCCCCGACGCCCGCCGACGGCAGCGTCGACAGAATCGTCACCGGGTGGACATAACTCTCATAGAGCATTCCGAGCACGATATAGACCGCGATCAGCGCCGCCAGGATCAACCACTTCTCGGTACGCAAAGAATCGGCAAACGCCTGCGCGGTTCCCTGAAAGTCGGCGTGCACGCTCGCCGGCAATCCGATCTCGCGCTCGGCCGCGTGAATCGCGTCCACCGCTGGACCGAGCGCCACGTTCGGCGCGGTATTGAACGACAACGTCACCGACGGGAACTGCCCCTGATGGTTCACCGACAACAGCGTCGTCGACGACGCCACGCGCGCGAACGTGCTCAGCGGCACCGCCGCGCCGTTCAAAGAACGGACATAAACGTGGTCGAGCGCCTCCGGCCCCGTGCCGAGCTCCGGTTTGGCCTCCAAGACCACGCGATATTGATTGAGCTGCGTATAGCTGGTCGCCACCTGCCGCTGGCCGAACGCATCATAGAGCGTATTGTCGATATCGCGCATGGTGATGCCGAGCCGCGCCGCCGTGTCGCGATCGATCGTCACGTCCAATTCGAGCCCATTGGTCTGTTGATCGGACGCGACGTCGCGCAGCTCGGGCAGCGCCTTGAGCCGCGCCAGCACCTTGGGCGCCCACTGCGCCAGCTCGTCGAGGTTCGCGTCCTGCAAGGTGTACTGATACTGCGTGCGCGCCAGCCGCGCGCCGATGTTCACGTCTTGCGTCGATTGCAGGAACAGGTTGACGCCCTCGATGCGGCTCAGCTTGGGACGCAGTCGATTGATGACCTCGTCGGCGCTGATCTTGCGCACCGAGCGCGGCTTGAGCGCCATGAACACGCTGCCGGTGTTCACCGTCGCCGATCCGCCGCCGCCGCCGATGAACGACACGAAGTGATCGACCGCGTCATCTTCGCGCACCACTTTGTTGAGCGCCTCCTGCCGCGCCTTCATCGCGGGAAACGAGATGTCCTGAGGCGCGTCACTGAAGCCTTGTAGCGAGCCCGTGTCCTGTTGCGGGAACAAACCTTTGGGCACGACGATGTACAACACTATAGTGAACGCGATGGTCGTCATGGTGACTACGCCCATGGCGAAGCGGTGGCGCAAGACGAAGCGCAGGCCGCGCCCGTAGGCGCGCTGCAGCGCCTCGAAGCCGCGTTCGAGCAGCCCATCGAGATAGCCGCGCGGCTGCCCGTGTGGTTTCGTGTGCAGCAAGTGGGCGCACATGGTCGGCGTCAACGTCAGTGACACCACTGCCGACACCGCAATGGCGATCGACAAAGTGACTGCAAACTCTCTAAAGAGGCGGCCGACGATTCCGCCCATCAATAGAATGGGAATGAACACCGCCAATAGCGACACCGTAATGCTGACAATGGTGAAGCCAATCTGCTGCGCGCCGCGCAGCGCGGCCTCCAGCGGGCGCGCGCCCTGCTCGACGAAGCGCGCCACGTTCTCGGTCACCACGATCGCGTCGTCGACGACGAAGCCGGTCGAGATGGTGAGCGCCATCAGCGACAGGTTGTCGAGACTGTAGTCGAGCAGGTACATGGCGCCGAACGTGGCGATCAACGACAGCGGCACCGCGATGCTGGGAATGATCGTGGCCCAGACGTTTCGCAGAAACAAAAACACCACCAACACCACTAAAAGCACACTGATGATCAGCGAGAGCTGCACGTCGTCGACCGACGCGCGAATGGTCTGGCTGCGATCGAGCGCCACCATCACGTCGATGGCCGGCGAGATCGAGTGCGCCAATCCCGGCAGGATGGCTTTGACCCGTTCAATGACGTCAATGATGTTGGCGCCCGGTTGTCGCCGGACGACCAACACCACGGTGCGCTCGCCGTCGGCGTAGCCGGCGGTTCGCTCGTTCTCGACGCTGTCGGTGACGCGCGCGACGTCCGCGAGCCGCACCGGCACGCCGCCGCGCACGCCGATGATGGTGTTGCGCCACGCGGCCGCGCCAAAGAGTTGATCATTGGCGCCGATGGCCTGCGTCTGCGAGCTGCTCACGCCGCCTTTGGGCCGATCGACCGTGAGCGAGCCGAGCGCGGTGCGCATGTCTTCGAGGCTGAACCCGGCGCCGGCGAGCGCGACCGGATCGGCCTGCACGCGCACCGCCGGCTGCTGCCCGCCGCCGACGAACACCTGCCCGACGCCCGGCACCTGCGAGATCTTTTGCGCCAATATCGTGTTGGCCGCGTCGAACACCTGCGCGAGCGTCAGCGTTTTGGACTTCAAAGACACGATCAGGATTGGCGTGTCGGCGGGATTCACTTTGCGGTACGAGGGACGCGACGGAAGGTTGGGCGGCAATTCGCCGCCGGCGGCGTTGATCGCGGCCTGCACGTCGCGCGCGGCGGCGTCGACGTCGCGATCGAGATCGAACTGCATGGTGATGCCGACCGAGCCGAGCGTCGACGTCGAGGTCATCTGCGTCAATCCGGCGATGCGGCCGAAGCGCCGCTCGAGCGGCGTCGCCACCGCCGACGCCATGGTCTCGGGGCTGGCGCCCGGCAATCCGGCATTGACGCTGATGGTGGGAAAGTCGACGCGCGGCAACGGCGCGACCGGCAACTGCGTATAGGCCGCCGCGCCCGCGACCAGAATGGCCGCCGCCAGCAGCGACGTGGCGATCGGCCTTTGAATGAACGGCCGTGAGACGTTCACGGCTGCACCGGCGCCGGCCGATCTTCCGGCACCGCCGGCGCGCGCTTGAGCAGCCGCGCCAGCTTCTCCATATAAAGGTAGATCACCGGCGTGGTGTAGAGCGTGAGGATCTGCGACAGCAGCAGCCCGCCGACGATGGTGATGCCGAGCGGGCGGCGCAATTCCGCGCCGGTGCCCGAGCCGAGCGCGAGCGGCAAAGCGCCGAGGAGCGCCGCCATGGTGGTCATCATGATCGGCCGGAATCGCAGGAGGCACGCTTTGTAGATCGACTCCTCGGGCGACAGCTTCTGCTCGCGCTCCGCCTCGAGCGCGAAGTCGATCATCATGATGGCGTTCTTCTTGACGATGCCGACCAATAGAATGACGCCGATGAGCGCAATGATTCCAAAGTCGACATTACAGAGAATCAGCGCCAATAACGCGCCCACGCCCGCCGACGGCAGAGTCGACAAGATGGTTATGGGGTGGATGTAACTCTCATAGAGAACACCCAATACGATATAGACGGTCAATAAAGCGGCGAGCAGCAGAATGGGCTCGGAGGCGAGCGACTCGCGGAACGCGGCGGCCGCGCCTTGAAAGTCGGCGTGCACGCTCGGCGGCGTGCCCAGCTCGGCCTGCGCTCGGTGAATCGCGTCCACCGCCGCGCCGAGCGAAACCCCGGGCGCGGTGTTGAACGACAGCGTCACCGACGGGAATTGTCCCTGGTGGCTGATCGACAGCGCGACCGCTTTGGTCTCGTAGTGGGTGAACGCCGAGAGTGGCACCGAGTCGCCGGTGATGGAGTGCACGTAGATGCGCGAGAGCGCTTCGGGGCGCTCGCGATCTTCGGGGCGAACCTCGAGAATGACTCGATAGAGATTGAGCTGGGTAAAGATGGTCGAGACCTGGCGCTGTCCAAAGGCGTCATAGAGCGTGTCGTCAATGGCTTGCGGCGTGATGCCGAGGCGGCCCGCGGTGTCGCGATCGATGGTGAGCGCGAGCTGAAGCCCCGCCGTCTGTTGATCCGACGCCACGTCGGTCAGCTCGGGCACCGTGCGCAGCTTCTCGAGTACTTTGGGTCCCCACTGCGCCAGCTCCGCCGGATCCGCGTCCTCCAGTGTGTATTGGTATTGCGTGCGGCTCAGTCGATTGTCGATTTGCAGATCCTGCACCGGCTGAAGATAGAGCGTGATGCCGTCGACGGCGGCGAGCTTGGGTGAGAGGCGGCGGATGATCTCGGTGGCGTCGGCGGTGCGCGTCGGCTTGTCGGGCAGCGTCTCGCCGCGCAGCCACGCGACGACGTCTTTGATGCGTAACGTCTTCAGTGGCTTCAAAGAGATCGAGAAGCGGCCGCTGTTGGTGGTGGCGTTGGTGCCGTCGGCGCCGATGAACGACGCCACCGACGCGACGTCGGGATCGCCGAGCAGCACGTCGGCCAGCGCCTGCTGCCGCTCCATCATGCGCGAGAACGAGACGTCGGGCGCGGCCTCCGAGACGCCGATGACCAGGCCCGTGTCCTCGACGGGAAAGAAGCCTTTGGGCACCATGATCGCCAGGATTGCCGTCGCCGCGATGGTGGCGATGGTGGCGATGAGCGTGGTGCGGTGATGGCGCAGCACCCACTTGAGCGTGCGGTCATAGAAGCGCGCCACCGCGTCGAAGCCGCGCTCGAACAGGTGCGCAAAGCGGCCCTGCTCCTGCTCCGCGTGCGGCTTGAGCAGCCAGCCGCACATCATTGCAGTCAACGTCAATGACAACACTGCGGACACCGCAATGGCGATCGACAACGTCACGGCGAACTCTCTAAAGAGCCGTCCAATCAATCCACCCATGAACAACAGTGGAATCAGCACGGCGATCAACGAGACGGTGAGCGATAGAATGGTAAAGCCGATCTGCTTGGCGCCGACGAGCGCGGCCTCGAACGGCGCGTGCCCCTCTTCGATGTAGCGCGAGATGTTCTCCACCATCACGATCGCGTCGTCGACGACGAAGCCGGTCGAGATGGTGAGCGCCATCAGCGACAGGTTGTTCAGCGAATAGCCACAGAGGTGCATGATCCCGAACGTGGCGATCAGCGACAGCGGCACCGCCACGCCGGGGATGACGGTCGCGCGCCAGCTACGCAAGAAGACGAAGATGACCAGCACGACTAGGAACACCGTCAGCACCAGCGTGAACTGAACGTCGGCGACCGACGCGCGCACGGTCTCGGTGCGATCGGACAGGATGCTGACGTCGATCCCCTGCGGCATCGACGCGCGCAGTTGCGGCAGGAGCGCTTTGACGTGATCGGTGACCTGCAAAAGATTGGCGCCCGGCTGCCGCTGGACGTTGATGATGATCGCGCGCTGATCGCCCGCCCAGCCGGCGAGTTGCTCGTTCTCGACGCCGTCGGAGACGCGCGCCACCTCGCCGAGCCGCACCGGCGCGCCGTTCTTGTACGCGATCACCTGCGGCCCGAAACCGGCCGCGTGATCGAGCTGATCGTTGGTGGCGAGCGTGTAGTCCTGCCGCGGCCCGTCGAGGTTGCCCTTCGGCTGATTGACGTTGGCCGCCACCAGCGCGGCGCGCACGTCCTCGAGCGTGAGGTTGGCGCCGGCGAGCGCTTCGGGATCGACCTGCACGCGCACCGCCGGCTTCTGTCCACCATTGATGGTCACCAGGCCCACGCCCGACACCTGCGAGATCTTCTGCGCCAGCACCGAGTCGGCGTAGTCGTCGACCTGGCTGATCGGCATGGTCGTCGAGCTGACCGCGAGCGTGAGCACCGGCGTGTCGGCGGGGTTCGACTTCGAGTACGTCGGCGGCGCGGGCAAGGTCGGCGGCAGCAGGTTGGACGCGGCGTTGATCGCGGCCTGCACGTCCTGCTCGGCGGCGTCGATGTTGCGGTCGAGCGAGAACTGCAGCGTCACCGACGACGACGCGAAGCTCGACACCGACGTCATCTGCGTCAGCGACGGCATCTGGCCGAACTGCCGCTCGAGCGGCGTGGTCACCGCCGACGCCATGGTCTCCGCGCTCGCGCCCGGGAGCTGCGTCGACACCACGATCGTCGGATAGTCCACTTGCGGCAGCGCCGCGACCGGGAGCTGTTGATAGGCCACCAGGCCGGCGAGCGCCACGCCGATCATCAGCAGCGTGGTCGCCACCGGGCGGCGAATGAACGGCTCGGAGATCACTTCGCCGCGCCCTTCGGTTTGTCGTTTTGAGGCGGTTTAGCCGGGCGGGCGAGCACCGGCGTTCCCGGCCGCAGCTGGTTCTGCCCTTCGATCACCACCTGCTTGCCGACGTCCGGCCCCTCCGCGAGCACCGCCAGGTCGCCGCTCACGAACGCCACCTTCACCGCCGCCGCCGCCGCGTTCTTCTGATCGTCGACGACGTAGATGAACGTGCCTTGCGGCCCGCGCTGCACCGCCGCCGCCGGGATCACCTTCGCGCCGCGCTCGGTCGACAGCCGCACGCGCGCCTTGACGAACTGATTGGGCCACAGCTTGTGCGCCGGGTTCTGCATCACCGCCTTCAAGCGCAGCGTCGAGGTCGATTGGTTGATCTGGTTGTCGATCACCACCAGCTCGCCGCTCTCGAGCAGCGTCGCGCCGTCGCGGCTCCACGCCTCGACGACCAGCTCGCCTTTGTCTTTGGCTTCGTTCAAGCGCGGCAGATCGTCCTGCGGCAGCGTGAGAAAGACCGCCGCCGGCTCGAGCTGCGTGATCACCACCAGGCCGGTCGGATCGCTCGCGTGCACCAGGTTTCCCGGATCGACCAAGCGCACGCCGACCACGCCGTCGATCGGCGAGACCACGTGCGCGTAGTTCAAGTTGAGGCGCGCGCTCTCGACGGCGGCCTCGTCGATCAGCACTGCGCCCTGGTTGGTGCCGACGAGCGCGGCTTGATCGTCGACCTGCTGCTGCGCGACCAGGTTCTGCTTGCGCAGGTCGCGGTAGCGCTCGAGGTTGAGCTGCGCGCCGGCGAGCTGCGCGCGATCGCGGGCGAGCGCGCCCTCGGCCTGGTGGAGCTGCACCTGGAACGGCCGCGGATCGATCTGCGCCAGCGCGTCACCTTTGTGCACCGCCTGGCCCTCTTTGAAGAACACCTGGTCGAGCCGCCCGTCGACCTGCGAGTGCACCGTGACCTGTTTGAACGCGGCCACCGAGCCGAGCCCCTCGAGCCACACCGGCACGTCGCGTTTCTCGACGGGCGCGACCAAGACCGGCACGGCGCGCGGCGCGGCGTTTTTTTGCGCGGTCTCGGCGGCCTGCGACGCTTTGCCGCGCGCGTGCAAGAACCAGCCGATGCCCACCAGCGCCAGCGCCGGCAGCAGGACGCGAATCACGATCTTGCCCGCGGTCGAATTCATTCGGCGGAACCCTGAGCAAACAGCGCGCCACCGACGGGGCCGCGCGGCGCGCCCGGTTTGTGCCCGCGGACTGTTCGCAGGAAGAACAAGTGTAACGAATTGGAACGCGCGCGCGCGTGGGTGAGCCCGTCGGGTCGCGAGGGCCGGCTGGCCTTTGGCTTGCTATCGTCGGGGAGCGTGGCTAAAACAGCGGCTATTCGCCACCGGCTGCTCAGCATCGTGCTGCTCGGCGCGCTCACCTCCGTGATGTCGGTCGTGGCGCTGATGCGCGCCATTACCCAGATGGCGCGCACGTCGCGGCTGGAGCGCACGCGCGAGTCGCTCACCGAGGAGGTGGATCGGTTGGCGAAGCTGCCGCCGTCGGCGAACGAGCTGTCGCGGCCGACTACGTCGTACGTCGGCGTGCGCGGCGGTTGGCTCGACGGGCCGGACGCGCCGTCGGCGTCGCAGCCGCCGCCGATCCCCGACGAGTGGCGCGCGCCGCTCGCCAACGCGCTGCGCACCTCCGCTCAGCAGAACGGCCGCGTGGTCACCGAGACCGACGCCGGCTCGTCGACGCTGATGATCGCCGTCGAGCCGGCGCAGCGCGGCTTCGCGTGGACCGGCTACCTCGTGCAGCCGTCGCAGTTCATGAAGCCGTGGCGCTGGATCACGCTCGCGCTCGGCATCGCCACCGCGCTGCTCGTCGCCACGACGGTGCTCGGCGTCTTCTGGTTTCGCCGTTCGAGCGCGGCGCTCAACGCGACGCTGGTGGCGCTGGGAAAAGATCTGACCACGCCGGTGCCGAGCCCGCGCGTCGCCGAGCTGACCGGCATCGCCGACGGGATTCGTCGATTGGCGGCCGATCTGTCGGCGTCGCGCGAGAACGCCGAGCAGCTCTCGCGCGAGCTGGCGCAGAAGGAGCGGCTGGCCGCCCTCGGCCGCGTGGCTGCGGGCATCGCCCACGAGGTGCGCAATCCGCTGGCGTCGATCAAGCTGCGCCTCGATCTCACCGCCGCCGCGCACCCGCTGCCCGAGCCGACGAAGAAGGCGCTCGACTCGGCGTCGCAGGAGATCGCGCGGCTCGATCGGCTGGTCAGCGATCTGCTGATCGTCGCCGGCAAGAAGCTGGGCGAGCGGCGCGAGCTCGAGCTGGGGGCGCTGCTGCGCGCGCGCGTCGAGGCGCTCGGCCCGTGGGCGCAGAAGCAGCACGTGGCGGTGCGCGTCGACGGAGAAGGCAAGGCCGACGCCGATCCGGAGTCGGTGGCGCGCGCGATCGACAACGTGCTGCGCAACGCGGTCGAGGCGTCGCCCGAAGGCGCCACCGTCGACGCGCGCGTGATCGCCAACGGAAAATCGATCGAGGTGCGCGTCGAGGATCGCGGCCGCGGCGTCGAGCCGGCGCGCGTCGCCGAATTGTTCGAGCCGTTCTTCACCACCAAATCCGACGGCACCGGCCTCGGCCTCGCCATCTCGCGGGCGATCGCGCGCGCGCACGGCGGCGACCTCACCTACGCGCGCGGCGGCGAGGTCACGTGCTTCGCCATCTCGCTGCCGCGAAGGAGCGCGTCGTGACGTCGGTGCTGGTGGTCGAGGACGAGCCGGGGCTGCGCGAGGGATTGGTCGGCGCCGTCGAGACGCTCGGCCACCGCGCGCTGGCCGCGGCGGGGCTCGGCGAGGCGCGCGCGCTGCTCGCCGCCGAGTCGGTCGACTGCGTGCTGCTCGACATCCGCCTGCGCGACGGCGACGGGCTCGAGCTCCTGCGCGAGCTGCGCTCCGGCACGCACCGCGACGTGCCGGTGATCGTGGCCACCGCGTACGGCGACTCGGAGCGCACCATCCGCGCGATGCGCGACGGCGCGTTCGACTACCTGACCAAGCCGTTCGATTTTCCCGCGCTGCTCGCCACCGTCGAGCGCGCGGTGCGGCAGCGGGCGATCGCGCGCTCGCTCGACGCCACGCCGGCCGCGCCGCCCCGCGCGCGCGGCGGCCTGGTCGGCACCTCGACGGCGATGCTCAGCACGTGGAAGCTGATCGGCCGCGCCGCCGCGTCGGAGGCGCCGGTCCTGATCACCGGCGAGACCGGCACCGGCAAGGAGCTGGTCGCGCGCGCGGTGCACGACTACTCGTCGCGCGCGGCCGAGCCGTTCGTGCCGGTGAACCTGGCCGCGCTCCCGGCGACGCTGCTCGAGAGCGAGCTGTTCGGCCACGAGCGCGGCGCGTTCACCGGCGCGCAGCAGCGGCGCGCCGGGCGCATCGACGTCGCCGGCGCCGGCACGCTGTTCCTCGACGAGATCGGCGATCTCGACGCCGCGCTGCAAACCAAGTTGCTGCGCGTGCTCTCCGAAGGCAGCTACGAGCGCGTCGGCGGCGACGAGCGGCTGCAGAGCCGCGCGCGCATCGTCACCGCCACCAACAAGCCGGTGCGCCCCAGCGAGCCCGGCTGCGTCCTGCGCGAAGATCTCTACTATCGCCTCGCGGTCGTCGAGATCGTAGTGCCGCCGCTGCGCGATCGCCGCTCCGACATTCCGCTGCTGGTCGCGCACGCGCTCGCCGGCACGCCGGCGCGCGCCGTCTCCGAGGAGGCGATGGCGCACCTGCTGGCGTATCGCTGGCCGGGAAACGTGCGCGAGCTGATCCACGTCATCCAGCGCGCCGCGGTGCTCGCCGGCGGCGAGGTGATCGATCTATCGAACCTGCCCGAGCCGCTGCGCGATCCGCACGAGCGCCACGTCGCGTCCGAAGGCGACGGCAGCGAGCGCGTCACCTTGCGCGAGGCGATCGCCGCGCTCGAGAAGCGCATGCTGGTGCGCGCGCTCGAACGCGCCGGCGGCAACCGCTCCGAGGCCGCGCGCCAGCTCGGCATCGGCCGCCCGCAGCTCTACGCCAAGATGGAAGAGCACGGCATCGACAAAGGCACCGGCGAAAGCTGACTACGCCTTCGCGGAGACGCGGTTCGTCATTCGATCGGCCGCCGTCCCTGGATCACTCGAACCAGAACCACCACCACCGCGACGGCGAGCAGGATGTGAATCAGCCCGCCCATCGTGTACGAGGTGACGAGGCCGAGCCCCCACAGGACGCACAATATGATCGCTATCGTGAGCATCTTTTCCTCTCTCTCTCATCAATCACTGCGCCGGCAGCATGGGTATCGTTTGCGGAGGCCACAAGGGCTCGCGTAGCGAATCTTCGATAAACGGTTTATTCCGACGCCGGCCCTTGTGGAACTGCGCTTCATCCTTAGGTTGCTCTTCGCCAGACGCAGTTCGCTTCACTCCCGCCGCCACTCTCGCCGAATAAGTCAATGAAAGCCTGCCGCGCGACGACCATCTTGTCGGCGCACGCGCCTCGCCTTCCGCCATTCAAAGGAGAAACCCATGGAAACGACCAGGCCCGAGCACAAGAAAGAGCTGCACGAGCGCGTTCAGGAGCGCACCGTTCAATTGAAGGCGTCGCTCGTCACATTGCAAGGCGATGCACAGAGCGCCAAGAGCGAACGCGCGCGCGCCGTCGAGGCGGCGCTGGCGGCGCTCGACAATCACATGAGCTCCGGCTGGGACGCGATCGGCGAGGCGGAGTCGGCCGCGCTCAGCCGCTGGCTGGAGTCGTCGCGGTTCCTCTTCGAGGTGCAATCATGATCAATCGCGCACTGCTGACTGTGGTGTTGATCGCCGGCTGCTCATCGAACGCGGACACCGGCGGCGGTGACGGTCCGGCGGCGGTGGACTTTGCGCATTCCGGCTCCGATCTCGCGACGCTCCCGCCCGACATGACGGTGAACAACCCGCGCAATCCGGCGGGCCTCGGTCCGGCGGCCGTCGACATCGGCTCGAGCGCCAATCTCGGCTCGGCCGGCGCCTACGTCCTGCTCGCCAAGACCGGGATCACCAACGTGACCGGCTCGTCGATCACCGGCGGAAATCTCGGCCTGAGCCCGGCCGCGGCCTCCTTCATCACCGGCTTCTCCATGGTCGCCGATTCCACCAACGTGTTTTCGACCTCGGCGTCGGTCGTGCCGCCGGGAAAGATCTACGCCGCCGACTACGCCACGCCGACGCCGACCAACCTGACGACCGCGGTGCTCAGCATGCAGACCGCGTACACCGACGCCGCCGGACGATCGCCGCCCGATCATCTCAATCTCGCCAGCGGCAATCTCGGCGGCTTGACGCTCGCGCCCGGCCTCTATACCTGGGGCAACACCGTCACCATTCCCGCCGACGTCACCATCTCGGGCGGCGCCAACGATGTCTGGATCTTCCAGATCTCGAACGACCTCGATCTCAGCGCCGCCACCCACGTCATCCTGAGCGGCGGCGCGCAGGCCAAGAACATCTTCTGGCAGGTCGCCGGCCAGGTGACCATTCACGCCAACGCGCACTTCGAGGGCGTCATTCTGTCTCAGACCGCGATCATTCTACAGACCAACGCGTCCATGAACGGCCGCGCGCTCGCACAGTCGATGATCGCGCTCGACAACAACGCCGTCACCGCCCCATAGCGTTAGCGCGCCGCGGCTCGTTTGACGCGCGGCGCGGCCAGCTCCTGCTTGCCGAGGTAGCTCGACTCGATCAGCTCCTGAAACTGTTTGAACGTCACGCTCGAGCCGGCGATCGATCCCAGGTCGTGGCTGTCGCGGAGCTGGCGCATCGAGTCCGAGACCGCGCGCACCGCGACATAGAGCGCGGGCGTCGAATAAAGAATCACTTTGAAACCCATTCGCGCCAATTCGTCGGCGGCCAACAGCGGCGTTTTGCCGCCGTAGATCAAGTTGATCTGCTTGGGCCCCGGCACCTCCGACGCCACGCGCCGCGCGTCGTCGAGCGAGCGCAGCCCGTCGATCAGCGTCACGTCGGCGCCGGCGCCGCGGAACGTCTTGGCGCGCGCGATCCCCTCTTCAATCGTGCCCGCGTCGGTGCGCGCGATGATCACCAGCGGCGTCTGCCGATGCTTCAACGCGCCCTCCAGCTTCTTCATGTAATCGGGCAGCGGAATGACCGCTTTGCCCTCGGCGTGGCCGCAGCGCTTGGGAAACACCTGGTCCTCGAGGATCATCGCCGCCGCGCCGCCCGACTCCAGCTCATAGACGGTGCGCTGCACGTTGTCCTCGTTTCCATAGCCGTTGTCGGCGTCGACGATCAGCGGCACGCCGATGCGATTGGTGACATTGCGCGTGAGCGCCGCCGTCTCCGTCAAGGTGGTCAATCCAATGTCGGGGTTGCCGAGTAGTGAAGCGGCGATTCCATAGCCGCTCAAGAACAGCTGTTGAAACCCCGCGTGCTCGAGGAGCATGGCGCTCAGCACGTCATAGCAGCCCGGCACCTCCAGCACGTGCGGCTCCGACAGCGCTCTGCGAAAGCGCTCCGCCATTCCATTGATCGATCGCATTGGACTGCTCCTTTCGTGACCCCCTCGAATTTCAAACCGCGGTCATTGCACCTCGCAATAACCGTAATTGCAGGCCGGCGTCGTCGACGGGCAATCGCCGGGACCGGCGCAAACGGTGCAAGTCGATTTGCCGTTCACCTTGCTCTCGAAATAACAGCCGCAGCCAAACTGCGGTTGATAGGAGGTCAGCGCGCCCATCTCCTGCTCGCGCTGCACCTGCATCGCGCACTGCGGGATGTAACCGGACTCGATGATCGCGTCGAGCAGCGACTGATCGAGGCGCGGCACGGCAAAGCGGGTGACCAGCGCGCCCGCCGCCTCGGAAGGCACACTGTTGTTGTTGGGCGCGAATAAGTGGATGGGACCCCAGATGGGATAGTGGCCGTCGCGCACGTTGGCTTTGTCGAATGACGTGGAGGACGAGTCGGGCAAAAAGCCGCACGATTGACCGGTCTCTTGAAACGCCAGCACGCGCAGGTTGGCGCGCGCGCGATCGGCGAAATCGGACGACAGGACGCCGATGGCCTTCTCCGCCGACGTCGGGTCGATGCCCTCCATCGAGTCGCGCAGGTTGTCGGCCGACAGGCGATCGAGGCCCCACCACGCCGTCGGTGGCACGTTGATCGCGCGCGACGGCAATTGAATCGTGCCGGTGCCCGAGCTGCGCACGAAGTAGAGCGACGGATCGGTCCAAGGCGCGACCTTGCCCATCGCGCCGCCGGTGCCGAACGTCAGGTGCGCCGCCTCGGCGCTGATCGCCCGCTGACTCGAGCCGGACGGCACCACGAACGTGATCGCTTGAATCGGCCCGGTATAGTCGGCAATCCCCGGCTGCGACGCATAACCGCACGTTTGTGCGTAGACGTCCGATTCGCCGACGTCGATGGGATCGCCGGTCGTATCGAGCAGACAGTAGTTCTTGGTGCCGTCGGGCGAATAGAAGAACGCCCAGTTTCCCACGATGTCTTTAATCAGGTGTTTGGAGGGATCGGAGTCAAAGACGCTCGCGGCGCCTTTGCAAGACGTCTGTGGCTGAAAGATGACCGTATAGGGCGGACTATTGGCTGCCAGGAGCGGCGCCACCGCTTTGAGCAGCGGCGGGAAATTCGTCGAGCCGGTCATGTAGATCAGGTTCGGCCGCGACGGGTCTTTGCAGCTCATCGACGGCATGGTCTCGGTATTGACCGGCGTCGGCACCGCGCCGAGATCGGCGGGCGTGCTCAAGAGATCGGGATTGAGGCTCGAGCCCTGACAGATCCCGAGGCGCCCGCAGTTGTCGAAGCCGACACACTGCGCAGTGGTGCACGCGCTGGCGAATTGCACGTCGGTGGCGGGCGTGCCGTAGAAACAGTCGGGCGGTCCCAATCCCGACGCCACGCAGACTCCGCCGCGGCAATACGGATGATTGCCGAACGCGGCGCAATCGGCGTCGGTCGCGCACTGCTCGCTCGAACGATTGACGAGCAGCGAGCACGCCGCGAGCGAGACGAAACCCAACATGGCGGGAACCCAAAGCGCTCTATGATGCCTGGTCACGCTCCACCTCCCGTCAGAACGTGGCGCTCAGCATCGCCCCGGCCCCGGTGAAGCTGAGGCGAAGCTTGCGGTCGCGGTTGTATTTGACTGTGTAGTAGGTCGCTACGCCGACGGCGGCGACGGTGGCGATGCCGAGCGCGTCCGTGGTGATCGATAGTCCTGTGGTGAGATTGGCTTGACTGTCGAGTGTGCCGCGCGCGACTGGAAACGATTGTTTGAGCGTGCCCAATCGCTCGGCTTCGACCAGAGCGGACACTCCGAACGCGAGCGTCGCGGCGGACAGCAGTGAAGCCACCGTCCACGAGACGATCAGGCCTTGACGATCGCGTTTGGTGCTCGACTCGGGCGTGGTGCTCGGCGGCGCGGCGGCGGTGATGGCCGAGCGGATCGCGGCGGGCGGCGGCGCGGGGACGTGCAGCTCGACGCGCACGGTCTCGGTGGCCGCGACCTC
>DASREC010000438.1:0-18400 GCA_035652295.1 Polyangia bacterium
GTGCGGCGCGGCCACGGGCTCGGCAATCACTCGTACGCGCACTGGCGCTCGGCGGCGCTGCGCTCGACGCGCCGGCTGACCGACGATTTTGCGCGCGCGCAGGCGCTGCTCGAGCGCGCGGGCGCCCGCGGCCGCTGGTTCCGCCCGCCGATCGGCATCCTCTCGCCGCAGGTGGTGCGCGCCGCCGAGCGCGCCGGCCTCCAGCTCGTCGGCTGGACGCGCAGCGCGCGCGACGGCGTCGCGTCCACCACCGTCGAGCGCGCGTGCGCGCGGCTGATCGGCGCGCTCGCGCCCGGCGCGATCCTGGTTTTGCACGACGGCGTCGAGCGAGGCGGCCGCCGCCCGATCGCGCCCGAGGTCCTGCCCGCGCTGCTCGACGCGCTCGACGCGCGCGGCCTGAAGAGCGTCACCCTCGACGAGCTGTTCGGCGATGCGCCGGGAAAGGTTTAACCAATGTCGGTCCGCGTCGAGAAGTCGGGTCCCGTCACCACTGTCATCCTGCACCGCCCCGAGGCGCGCAACGCGGTCGATCGCGCTACCGCCGACGCGCTGCTGGCGGCGTTCCGCGCCTTCGATGCCGACGACGACGCGCGCGCCGCGGTGCTGTTCGGCGACGGCGGGACCTTCTGCGCCGGCGCCGATCTCAAGGCGGTGGCCACCGGCCTGCCGAATCGCCTCGAAGGCGAAGGCCCGATGGGCCCGACGCGCCTCCTGCTCTCGAAGCCGGTGATCGCGGCGGTGGCCGGCTACGCGGTGGCCGGCGGCCTCGAGCTGGCGCTTTGGTGCGATCTGCGCGTCGCCGAGGAGGACGCGACGTTCGGCGTGTTCTGCCGCCGCTGGGGCGTGCCGCTCATCGACGGCGGCACGGTGCGGCTGCCGCGCATCGTCGGCCTCGGACGCGCGCTCGATCTGATCCTCACCGGGCGTCCCGTCGACGCCGCGGAGGCGCTGGCGATTGGTTTGACCAATCGCGTGGTGCCGAAGGGGACGGCGCGCCAGGCGGCGGAGGAGCTGGCGCGGCAAATTGCCGCATTCCCGCAGCTGTGCCTGCGCGCCGATCGCCGCTCGGCGTACGAGCAGCACGATCGATCGCTCGAGGACGCGCTGGCGCACGAGCTCGAGCTGGGCAAAGTGCCGCTCCTGCACGAAGCCGCGGCCGGCGCCTCGCGCTTCGCCGGCGGCGCTGGCCGCCACGGCGAGCGCGACGAGTAGCGACGAGCCGCGACGAGACGAACCGCGGACTAGCGGGCGAGCACGACGGCGCTGCCGGCTCCCGCGGGATCGCCGGCGACGATCAGGAGATTTCCGTCGGGAGCGGCGAGCCAGCGGGCGGCGGCGACGAGCGGCGCGGCGGCGAGCGCCTCGGGCGCGGGCGTCTCGGCGCCGGCGCTCACGCCGAGCGCGCGCGTGGCGGCGGCGTCTTCGGGCGCGCCGACGACGCGCGTGATCGCGGCCGGCGCGAGCGCGGCGTCGTCGAGCGCCCGGCGGATCGCGTCCTCGACGGCGGCGCGCCGATCGCCGCCGGCGTAGCCGCGCGCGGCGCCGAGCACGCGCGCGCGCACGATCGCGCCGCGCTCGGCCGCGTGCTCCGCCCGCTCGAGCAAGAGCGCGGCGGCGCTGTCGGCAATGGTCAAACCATTCGCCACCAGCCGTGCGAGCAGCGGCGTGGCCACGTCGGCGGCGATCGCCAGCGCGCGGTCGGCGCGTCCGGAGCGCAGCTGGCGCAGCGCCTCGCCGAGCGCGTCGGCGCCGGCGGCGAGCCCCGACGCGAGCGTGGTGGCCGGCCCGCGAACGCGGTAGTGGATCCCGATCTCCCCGACGGCGGAGCTGGGCAGCGTGTACGCGAACAGCCGCGGGCTGGCGCCGCTCGCGCCGTGCGCCAGCAGCCCGCGGTAGTACTCCTCGTTGGTGTCGTGGCAGCCGTAGGCGGTGCCGAGCACCAGCGCGAGGCGCTCGCCGTCGAAGCGCGCATCGTCGGGCGCGAAGCCGGCGTCGAGCAGACACGCGTCGCATACCACCAGCGCCAGCGCCGACAGCCGATCCATGCGCGCCAGCCGCGCGGGCGCGCCGGCCCAACGCGCCGGCGCCAGCCCCGCGCTCGTCGGTGCCGCGGCGCCGTGCTCGGCGCGCGGCCGCGCGATCGAGCCGGCCCCGCCGGTCACCACCACCTCGGTTCGCGTTTGAGGCGCCATTCGAAAGCGGGATAGACTCTATTTCATGGTCCGATCTCCGTCGATAGCTTTGCTCCTCGGGCGCGCCGTCAATGGTTAAACCAATCCGGCAATGGTTAAACCATTGCGCGCTGGCGTCGCTGCTGGCCGCCGGCTGCTCGGCGGCGCAGGGTCCGATCGCGATCCAGCAGGCGGTGGCGGCCGGCGACACGCGCGCGCAGCCGTGGCCGTCGGACGCGCTGCTCGACGCCGGCGGCCATCTTCAAATCGCCTACCCGTTTCCCTTCGACGCCGCCAACACCGACACGCTGATGCAGCTCGCGGCTTCGCTCTCGGA
Source organism: Polyangia bacterium (assembly GCA_035652295.1). Taxonomy (GTDB): domain Bacteria; phylum Myxococcota_A; class Polyangia; order Palsa-1104; family Palsa-1104; genus DASREC01. Next base: position 2,509 of record DASREC010000438.1, read on the forward strand.
GCAGGACGGCTTCGGCACTACGTCGTCGGTGTTCTTCCCGATCGATCCCGGCGGCAAGAGCGCCACCGTGATCGTCGACGCCGGCGCGGCGGCGACGGTGGTGGATCTCGGCGATCCGACGCGCACCTGGTCGTATCCGCTGTTCTGGCGCGCCGACACGCAGCAGCTGGTGGCGATGGCGCCCGTCGGCGTGGTGCTGCGCGAGCAGCGCACGTACGGCTGCTTCATCCTCGGCGGCGTGCACGACTCGGGCGGCCACGCGCTGCGCCCGTCGCCGGCGATGAGCGACGCGATCGCCGGGCGCGGCGCCGTCGGGCAGAAGCCGTCGTACCAGGCGCTGGCCGCGCTGCTCGCGTCGATGAAGGCGCACCCGCTCGCCGCCACCGCGTTCACCACGCGCACGCTCACCGCCCAGACGGCCAAGGTGCTCGCCGATCTCGCGGCGGCGCCGCCCAGGGCGCATGTCACCCGCACCTTCTCGACGGCGCAGGACCTGCTCGACCTGTTCGGCGGGCCGGTCACCACCACGCGCCCGGGCCGGCCGAAGTCGGGCGGCGTCGTGCACGACGCGGTGGCGTTCGTCGTCGAGGGCACGCTCGACGTGCCGCACTACCTGTCGCCGACGCCGGGCACGCTCGGCCTGTTCGACGCCGCGCAGTCGGTCAAGGCGACCGATCACGTGCCGTTCTTGATCGCGCTGCCGAAGCGCCCGAGCTACGCGTCGACGCCGGTGATCATCTTTCAGCACGGCATCAACAACGATCGCTCGGCGGTGCTGGTGGTGGCCAACGACTTCGCCGCGCGCGGCTACGCAGTGCTCGGCATCGACGAGCTGTGGCACGGCAGCCGCCGCCCGGGCGCGATGGACCTGCTCAACAACCTGTCGGGCGCGGCGATCCCCGACGGCATCGGCGATCCGTCGCCGGCGGGCGCGGTGCAGTACTTCTTCGACTTCAACGGCGACGCGGCGCACGGCGTGCCGGCGCTCGACCCGCGCTACATGCGCGACAACTTCCGCCAGGCGACCGTCGATCTGATGCAGCTCGTGCGGCTGGCGAAGCTGGGCGACGTGAGCGAGATCGCCGCCGCCGATCCGGCGCTCGCCGGCTTCACGCTCGACGGGAGCCGGCTGGTCTACTCCGGCGAGTCGTTCGGCAGCATCCTCGGCTCGCAGGTGATGGCGCTCGATCCGCTGGCCGGCGCGGCGGTGCTCGACGTCGGCGGCGGCGGGTTGATGGTCGACCTGGTGGCGCACTCGGCGTCGTTCGCGCAGCTGCTCCAGCCGTTCGTCGCCGGCGCGTACGACGAGCAGGTGGACGTCGACAATCCCGACGTCGCGCCGACGCACGCGCAGATGTCGCTCAATCTCTTGCAGACGGTGATCGAGCCGGGCGACGGGCTGGCGCTCGGGCCCGAAGGCGATCCGGCCAAGCAGATCCTGTTCCTCGAGGACTTCTCCGACGAGGTGGTGCCGAACGACGCCGAGGAGGCGCTGGCGCGCGTCTGGGGCGCGTCGCAGGTGACGCTGGCGCAGCGCTCGCACGCGTCGAACGTGGTGATGTTTCCGCAGGTGGCCGCGCCCTACTCGGCGCAGCCGCTGCGCGCGACGGTGGTGCTCGATCCGGCGACGCACGGCATGTTCACGTCGCAGTCGGGGACGCGGGCGTGGGTGCCGGGATTTCCGCCGTTCGTGAAGCAGGTGCCGCCGATCGCGGTGGACAACCCGATCGAGATTACGCACGAGCTGGCGATTGGCTTCATCGACAGCTATCGGATGACCGGCGCGGCGACGGTCAGCGACCCGACGCAGTAAACGTGCTCGGATTGGCGATTGGAGGCGGTTTGGGATTGGTTTAACCATTGGAGGAATGGTTAAACCAATTGATCAGGCGTGGCGGAAGAGGAGGGAGGCGTTGGAGCCGGCGAAGCCGGAGGAGGTGGAGAGGACGGTGGCGAGGGGGAGGGGGCGGGCGTGGCCGCGGATGACGTCGAGGGGGATTTCGGGATCGAGGTCGGTGAGGCCGGGCGTGGGGGGGACGAGGCCGCTCTCGAGGGCGCGCACGCAGAGGAGGGCCTCGAGCGCGCCGGCGGCGCCGAGCGTGTGGCCGACGGCGCTCTTGATCGAGTTGACCGGCACCGACGGGGCGTGCGCACCGAGGAGCGCGGCGAGCGCCTTGGCCTCCATCAGGTCGTTGAAGGTGGTGGCGGTGCCGTGCGCGCTCACGAAGTCGAGGTCGCCCGGCGCGGCGCCGGCGTCGTCGAGGGCGAGGCGCATGGCGCGCGCGGCGCCGCGGCCTTCGCGATCGGGGCCGGTCATGTGCACGGCGTCGGCGGCGAGGCCGTAGCCGTCGAGGAACGCGCGGATGCGGGCGCCGCGGGCGCGCGCGCGCGGCTCGGCTTCGAGCACCAGGAAGCACGCGCCTTCGCCGAGGTTGAGGCCGCGGCGCGCGCGATCGAACGGACGGCACGGGCCGAGATCGAGCGCCTTGAGCGCGGCGAAGCCGGAGAGCACGAAGTCGTTGAGCGCGTCGGCGCCGCCGGCCACCACCACGTCGCACGCGCCGTCGCGGATCAGCTCGAGCGCGGTGCCGAGCGCGACGTTTCCCGAGGCGCACGCGACCGAGACGGTGTCGACCGGGCCGCGCGCGCCGAGCGCGTCCGCGATCGCCCGGGCCGGCGCCGCGCACGTGAAGCGCTCGCCGGCGCGCGCGGATTCGCCGGCGCGCGCGGATTCGCCGGCGCGCGCGAATTCGTCGGCGCGTGCGTTCCCGTCGGTGCGTGCATTCGCGTCGGCGGGTGCGATCGCGTCGGCGCGGATGGCGCGCAGGAAGGCGTCGATGCCGCCGAGCGTGGTGCCGCAGACTACGCCGAGCCGCGGCATGGCATCCGTCGCGCCGGCGTCGGCCATCGCTTCGCGCGCGGCGGCGACGGCGAACGACGACGCGCGCGCCGCGGCCGCGTCGCCGACGGGCGCCGACGGGACCAGCGCGATCGGCCCGACGCGCAACCCGGCGGCCGCCAGCTCCGGCCGCTCGGCGGTCGCGCGCTCACCGGCGACCAGCGCGCGCCACAGCCGCTCCGCGCCCGCGCCGAACCCGCTCACCGCGCCGAGCCCGGTCACGCACACGCGCGGCCGCGTCATACGCGCGGCGCCGCCGCCCCGTCGCTCCAGAAATCGTAGAAGTTGAACCACTGCTCCGGATAGCGCCGCACGAACGACTGGTACACCTCGACCACGCGCTCCATCGCCTCGCGCGCGTCGGCCTCGCGATCGCGCGTGCGCGCGACCTCGATCGGCGGCTCGACGATGACCTTGCAGCTCGCGCGATCGGGCCCGCTGACCACGAACACCGGCACCAGCGGACAGCCGGTCGCGCGCGCCAGCGTCGCCGGCCCGAGCGGAAACGGCGCCGGCCGCCCGCAGAACGGCAGCCGCGCGTGCGCCCCGCCGAGATACCGATCGAGCTGCATCCCGACGAACTCGCCGCGCCGCAGGATCCCCGCCAGCTCGATCGACGCGAACGGCGACGACGTGGTGTAGACGATGCGCAGCTTCGCGCGAAACTGCTCCTCGAACTCGGCCAGCGCGCGGTTCGGCTCCTCGGCCATCGCCATCGTGATCGGCGGCAGCCAGTTGCGCCCCGCGAGGAGGAAGTGCGCGATCTGCCAGTACCCCATGTGGCCGGTCAGCATGATCGCGCCCTGCCTGGCGGCGACCAGCGGGCGCAGGTATTCGTGGCCGAGAAACTCCGCCCGCGGGAGCGGCTGCCCGAGGTGCGCGGCGTACATGTTGGTGATCGACTGCGCGTAGTTCACGAACAGGCGGAACGAGCGCGCCTTGGTCTGCGCCGGCGGCAGCGGCCCGCACACCTGCGCGAGGTTGCGCTCGACGATGCGGCGCGCGCGCGGCACCAGCAGATAAAAAATGCCCGCCCACATCGGCATGGTCGCGCGCTGCATCGCCGGCGACAGGCCGCGCACGCCGGCGAGGAACATGCGCCGCCAGAACGGCCCCTCGAAGCGGTGCCGGAACGCGCGGCCGAGCGACTGCCGGTCGGTGCCCTTGGAGGGGGGGGTATGCATTGGTTCAACATTTATGAATAGAGCCTTCGCCCGATAGGAGCAAGCGAGGCAGCGCACGCTTCCCTGTTGCGGAGCCCGCCCGCCGCGGGCCATAACGACGGCGTGAGCGACGATCTCAACCCCGATCTCAACCCGGCGCAGCGCGAGGCCGTCGAGCACGACGACGGGCCGCTCTTGATCCTCGCCGGCGCCGGCTCGGGCAAGACGCGCGTCATCACCTACCGCATCGCGCGGCTGCTGCGCCGCGGGGTGCTGCCTTATCGCATCCTCGCCGTCACCTTCACCAACAAGGCGGCCGGCGAGATGCGCGAGCGGATCACGCGCGTGACCGGCGACCGCGCGCAGAGCGCGTGGATCGGCACCTTCCACTCGACGTGCGCGCGCCTGTTGCGCATGCACCCCGAGCGCGCCGGGCTCAAGCGCGACTTCGTGATCTTCGACGACGGCGATCAGAAGTCGCTGATGCTGCGCGTGCTCAAGGATCTCGCCGTCGCCGATCGCTTCGCCACGCCGCGCGCGATGCTGAGCGCGATCGATCAAGCCAAGAACCAGGGCGTCGCCGCCGACGAGTACCAGGGCGAAGACTACTTCACCGATCTGGTCGCGCGCGTCTATCCCGTCTACCAGGAGCGGCTCGAGCAGGCAAACGGCGTCGACTTCGGCGACCTCCTGCTCAAGGCGCTGCGCCTGTGCGAGCGCGACGCGGAGGTCGGCCCGCGGCTGGCGGAAAAATTCGAGCACGTGCTCGTCGACGAGTTTCAGGACACCAACCGCGTGCAGTACCGCCTGGTGCGCCACCTGTCGTGCGTGCACGAGAACCTGTGCGTGGTCGGCGACGACGATCAATCGATCTACGGATGGCGCGGCGCCGACCTGCGCAACATCCTCGACTTCGAGCACGACCATCCGAAGACGCACGTGGTCAAGCTGGAGCGCAACTACCGCTCGACGCAGATCATCCTCGACGCGGCCAACGCGGTGATCGCTCGCAACCTCGCGCGCAAGCCGAAGCAGCTCTACACCGAGCACGAGGGCGGCGACGCGATCCTCTACTTCACCGCCGAGGACGAGCGGCGCGAGGCCGAGTTCGTGGTGCGCGCCATCCGCCGGCTCGAGCACGACGAGGGGCGCACGCCCGAGGACTTCGCCGTCTTCTATCGCACGCACGCGCAGTCGCGCGTGCTCGAAGAGGCGCTGCTCGCCGCCGATCTGCCGTACGCGGTCATCGGCGGCACGCGCTTCTACGATCGCGCCGAGGTCAAGGATCTGCTGGCGTACCTGCGCGTGATCGCCAATCCCGCCGACGAGGTTTCGCTGGAGCGGATCGTCAATCGGCCGACGCGCGGCATCGGCGAGGCGACGTACGAGAAGGCGGTCGAGCGGGCGCGCGCGGCGAAGGTGACGGTGTGGGAGGGCTTGCGCGCGGTCGCGGCGCCCGACGCCGGCGATCTGTCGACGGGGCCGCGCCGCAAGCTGGCCGCGTTCGTCGATCTGATGGAGGATCTGCGCGGGCATATCGGCACCCTCGGCGGATTGGCCGAGGCGGTGCTCGAGCGCACCGGCTACCTCGAGCGGCTGGCGGCCGACTCGACGCACGAGAGCCAGTCGCGCATCGAGAACCTGATGGAGCTCGTCGGCTCGATCAAGGACTTCGAGCGCGATCACGAGGCGCGCGAGGGGCAGCCGGCGACGCTCACCGACTTTCTCGAGCGCGTGTCGCTGGTGTCGCCCGCCGACGAGAAGTCGCGCGGCGTGACGCTGATGACGGTGCACGCGGCCAAGGGGCTGGAGTTTCCGGTGGTGTTCGTGACCGGGCTCGAGGACGGCGTTTTTCCGTCGCTGCGCAACGGCGAGGACGTGGACGCGATCGAGGAGGAGCGGCGGCTGGCGTACGTCGCCATCACGCGCGCGCGCGAGCGGCTGTTCTTCTCCAACGCGCGCACGCGCCACCTGTTCGGGCAGGACTCGCGGCCGTTTCGCGAGAGCCGCTTTCTCGACGACGTGCCCGACGCGTGCATCGCGCGGCCGGCGCCCGTGCAGCGGCCCGGCGCCGGGCGTCCGCCGCAGATGGCGGCGCGCGGCGAGCGTGGCGAGCGCGGCGGCGAGCGGCGCGTGGTCGAGCGCGACGCCGGCATCTCCGTCGAGTACGACGCCGACGCCGGCTTCACCGACGAGGCCGACGCGTCGTTTCACCTCGGCCAGCGCGTGCGCCACCCGAAGTTCGGCGAAGGCGAGGTGCGCGGCTTCACCGGCGCCGGCCGCGATCTCAAGCTCACCGTCTACTTCCCGTCGATCGGGCCCAAGACCATCATCGCCCGCTTCGTGGAAGTGGTTTAACCATTACGGCAATGGTTTAACCAATGCTCTCGCGCGTGAAAAACCTGGTGCGCGCGCTGCTGCGGCAGCACACCTCGCCGGCGCGGCTGGCGGCGGCGGTGCTGGTCGGCTGCGTGGTCGGGTGCACGCCGCTGTTCGGGCTGCACATCCTGATCTGCGTCGCGCTCGCGTGGCTCTTGCGGCTGAACCAGGTGGCGGTGTACGCGGCGGCCAACGTGTCGCTGCCGCCGCTGGTGCCGCTGCTCGGCTTCGCGTCGGTGCAGCTAGGCGAGCGGCTCTTGCACCGTCGCTGGCTCGCGCTCGCGCGCGCCGACTTCACCTGGTCGGGCGCGCCGGCGCTGGCGCGCCGCTTCTTCGCCGACTGGCTGGTGGGCGGAGTCGCCGTCGGCGCGGCGCTCGGCGTGGCGCTGGGCGCGATCGTCTACGTCGTTGCGGCGGCGCGGCGGCGCGCGCGCGCGGCGGCGATCGATCCGGTGGACGCGGCGATCGAGACCGCGGCGGGACGCTACCGCGCGGCGCATCCGCGCTTTCGTTGGTACGCGCGCCTCAAGTACCAGATGGATCCGTGCTACCGCGCGATCGCGCCGCTGGTCGGCGAGCGCGACGTGACGGTGGATCTCGGCACCGGGCTGGCGATGCTGCCGGTGCTGCTCGGCGTGCTCGGGCGGCGCGCGCTCGGCGTCGAGTGGGATCGGGCGAAGGCGGCGGCCGGCGTCGAGGCGGCGCGCGGCCTCGACGGCATCGAGGTGATCGAGGGCGATCTGCGCGCGTTCGCGCTGCCGGCGTGCGACGTGGTGACGCTGGTCGACGTGCTCCACTACTACGACGCCGGCGAGCAGCGCGCGCTGCTCGAGCGCTGCGCCCGCGCGCTGCGACCCGGCGGCCGCATCCTGGTGCGCGAAGGCGATCGCGCCCGTCGCGGCGGCGCGCGCTTCACGCGGCTGCTCGAGCGCGTGGTCACCCGGCTCGGCTGGAACCGCGGCCCGCGCGTCCGCTTCCGCCCCATCGACGAGCTGCGCGCCGACCTGGAGTCGCTCGGCCTCCGCGTCCGCACCGACGAAGTCGCCGGCCGCCTCCACCCCGGCAACGTCCTCCTGATCGCCGAGCGCAATGGTTAAACCAATCCGCTAGTGGTTTAACCATTGCGGCGCAGCCACGGCGTTGCGCTCGATCCACCGCTGCACTCCGCCCGCACGCTCCGTTCCGCTGCCGTGGCGGAAGCTCGTAAAGATGCTCCGTTTGGCGATTCTCGGTGGTTTACGCTGAGCCTTGCACCTGGCGGAGCGGAGCGCGCGGAACGCAGCGCGCTCGCTCGAGCACTCAGTCGGGTTGGGCGATCGTGACCAGGGGGATGTCTTGCTCGGCCTCGCCGCGGCGGACGCGGAGGAGGACTTTTTTGCCGACGCCGGCGTTGGCGGAGAGCCAGCGCAGCCGCTCGCCGTCGTCGACGGCCAGCCCATCGAACTGCAGCACCACGTCGCCGCGCCGCAGCCCCGCCCGGTGCGCCGGGCTGCCGGGCACCACCAGGCCGATCAGCGCGCCCGTCGGCAGATCGAGCCCGACCGCGTGCGGATCGATCGGCCGCAGCCCGAGCCAGCCGCGCTGCACGCGCCCGTACTTGCGCAGGTCGGCCACCACGCGCTTGGCCATGTTGATCGGCACCGCGAACGCGAGCCCTTGCGCTTTGGCGTTGATCGCGGTGTTGATGCCGACCACCTCGCCGCGCATGTTGAGCAGCGGCCCGCCGGAGTTGCCGGGGTTGATCGCCGCGTCGGTCTGGATGAAGTCCCAGTAGCCGTGGTTCATGCCGCGCCCGCCGCCGAGCTCGTCGCCGCGCCGCCCCTTGGCGCTGACGATGCCGGCGGTCACCGTCGACGACAAGCCGTACGGCTCGCCGATCGCCACCACCCACTCGCCGACCTCGAGCGCGTCGGAGTCGCCGAGCTCGGCCGGCTGAAGCCCGCGCGCGTCGACGTGCAGCAGCGCCACGTCGGTCGCCGGATCGCGCGCCAGCACGCGCGCGCGGAACTCGCGCTTGTCGTCGAGCTTGACGGTGATCTCGTCCGCGGTGCGGCCGCCCAGCTCCTCGGGCGCGACCACGTGGTTGTTGGTGATGATGTCGCCGTCGGCGCTCACCACGAAGCCGGTGCCGAGCGACTGCGCGCGCTGCTCGGGCGGCTGCACCAGCTGGTAGAACGGGCTGTCCTCGCCGAACGGGAACACCGCCACCGGCTGCTGGCGGATGATCGCCGTCGAGTGGATGTTGACCACCGACGCGCGCGCGTGCTTGACCAGCCCGACGAACGACGTCGGCGCGCCGGGCACGGGCACGATCCCCGGTTGCGCCGGCGGCGCGGTCTGCGTCGGCGGATTTTGCGACAGCGCGGCCACCGGCGCGGCGGGCGCGCTCGACGGCGGCGACTGCGCGCGGCTCGAGCACGTGGCGGCGAGCGCTACGACGGCGGCGAGCTCAGCGCTTCTTCGCAGCGACATACTTCATGCGCAGATCATAGAGCAGGTTCTCGATGAGCTGCGTCTCCTCATGCGTGAGGTTGCCGCGCGTCTTTTCGCGCAGCATGCCGAGGATGTCGATGGTCTGCTTGGCGAGCGCCGGGTTGCGCTCGTCGGCCGCCGAGTCCGGGTGCTTGATCTCGCCGAGGTGCACCAGCACCGACGTGGCCAGCGACATCACGAACGTTCCGAAATCGATCTCCGGCAACGCGTCCGCTTCGCTCGGCGGCGCGTCCTTCGGCGGCGTCTCGTCCACGGCTACTCCGCCGAGTCGTCGCTCGCGTCGTCGCCGGTGTCGACGGGAGCGGCCTTGTCGGCCGAGTCCGGCACCGACTTGACGTGCTTCTCGTAGTCCTTGCGGGTGAGCTGCCCTTTGCGCATGCGGCGCTCGATGGTTCGCACGTCCCAGAAGCGAGGGTCTTCGCGCGTGATGGTCATGCGCGGCGATCTACCAACGACGGCGGCACATGTCAAACCACCGAGGAGCGCGCGCGGCTAGAGCCCGTCGCGGCGGATGGCGATGTACGTCGAGTCGGGCGTGCGCAGATCGTGGACGATGCCGGTGGCGCAGCCGCGCGCTTCGTAGAGCCACACGTTGCCGAACGGATCGGAGCCCGATTCGTAGAGCGCGATGTGCCCCTCGGTGGCGGTGCGGTGCACCAGCGCGTCGGCCGGCTGCAGCGACGAGCGCGGCACCGGCTTCCAGTGCGTGGTGTCGCTGTAGAAGTTGGCGGTCGAGTACGGGTGCGCGTCGACGTCGACCGGGCTCGCCGATGGTACTTGCCAGACCTTGGCGACGAAGCCGGAGCAGTCGGCGCCGTAGACGCCGGTGTGGCTGCACGACGGGCACGAGCCGGTGCACGTGCCGAGCTGCGTGCCGTCGGTGCGCCACGAGCCGTGGCCCCAATAATAGGAGTAGCCGACCGCCGACGTGGCGAGCGCGAAGATGCTGGCGGCGGTGACGGTGCCGGTCATTGTGACGCCGCCGTCGACGCCGGGCAGCCCGCACGCGCCGGGTGGGAACGCGTCGGCGGCGACGAGATATTTTCCCGAGGCCCAGCCGGTCTGCTGCTGGTAGGTGACGTTCCACCAGCCGGCGGCCGGCGTCGTCGACGGGCCGCCGACCACGGTCACCGTCGAGCCGCAGGGCATGGCGGTGAGCACGTTGGCGCCGGTGCCGACGCCGTCGCGCAGGTTGAGCGAGTCGGCGATGACGCGCGCCTGGCCGCCGACGGTGATCACGCCGCCGTCGCCGCTCGCCGGCGCGCCGCCGTCGCCGTTCTCGTCGATCGTCGGCAAGCCGAGGCTGCCGTCGGCGGCCGACGGCGGATCGCCGTCGTCCTGAATTTGCGGGCTGCCGCAGGCGGTGAGCCCGAGCGACGCGAGCAAGGCCAACCGGTGGAGCATGGGGCGCACTCTATCACGAACCGCGCAAATGGTTGAACCACTGTCTGAATGGTTAAACCATTGCCCGCGCGCGCGGCTTGACGGGTGATACGCGGCGCGCCGACAATCAAGCGGGGCGTTCTTGGGCGGAGTCGCGATGAGCAGGATCGGGATGATCACGGTCATCGCGGTGACGGCCGCGCTCGGCGGAGCGGCGGCGCGCGCCGACGGAGATCGACAGGTCGACGAGGCGCGCGCGCACTTTCGCGAGGGGCAGCGCGCCTACAGCGAGGGGCGCTTCGCGGACGCGCTGCGCGAGTTCGAGGCCGGCTACGCGCTGTCGCCGCGGCCGGAGTTCCTGCTCAACTTCGCGCAGACCGAGCGCAAGCTCGGGCGCGTCGACGAGGCGATCGATCAGTGCCAGCGGTTTCTCGCGGCGGCGCCCGACTCGCCGCTGGCGCCCGAGGCGCGGCGCCTGCTGCAGACGCTGCGCGAGGAGCGCGCGCTCGCGCCGCCGCCGGCCGCGCCCCCGACGGTGAATCCGCTCGCGCCGCCGTCCGCGGCGGTGGCGCCGGGCGCCGCGGCGGAGAGCGTGATGGCGACGCGCGCGCCGCCGGCGAGACGCGAGGCGCCGCGCCGCACCTGGATCTGGATCACCGCCGGCGCGGTCGCGGTGGTGGCGATCGCCCTCGGCGTCGGGCTCGGCGTCGGCCTGTCGTCGCCGCGCGACGCGTACCCGGCGTCGCCGCTGGTGGTGAGCTTTGGCCGCTGAGCCCGCGCGCACGCTCGTCACCGCGCGCGTGCTCGTCGCTGCGCGCGCGCTCGTCGCTGCGCTCGTGGCCGCGCTCGCCGCCGGCTGCACGCAGACCGGCACCGGCGTCGATCTCACCATCGACGGCGCCAACCTCACCGTCGACGAGCTGGACGTGATCGCCAGCTTCGGCGGGCTCTCGCTCACCGACCGCGCGCGGCCGGCCGCGCCGCTCGCGCTGCCCACGCACCTGCTCGCCGAGCTGCCCGATCGCCCGACGACGGTCACGTTCGACGTCACCGGCAAGCTCGCCGGCGCGGTCGTCGGTCACGGCACGTCGGATCCGATCGCCGTCGCCGCGCACCAGATCGCGCCCGGTCGCGTGTCGCTCACCCCCGCCGGCGGCGAGCTGGGCCCGCCGCCCGATCTCGCCGTCGTCACCGACGCGGCGACGCCCGACGATCTCGCCACCGCCGATCTGGCGACGCCGCCCGATCTCACCGTCCCCATCGCCGATCTGGCGTCGCCGCCCGATCTCGCGTGGACCGATCTCGCCGCGGTGCCGATCACGTTCCTCGGCCACGGCGAGTCCCGCATGACGTCGCAGAACACCGTGCTGGCCCACGTGTCGCCGTTCGCCGGCGCGCTGCAGTCGGGCGACTTCCTGCTGCTCGCGGTCTACGCCGAGGGCGCGCAGGTGAGCGCGACGCCGGCCGGCTGGACCTACGTCGCCTCGGCGACCACCGCCGGCAGCTCGCTCGCGATCTATCAAAAGAGCGCGGGCGCCTCGGAGAGCGACTTCAACGTGCAGCTCAACGCCGTCGCCGGCATCACCTCGTCGGTGATGATCGGTTACCGCAACGTCCGGGCGGTGACGCCGTTCGACGCGCTCAACAATCCGCCGTCGACGGCGCCGGGCGTGCCGCCGGGCAACAACACCATCGTCTTCAGCGCGCCGTCGATCACCACCACGCGCCCGCACGATCGCCTGGTCGCGATCTACATGTACCAATCGGGCCAGGGCGAGTCGTGGATCGGCGCGCCCGCGAACCTGAACTCGATCGTCTCGTGGCAGGAGCTGGCGGCGTACCAGGGCGACTTCGTGGTTCCCGGAGCGACCGGCGTCGAGTCGGCGACGGCGACGTTCAGCCCGGGCTCCGACGGCACCACCGGCGGCGCGTGGGTCGGCGCGCTGTCGCCGCCGTAGGCAATGGTTTAACCAATCCGCATTGGTTTAACCATTCGCGCCGAGTAGCAAGATCCTCGCATTGGTGCTATCCCCGAAGCGCCATGGCTTACGACGTCAAGGTCATCAACGAGCTGGTGCAGAAAGAGTCGGCGTTCTCGGAGCGGCTCATCCAGGAAGTCTCCAAGGTCATCGTCGGGCAGCGCTACATGGTCGAGCGGATCTTGATCGGCATGCTCACCGGCGGGCACGTGCTGCTCGAGGGCGTGCCGGGCCTGGCCAAGACGCTGACGGTGAAGACGGTCTCCGATACGCTGCGCGCCAAGTTCCAGCGCATCCAGTTCACGCCCGATCTGCTGCCCGCCGACATCGTCGGCACCACCATCTACAACCCGGCGACGCAGGAGTTCCGCACGCGGCGCGGGCCGATCTTCGCCAACCTGGTGCTCGCCGACGAGATCAACCGCGCGCCGGCCAAGGTGCAGTCGGCGCTGCTCGAGGCGATGCAGGAGCGGCAGGTGACGATCGGCGACGAGACGCACAAGCTGCCCGATCCGTTCCTGGTGATGGCGACGCAGAATCCCATCGAGCAGGAGGGCACGTACCCGCTGCCCGAGGCGCAGCTCGACCGCTTCATGCTGATGGTCAAGGTCGGCTATCCGCAGAAGAGCGAGGAGCGCGAGATCATGGATCGCATGACCTCGGGCGTGCCGTCGGCGACGCGCGCCGAGCCGATCTCGACGACCGAGGAGCTGACGCAGGCGCGCAGCGTGATCAATCAGGTCTACATCGACGACAAGATCCGCGACTACATCATTAATGTCGTGCACGCGACGCGCGAGCCGGGCGCGTACGGCCTGAAGGAGCTGGGCGTGTTCGTGCAGTTCGGCGCCTCGCCGCGCGCGTCGATCTTCCTCAACCTGGCGGCGCGCGCGCACGCGTTCCTCAAGCGCCGCGGCTACGTCACGCCCGAGGACATCAAGAGCGTGGGGCTCGACGTCCTGCGCCACCGCGTGTCGCTCACCTACGAGGCCGAGGCGGAGAACGTCACCGCCGAGGACATCGTGCGCCGCATCTTCGAGCACGTCGAAGTTCCTTGATGCCGATCGCGAATGGTTTAACCAATGCGCAAATGGTTTAACCAATGCTCCCGCGCGAGCTGATCAAGAAAATTCGCCGCATCGAGATCGTCACCGCGCGGCAGGCGCAAAACCAGCTCGCCGGCGCGTATCACTCGGTGTTCAAGGGCCTGGGCATGGCGTTCTCCGAGGTGCGGCAGTACCAGCCCGGCGACGACGTGCGCCTCATCGACTGGAACGTCACCGCCCGCATGCGCGACGCGTACATCAAGCTGTTCGTCGAGGAACGCGAGATGACGGTGATGCTGCTCGTCGACGCGTCGGGCTCGGGCGCGTTCGGCTCGCGGCAGCAGGCCAAGCGCGAGGTGGCGGCGGAGATCGCGGCGCTGCTGGCGTTCAGCGCCATCAAGAACAACGATCGCATCGGGCTGATCATCTTCACCGACCGCGTCGAGAAGTTCGTGCCGCCGAAGAAGGGCAAGCGGCACGTGCTGGCGCTGATCACCGAGATCCTCACCTTCCAGCCGGCGTCGCGGCGCACCGATCTCAAGGTGGGGCTGGAGCTGCTCGGCAAGGTGGCGCGGCGGCGCTCGGTGGCGTTCCTCGTCTCGGACTTCATCGTCGACGGCGGAACCGGCGCGTACGAGAAGGCGCTGCGCATCGCCAAGCGCAAGCACGATCTCGTGCCGGTGACCATCAGCGATCCGATGGAGGAGGAGCTGCCGGCGATCGGCTACGTGTACTTCGAGGACGTCGAGACCGGCGAGGTGGTCGCGTTCGACACCGACGGGCCGGGGCGCGCGCGCTACGCGGCGGCGGTGAAGCGCGCGCGCGACGAGCGCGAGGCGCTGTTTCGGCGGCACAGCATGGACTTCGTCAACGTGCGCACCGATCAGCCGTACGTGGCGTCGCTGGTGGCGTTCTTCCGCGCGCGCGAGCGGAGGCTGCGGCGATGAGCGCGGCGATCTTTTTGCTGCTGGCGATCGGCGCGCCGGCGGCGAACGCGAGCGACAGCGCGAACGCGAACGACCACGCAAGCACGAGCGACAGCGCGAACGTTCCGGATGCGGACGCGCCGACGGTGGGCGCGTCGCTCGACAAGTCGGAGGCGCACGTCGGCGATCGCCTGACGCTCACCATCAGCGCCGTCGCCAAGACCGGCATCGCGGTCTCGCTCCCCGCCAAGCTGGAGCTCGGCAAGCTCGAGGTGCTCGATCGCTCCGAGGGCGATCGCGCCGGCCGCGATCTCGGCGACGGCCGCCGCTCGCACCGCTTCGTGCTCGGCGTGGCGGCGTACGAGATCGGCGAGCTGGAGATCCCGGCGATCCCGATCTCGTACCTGAACGCGCGCGGCGAGGTGCGCACCGTCGACACCGAGCCGCTGGCGCTGCGCATCCGCGGCCTGGTCGCCGACGACGAGCCCAAGCCGGAGGTTCAACCGCCGCGCCCGCCGCGCTCGGCGCTGGTCGAGGACAAGCGCGTGATGCGCGTCGTGCGCTGGGGCGCGATCGCGCTCGGCGGGTTGGTGGTGCTGGTGTTCGCCGGGCTGCTGCTTCGCCGCGCGCTGCGCCGATCCGACGAGGCGCTCGCCGGCGCGCCGCTCGCGCCGTCGCGGCCGCCCGACGAGATCGCGATGGAGAAGCTGCGCGCGCTGCGGGCCGCGGGAAATTTTTCCGCCGACGGCTACCGTCCGTTCTACTTCGCGGTCGCCGAGGTGGTGCGCGCGTACCTCGGCGCGCGCTACGGGTTCGATTCGCTCGAGCTGACCACCACCGAATTGTTGAACCAATTGATCGCGCGCGCGCCGCACCTGTCGGCGCCCGACGGCGAAGTCGCGCGCTTCCTCGCCGACACCGACCTGGTGAAGTTCGCCAAGACCGGCTCGACCGACGCCGCGGCCAATGGCGCGCTCGACGCCGCGCAGGCGATCGTGCTCTCGACGGCGAAGCCGCTCGAGACCGTGGCGCAGGCGATCTCGGGCCCGGTGCGCCTGCCGCTGGAGGGCGACGGTGGCTGAGCCGCGCGCGAGCTTCTGGCGGCGCGCGCTCGACGTGCTCGCGCCCTATTTGATGACGATCGCGCTGGCGGTGCCGTTCGCGCTCTACGCGTTCGTGATGTTGCGCGGCGACGACGTGCACTGGCGCCACCGCTGGGCGTTCCTGCTGCTGCTCGCCGTGCCGCTCGCCGCGTGGGTCGGCTTTCAGCTCGAGCGGCGGCGCGCCGGCACGCTGGTGTTCTCGCGCACGCACGATCTGTCGCGCACGTCGCAGGGGCTGTTCGGCTACCTGATGCACCTGCCGCGCGCGCTGCGGCTGATCGCGATCGCGCTCACCGCGGTGGCGTTGGCGCAACCGCAACGCATGAGCGCCGATCAGGCCGAAGTGGAAGGGATCGACATCGTGGTCGCGCTCGACGTGTCGAACTCGATGGCGGAGACCGATCTCGTGCCCGATCGGCTGACGGCGGCGAAGAATGTCATCGAGGACTTCATCGCGCGGCGGCAGTCGGATCGCATCGGCCTGGTCATCTTCGGGCGCGAGGCGTTCACGCAGTGCCCGC
>DASREC010000439.1:0-16884 GCA_035652295.1 Polyangia bacterium
CGCCCTGGGGGCCCCACATGACGAGCATCCGCTGCGTGTTGAAGCTGCCGCCGGTGTACTTCGCGGTGAGCCCGCGCTTCTCGAGACCGAGCTGGTAGTCGGCGCTGCCGGCGACGGCGTAGTTGCCCTGGCGAGGGTCGAACGGCCCCTCGACGACGCGAAGGTTCTGCACGAGCTCCGGGATGATGAAGTGCGTGTCGGCGTAGCCGTTGCCGTGCAGGTTGCCGCTCTCGTTGATGGGCACGCCGTCGACGGTGAACTCGATGTCCTGGCCTTCGCGCGCGTCGAACCCACGCAAGAAGACCTGCTCGGCGTGGCCCTCGCCGCCTTCGTTGGTGAGCAGGATTCCCGGCGCCAGCTTGAGGAAGTCGGCGGCCTTGGTGCGCGGCACCAGCGAAAGTTTTTCGACGTCGACGTGATAGTCGGAGACGCCGCGGCTGAGCGCCTGCTTCTTGCCGCTGACGCGGCTCTCGTACGACTTGCGCTCGGTCTCGGGCGCCAGCTCCGTCGGTGGCGGCGCGACCGGCGCGGGCGCGGGCGCAGGCGCAGGCGGAGGAATCGCCGGCGCGGGCGTCGGTGGAGGAATAGCCGGCGCGGGCGGCGCGTGCTCGGCCGGGCCGTGCTCGGCGAGATGAAAATGAAACGGGATGCGCACCTGGCTCTCGATCGGCGCTCCGTCTTGCAGCGCCGGTTTGAAGCGCCACTGCAGCGCGGCCTCGATCGCGGCCTGGTCGAGCGAGGCGTCGCCGCTGCCCTGATCGATCTCGGCGGCTTTGACCACACCGTCTTTCGCGATCGTCGCGAGCACGGTGACGCTGCCCTCTTTGTGCTGTTCGAGCGCGCCGGGCGGATACGTGGCCTTCACGCTCAACGTCGGCTCGGGCGGCGTGAGCTTTTGCGCCGCCGCGGGTTGCGCGTGCGCCTCGCGCGCCGTCACTGCGAACGAGGCGCATAGCGCGCAGCAGCCGAGCGAGATCACCGCCGCGCCATGCACGCGCCACCGCGCGCGCCGCGCGTGCGGGCACGAAGGATGGAGCAACGAAACCGGCTGCTCGGCCGGCCGAGCAGCGAGACAAGACTTCACAGATCACTCCTATGGCGAAATGGAGAAAGCGGACGCGCCGTCAGCCGCGGCGAAATTCGACGCGGGTCGACTCAGTCGGTCGGAGGAGACGGCGAGCTAGATGGCGGGCGGAGAGTTCTTCGGAGCGAGATCGAGGATCGCGATGGCGGGCGCAGGCGCGCTTCGCCCGGCGGTGAGCACCGCCGACTGTTCTTGAAGGGAGGGAGCGAGAAGCGTAGTCCGCGCTTCGGAGCGGACGCGCTCGCGCCGGCAGGCGGCGAGCGGGCAGTGATCGTGTCCGTGCGCGAGCGCGTACTCGCCGCGGATGCTCGCCGTGCGCGAGTCGGCGGCGGTGACGGCGCGCGCCGGCGCGAAGTCGCTCGCGACCTCGACCAGCTCGCCGTGCTCGGCGCACTCGACGTGCTTGACCGCCGCGAGGTGAAAGACGCTGCCGAGCTGCGCGAGCACCGCAACCAACGCGACGCCGCTCGCCGCGATGCGAGCACTCCGTCTACGAAGCGATTGCGAGCTAAGTGGACCCATCGCGCGAAACTGTCCCTTACGCTACGCGGCCGCGCGTTGTCAAGTTACGGTTCTTGCGAACGCTACTGCGGCGGGAGATCGAAGAGCGGCAACGACGGCGCAGCCGGAGCCGTCGTCGTCGACGGCATTTCAACGTCGAACACCGGAAGCCGGGGAGGCCGCGCTTTGCGTGAAACCGGCGCGCGCGGCGGCGTGCTGCGACGCGGGCGCGCCGACAACTTGCGCGGTTGCGCAGTGACCGGCGCAGTCGCCGCGGATCGCGACGCCGGCGAATCCGCTGCGGCCGATGGTGCCGCCGCCGGTATCGCCGCCGCAGCGGCGGCGAGCGGTAATGCCATCGGCTTCGACAGGTGTACGAGCCCTACCGCGATGATCGCGTGCACGCCGAGCGCGGCCGTCACCGCGACGAGGTCTGGATGAATGCGCATCGTTGCTCGCTTGGACGATCGTAGGCCGCGCTTGTTCTAGATCGAGAGGCGCTCGCCCGCAAGCGCGGGTGTAGGCTTGGGGCGTGGCCGTGGCCCGTACCATGCTCGTCGTCGCACTCGGGCTCGCCGCGCGAGCGGCCCACGGCGACGGCGCGTTTCCCGACTCGATGGCGATCTTCGCGCCGCCCGATCGCCCGCATCAAATCGTGCTCGCCACCAACTTCGGCCTGGTCACGACCGACGACGACGGCGCCACCTGGCACCTCGTCTGCGAGCAGGCGATCGCGTCGTACGTGAGCGCCTATCAAATGAGCGCGCCGCCCGACGACGCGCTGTTCGCCGACGCGCCCTACGGCCTCGCGGTCTCGCGCGACGGCGGCTGCACGTGGACCTTCGCCGCGGGCGCCTTCGCGGGCAACGAAGTGATCGACGCGTTTCCCGATCCGACCGCCGCCAATCACGTGCTGGCGATCGCGCGCCAGGTCCCGGACGGCGGCGTCGGCGCGTATCACGCGGTGTTCGAGTCCACCGACGGCGGCCGCACGTTCGGCGCGGCGCCGATCTTCACCGGCTCGCCGATGACGACGCTCACCGGCGTCGAGAACGCGCGCGCGGATCCGCGCACGATCTATTTGACGATGTATGGCGAGACGCCGTTTCAGCCGCTCTTGGCGCGCTCCGTCGGCGGCGCGCCGTTTCAAATCATCGACGACACCGCCGCGCCGAGCGACATCCCGAGGATCGCCGCCGTCGATCCGATCGATCCGCGCACGCTCTATTTGCGCACGTCCGGCACCACCGGCGATCGGCTCGCGATCTCGCACGACGGCGGCGATACGCTCGCGCTTCCGCTCGCGCTCGCGGGGCGCATGAGCGCTTTCTTGCGGCGCTCGAGCGGCACGCTCCTCGTCGGCACGGCCGACACGCCGTCGTTTCGCTCGACGGACGGCGGGCAGACCTTCGCCGTCTGGCCGAACGCGCCGCACGTGCGCGCGCTCGCCGAGCGCGACGGCGTGCTCTACGCCGCGGGCGACGATCTCGCCGACGGCTTCGCGCTCGCCACCTCCGCCGACGAAGGCGCGAACTGGCGGCCGCTCCTGCACTTCGACGACATCGCCGGCCCGCTCGCCTGCGGCAATTTGCCGTCCGTCTGCGGCGGCCCCTGGTCCATGCTGAAGTCGCTCTTCGACGCCGAACGAGCCGCGGGCAACCCGGCCGACGCCGCGACTTCCCCACCGCCTCGCACCGGCGGCTGTAGCTGCCAACTCGCGAGCGCCCGCAATCCCTCGGTCTGGCTGCTCCTACCTGCCGCGGGTATTGCGCTCATGCGTTATCGCCGCACCAGGCGAAAACGACCTGAACGACTCGCGTGAGTCGCGGGCTGCGATCTTTTTTCGCAGCCCCGCGTCCGCGAGTAGCGATGCGTTATGCTGAGCGAGTCATGAGCACGACGGCGCGAATCGCGGCCGTTCTCGCAGTTGCCGGGGCACTCGGTTGCAGCAACTCGACGACGCCGTACACGTGGAACCTGCCCGAGGGGTTCCCGCTGCCGCTCATCCCCGCCGACAACCCGATGACCAACGAGAAGGTCGAGCTCGGGCGCTACCTGTTCTACGAAAAGCGCCTCTCGGGAAACCAGACCTATGCGTGCTCGAGCTGCCACCAGCAGCGGCTGGCGTTCTCCGACGGGCGCGTGACGCCGATCGGCTCGACCGGCGAGCAGCTCCCGCACAACGCGATGCCGCTGATCAACGCCGGCTACGAGTCGTTCTTCATGTGGTCCAATCCGCTCTTGCAGACGCTCGAGGAGCAGGCGCTGGTGCCGATGTTCTCCGACGCGCCCGTCGAGATGGGCATGTCCGAGTCGACGCCCGCGATCCTCTATCGCCTGCAATCGGACTCGAATTACGTGAAGCTGTTCCGCGCCGCGTTCCCTGATCAAGGCCAGCCGATCTCCATCACCAACGTCGTGCTCGCGCTCGCCAGCTTCGAGCGCACCATGGTCTCCGGCCATTCGCCGTACGATCGTTTTCAATATCAGGGCGACACCACCGCGATGAGCGACTCGGCGCAGCGCGGAATGGCGGCGTTCTTCACCGAGAAGTTCGATTGCTACCACTGCCACGCGGGGACCACGTTCACCACGTCGTTCGTCTCGCAGAACGCGCCCACGGCGCCGCGCGATTTTCGCAACACCGGCCTCTACAACATCAACGGCACCGGCGACTATCCGCCGGGCGACACGGGGCTGATCGCGTTCACCGATTTCTCGAACGACATGGGCAAATTCAAGATCCCGACGCTGCGCAACGTCGAGCTGACCGCGCCCTACTTTCACGACGGCAGCGCGGCCACGCTCGACGACGTGCTCGACAACTACGCGCACGGCGGGCGGCTGATCTCGACCGGGCCGTACGCGGGAAACGGCGCCACCAGCGTGCACCGCGATCCGCTCGTCAAAGGCTTCACGATGAGCGATCAGGAGAAGCAGGACATGATCGCGTTCTTGAAGAGCCTGACCGATACCTCGTACATCAACGATCAGCGCTTCGCGAATCCGTCGTGCCCAGATGATTTGCCGCAGTCGTGTCCGCAGGTGGTGCCGAGCTACCAGAACGACGTCGCGCCGATCGTGCAGCGCTCGTGCGCCATGGAGTGCCACTCGGCGGGCCACGTCGCGGCCAACCGCGCGCTGCCCGACTACCAGAGCCTGTTCAATCTCAAGGACGCGGCGCTCAACAACATCGCCGTGTGCAACATGCCTCCGCCGATCGCGATGAATCCGCTCGGCGAGGCCGATCGCGCGACGCTGATGAACTGGCTCGTCTGCGGCGCGCCGAACAACTGATCTACATCGTGGCTTCGGCGAGGCAGTAGGAGAACACCACGGTATCCGATGTTCCCGTCGAGGACTTGATGGTGAACGTCACCTGCCACAGCCCCGCCATGAACAAATAGAGCGGCGTGACGGTGTACGTGCCGTCGTTTCCCGCCGGCGTCACCGAGGCGGTCACCGACGTTCCGTGGCCGTGATCGGGCATCCACGGCTTGACCGTGATGGTCGCGCCGTTCATCGCCGCGCCCGACTTGTCGGCGATCTCGAGCGTCCAGGTGTCGTTGCCGATCGACGGCGGACCGGGCACGCTGCCGACGAGCGTGACGTTGAAATCGCCGTTCACGCTCGGCTTGGTCAGGCCGGGCATATAGGGATCGGCGCGCGGATCGCTGCAGAGCGGGCCGCCCGGAATCGACATATCGGTCGACAACGGGCCGGAGAGATCGGGACCGGACGGCTGATTTCCATGGCCGCCGCAACCGAGCGCCGCGGCGAAGATCACCAGGCCGAAATGCGACCAGCGCCTCATTCCTCCAGGCTTACTCCTTAAACGGAGCGTCGCAATGGGGTGCGAAAATTGATCGCATGTTCATGGCCGCGCGCTTTTTTTAGAGTCGCGACATGAAAACTACCCTTTGGCTTGCGCTCCTCGTCGCGGCCGCGCCCGGATGCGGCGATGACACGGCGAGCGGCGCCGACGGCGGCATCGACCTCGCCATGTCGCTCGATCTCGGGCCGGCGGGCGGACCGGTCTCGGGCGCGCAGGACGATCACTGCGCCGGCACCGACGACATGGGCATCACGCAGCCGACCAGCCAGGCCGTGTGCAAGCCGGATCTGGCCGGCTCGCCGCAGGACGGCGGCGACAGCGGCCCGACGTTCGGCGACACGATGTTCAACTCGTCGGGCAACGACGACGACTGCAAGTACTTCGTGAGCTGGACCTCGACGCCGATACGCCGGGGCGTGCCGGTCACCTTCACCGTCGTCGCCAAGAACAATCCCGATGGCAGCGCGGTGACGGGAGCCATGATCCGCGCCGAGGTGTTCCTCGACGCCATGACCTCGGCGCAGAGCTCCGGCTCGGTCGGCGCCGAGTCGCCGACGGGCACGTACACGATCAGCGGCGTCATCTTCCAAAAGCCGGGCATGTGGACGGTGCGCTTCCACCTGTTCGAGGATTGCCTCGACTTCGATCCGGCCTCGCCGCACGGACACGCGGCGTTCTACGTCAACGTGCCGTAACGCCGTTGGTGCAGGGCCGCGTCACGGGGGTCGTGGTCGTCGCGCTCGCGCTCGGCGCGTGCGACGGCCAGCGCCTCGCGGCCACCGACGATCTCGGCGGCGACGATCTCTCCGCGGCCAATCTCTGTCCCGACGATCAACCCGACACCTGTCCGTCGCCGGCGCCGAGCTGGCAGCACCAGGTGGCCGCGCTGATTCAAACCCACTGCGCGTCGTGCCACTCGCCGAACGGCGAAGCGTTCGACCACCTGCTCGAGACCTACGCCGAGGTGTATTCGCAGCGCGGGCTGGTGCTCGATCAAGTCAACGCGTGCAACATGCCGCCCGGCGACGCGGGCCTGCCGATGCCCGAGACGGATCGCAAGACGATCGTGACGTGGTTCGTTTGCGGAGCGCCGAATAATTAGGGAGCACCAAATGCGAAACCAGTACAAAGCCGTTTTAATCGCGTGCGCGCTGGCCGGTTGCAGCGACGGGAGCGCGCCCTATTCGGTGTCGTTCGCGCCGCTGGTGAATGGAATGCCGTTCAAATGCGGCGCGAGCTACGACAACATCGGCACCACCAGGACGACGATTCAGCCGGAAGACTTTCGCATGTACGTCCACGGCGTGACGCTGATTCGCGCCAATGGCGAAATGCACCCGCTGGTGCTCGACCAGGACAAGAAGTGGCAGCTTCAAGACATCGCGCTGCTCGACTTCGAGGACGGCACGGGCCTGTGCAACACCGCCAGCCCCGAGACCAACACCACCGTCGTCGGGCGCGCGCCTCAGCACTCGGACTACGTCGGCGTGCAGTTCACGCTCGGCGTGCAGCCGACGATGGATCACCTCGACGCGGCGACGGCGTCGGCGCCGCTCAACCAGCCGGCGCTGTGGTGGAGCTGGTCGGGCGGCTATCGCTATTTACGGCTCGACGTGCAGTCGACCAAGAACGCGACGTGGAACTTTCACCTCGGCGCCGAGTTCTGCACCGGCGCCAACAACACGTCGATCACGTGCAAGTTCGATAACCAGTCGACGGTGACGCTGATGGGCTTCACGCCGGGCAAGTCGAGCGTGGCGATCGATCTGACGGCGTTGTACGCGAACTCGGATCTCGATCACCAGGTCGACGGCGTGACCGAGTTCGTGCCCGGCTGCATGTCGGATCCGATGAACGATCAGTGCCCGCCGCTGTTCGGCCGGATCGGTTTGCAGTTCGAGAGCGCGATGCCGGGGCCGGCGCAGTCCGTGTTCGTGGTGCAATGAGGCGCGCGCCGCTCGCGGTTGCGATCGCACTTGGGCTCGCGCTCGCCGGCTGCGGCGGCGGCGCGGGAAAGCTCCAGCCCGAGTACACCGGCTGCGGCTCGGACGAGCAGTGGATGACGTTCGATGCCCACGAGCCCAACGCCACCGTCGACGATTCGCAGGCGCCGGTGATCACCGCGCCCGACTTGAGCCAGCCGCTCGCCTTCGCGCAGAAGCCGATCTTTCGCTGGAGCCAGGATCCGTCGAGCGTCGGCAAGCCGGACGGCGACGTCATCTACCTCGACGGGCCGGGCTGCATGGGCTGCTGTCCCGAGTTCACGTCGGGCGCCCTGACCACGCTGCACCTGCCGCCGATCTCGGGGAACGAATACGATCTGCAGTTCTTCATGGGAGGCACGATGGTCCACCGGCTGATCACGACGCTGCAGGAGTGGACGCCGACCGACGCCGATTGGGCGAAGTGGCGCGGCCAGTCGCTGACGGTGAAGATGTATCGCGAGACGGTGCTGACCAACGATCTCAAGGCCGGCCCGTACACGAGCTCGAAGCCGTTCGCGTTCAGCGTCGGAAATTAGTCAGCGCACGTCGTAGGCGATCGAGAGCGCGACCTGCGGGCCGACGGTCTGCGTGCCGTAGAGGTGCGAGGCGATGGGCACGTCGACGACGACGCGGATCAGGAGATCCCGCAGCGGGCTGGCGAGCAGCGCCGGCGCGAAGTAGCCGACCACGCCGCCCGTCGACGGCGCGGCGGCGCCGTTCGGCAAGGTGTCGGCCTGCTGCCACACCACGTCGCCGCCCAGCGCGACCGCGCCCCACTTGAACGGCTGCAGCTGCAGCGCCGCCGTCGAGCCGAGCGTCGAGCCGCGCTTGTAGCCGCGCGGGCCCGCCGTCGTGTAGCGATAGCTGGTCGAGCCGTAGAACGAAAGCAGCTCGCCGGAGAACCACGCGTAGGTCACGCCCGCGAACGGATCCCACGATCCGGAGCCGGGCTGATCGTCGTCGGGGAACGGATACCCCTCGGCGTCGTAGACGCGATAGCCCGTCGGCGCCTTGACGCCGGCGTTGAGCCACAGGAGATGGTGCGGCGCGAAGCCGCGCGGCTTGAAGACCAGGAAGCGCCCCGACAGCTCGAGGTCGCCGAGCCCGTTCACCTGCTCGGTCGGCGCGTGCTGCATCGACTGGATCCAGCTCGTCACCCACGGCATGAGCGCGTTGAGGGTGAACCACTTGAGCGGCGACCACGACATCGCCAACGACGACCGGAGGAACGAAACGCGCTCGCCGTAGCGCATCGGGTCGCCCATCGTCAGCGAGCCGTAGCGCTCCTCGACGGCGACGCGCACGCGGTTTTTGTAGGGCCGCTCGACGCCGGTGGCGGTGAGCGTCATGTCGCCGCACGAACAGCTCGCGCACGCGCGCGCTCGGTCGGGGAGCGCCGACAGCGCTGCCGCGAAACCGAGCACGAGGAGGAACCACCGCGTCACCAGCTCTACCTAACCGCTCGACGAGCTTCCGTCGATGCGATCAATTTTCGCAGCCGCGCTACTTGCCGGGCGGGTGTTTGATGAGCTTGAACTGGAGCGAGCGGCGGTGCATGCCGAGCCGGCGCGCCGCCTCGGAGATGTTGCCGCCGCAATCGGAGAGCACGCGCTGGATGTGCTCCCACTCGGCGCGCGCCAGCGACGGCGCGGGAAACTCGGTCGCGGTCGCGGTGAGCGGCGGGTTCTCGTCGCGCGCGAACGCCGCCACGATGTCTTCCGCGTCGGCGGGCTTGGAGAGGTAGTGCGTCGCGCCGAGCCGCACGGCGTCGAGCGCGGTGGCGATCGAGCCGTAGCCCGTCAGCACCACCACCTTGGTCGTCGGATCGATCAACTTGAGATCGCGCACGACCTCGAGCCCCGAGCGTCCCGGCATCTTGAGATCGACGACCGCGAACTGCGGCGAGTCGTCGCGCGCCTCGGCGATGGCGTCCTCGTAGCCGCTGGCGACGCGCACCTCGTAGCCGCGATCGCGAAACGCGCGCGCCAGCCGGCCGCGAAACGTCTCGTCGTCGTCAACGATGAGGATCGACGGCCTGTCGTCGGTGTGAGACGCCACCGCCTCCTCAGCTAACATGCGCGTCACCCCTCGACCATGCGATCAATTTTCGCAGGCGCGCCGAGCGGCAGCGCCAGCACGGCGGTGGTGCCGCGTCCCGGATCCGAGTCGATGCGGAACTGTCCACCCAGCCGCTCGACGACGGCGCGCGTGAGGAACAGCCCGAGACCCATCCCGCGCCCCGGCGCTTTGGTGGTGAAGAACGGCTCGCCCGCGCGCGCCAACACCTGCGGCGCCATGCCCGAGCCGTGATCGCTCACCTCGATGCGCAGGAAGTCGCCGCTCGCGCTCGCGCGCAGGACCACCTCGGTCTCGTCATCGGACGCGTCCTGCGCGTTCTTGAGCACGCTGCTGATCGCCTGCGCCACCGCGCGGCGAGGCAGCGTCAGCCGGCGCTCGGCCTCGGCCTTGGCGACGTCGACGCGAATGCGTGGCCGATCGCGCAGCCCGTCGAGTGATGCCGACACCAATTCTCCGACGGGGATCGGCACCAGGTTCTCGCCCGCGCTCTCGCCCGCGTCGGTCGCCATTCGCTCCAGGATCGCGCGGCAGCGATCCACCTGCTGCCGGATCAGGCGCACGTCCTCCACCGGCGGCTCGACCGCGCCGGCGCGCTGGAGGTGGCGTTCTAGCTCCTTGGCCGCGAGCGCGATCGTCGACAGCGGCGTCGACAGCTCGTGCGCAGCGCCCGCCGCCAGCGTCGCCAGCGAGGCCAGCCGCTCCTGCCGCGCCGCGAGGTGGCGCGCCTCCGCCAGGTCGCCTTCGCGCTCGGCGAGCGCGCGCCGCACCCGCATGAGGAAGTACACGATGAAGCTCGCCGCCACGCCGAACGCGACCCACATTCCGCGCAAGTGCACCGTCATGTGATCCGGCCCGCCAATTTCGAGCGGCCGATGATCCACGAACAAGAAACCCGAGCCCGCGAGCGACAGCGCGACCAACGTCCAGGTCCAGCGCGCGCGCAGGATCACCGACGCCAGCGCGATCTGCACGAGGTACAGGAACCCGAACGGATTGAACGGCCCGCCGGTCAGATAGAGCAGCCCCGTGAGCAGCAGCGTATCGAGCGCCATGATCGCGCCGGCCCACCAGTCCTCGACGGGGTGCCCGCTGCGCGCGATCAGCACGCAGCCGACGTTGGTGACGAACTCCAGCGCGATGATCGCCAGCAGCGGCGCGAGCGGCACGGGAATGTGCATCAGCCGCTCGACGCCGAAGATGGTCACCACCTGGCCGGCGATCGCGCCCCAGCGCAGCTTGATCAGCCACGAGAAGTTGATCCCGTGCGGCTCCGGCAACCCGGTCGGCGGCGACGCCATGCGCGTCATTGTAGCGTCAACCTCACGTCGGCGTCGGGCCGGCGATCACGCGCAGCATCGCAGCCGCGCCGGTCGCGACCGCGAAGAAGAGCAGAACGCAGATCAGCATCCAGCCGACGAGCTGGATCCGCCTGATCAACTTGGATGGCCGCGTTCGCCGACGCACGCTGGCACGCTACGCCGCACCGCCACAGCGATCCACGGGGTGCGAAAATTGATCGCATCTCCTTAGCGCGGGCGGGGGGCGATATTTTTCTCGACGAGCTCGCCGCGGCGGGTGACCCATTGGGAGACGAAGGCCCAGGGGCGGAAGGCGGTTTCGGGATCGAACGTGGGGTGCGCGCGCAGCGCCTGGCTCCGCTGCGCCAGGAGGTGGCGCGGTTCGCGCGATCGCTCCAGGACTCGGTGCTCGAGGCCGAGTCGATGTCGTGGTGGGCGACGACCGCGCTCTACACGATGCTGCAAGGCGCCGCGCGCAGCGACGCCTCGCTGAGGACGGCGCTCGCCCCGGCCAAGGACTTCTTCGCCACCGGCCGCCGCAAGGCGAAGGTCGCGGCCGCGAAGTAGGCCTGCTCGGGCAGGAGCTCGTTCGAGCCGCCCGTCTCCGCAGCGCGCCGAGCAACCCTTTTGCCGCCGGGCGGCCCTAATGCCGCAAGGAGGCCTCATGCGCGCACTCGCACTCTCGCTCCTGCTGGCCGCGACGGCCGCGTTCGCCGACGAGCCGCTCGCCTGGCTGTTCACCGGGCCCGTCGAGGAGCCCAAGCTCGCCGACCTCGGCTACGAAGGCGGCGTCGACGCGACGCACAGCCACAGCGGGCGTCGCTCGGTCTTCTTGCGCTCGCTCATCGACAAGCCGCGCAAGCACGCCGTGGTCATGCAGTCGATCGCCGCCGATCGCTATCGCGGCCGGCGCGTGCGGCTGAGCGCGTGGGTGCTCACCGACGGGCGCGCGCGTCCATGGATCGGCATCAACGTCACCACCGGCGAGACCTCGGTCGGCCGCGTCGACATCCCGGTGAGCGCGAGCGGCGGCTGGCAGCGGGAAGAGGCGGTGGTCGACGTCGCCGCCTCGGCGCAGACGCTGCACTTCGGGATGCTGCTCGGTGGGCCCGGCCAGGCGTGGCTCGACGACGTGCGGCTCGAGGTGGTCGGCGACTCGGTGCCGGCGACCGGACCGCGCCTGCCGTTCGAGCCGCGCAACCTCGACTTCGAAGAGTGAGCGGTCAGTCCGCGCAGCAGAGCGCGCCGCCGATCGCGGACGAGTGGGTCACGAGCGCCGCTTCGCGCAAGCCGGGATCGCCGCCGCACGACCAATCGGACGGCAGCGCCATGCAGTGATCGTCGCCCGAACGATCGAGCGGCGCGCACACCACGTCGGGCACGCCGCCGACGGTGCCGCAGCCGAAGACGTCGTTCGAGGTGTCGTCGGTCTGCGCGCAGCCGGCGACGCACTGGCTCGAGCCGCACGGCGGATTGGCGAGGTTGGTGCCGGTGGCGCAGATCAGGCAGCCGGTCGACGACTGGCGCGTGACGAAGAACGTGCCCGGCGAGACCTCCGCGCCGGCGCAGCCGTCGGGCGACGAGGCGGCGACCTCGGCCGAGGTGCGGCACACGTGCCAGCCGAACGCGCACAGATCTTCGACGTCGCAGCCGGCGCCGAGCGGATTGGCGCTCGAGTCGCCGGCGGTGCGGTTGCACGCCGGCGCGAGCGTCGACGACAGGACGCCGGGGATCTGGAATCCGCCGGCGCAGGCGGCGATGTGCGGATACGCGAGCGGATCGAGGAAGCCTTCGCGCGTGCCGTCGGCGCAGCCGGGCACGGCGGGGCGGAGATCGAACGGGAACGGGAGATCGATCGGCGACGCGAGATCGACGGGCGCGGCGGAATCGATCGGCGCCGCGAGATCGATCGGCGCGGCGAGATCGGCCGTCGTCGCGAGATCGTCCAGCTCCACCTCGGGCAGCGGCCGCGTGCGGCACGCCGCCAGGCCGAGCACCACGATCGTGCAGGCGACAAATCGCATCGTCTCAATCGTATCATGACGTCGTGCTCGGTCGCATCGCCGCCGCGCTCTTGATTCCCGCGCTCGCGCTCGCCGACGCCACGCCGCCGGCCGCCGCGCCCGCGCAAAAGAAGATCGCGCGCGACCGTTGCGCCGGCGAGCGAAACTCCGACGGGAGCCCGAAGCGGCTGGCGTACGCCGCGCCCGAGCAGCCGGGCCACACCGCGATCTTCGACTACGACGACTTCGGTCCGCAGGGCGCGTCGCACGGGCTCGTCGGCTTCGCCTGGTGGCAGTGGGAGCGCGGCGGGAGCTGGGAGATCTGCGACTCGTTCGATGTTCGCGTCGTCGTCTATCGCGGGCGCACGCGCGCGCAAGTGGAGGCCGCGTATCCCGTCGTGCGGTGGAAGAGCGACTACCGCTACGTCGAGTATCGCCGCGCGATCGGCTATCTCGATCGCACGCTCGCCGAGATCGGCGGCGACCCGGCGCTCGCGCAGCTGCGGCAGGACCTCACTCGCACGCGCGGCGAGATCGTGCGCAAGCTCGGCGCGCCCTGGCCGCGCGCGAGCGAATGAGGCAACATCGGCTCGTGCGTCCGTGGCACGACGTGCTGGAGGTGGCGCCCGACGCCGACGCGGCGACGGTGAAAGCGGCATTTCGCCGCAAGGCGCTGGCGCATCATCCCGATCGCGATCCGGCGGGCTTCGCGGCGGTCAACGCCGCCTACGGCGAGTGGCTCTCGACGCAGCCTGCGAGCCGCGCGCCCGAAGCGCCGCCGCCCAGCGCCGCCGACCTCGACCGCATTTTCCGCGCGCTGCCGCTGCGACGTCGATCCCGAACCTGGCTGCTCTGGCTCCTGGCCGCCGCGATCGTGGTGACGGCCGCGCTGCTGGTTCGGTTGCGCTGACCGCGTTCACCGCCGCGGATCGCGAAACACCCACGCGCGGCGAGGCGAGACCGAGAAACTCAGGCGCACCGAGGCCGCGTCGTCGAGGAACGTAAAGCCGGCGAGGCGCGCGCGGAGACAGTCGCGCAGGCCGTTGGTGTCCGAGCCGCCGCCGTCGAGTTGGAGCGGCTCGGCGCGGCCGCCGTGAATGGCGAAGCTGATCGAGAACGGTCCCGCGAGCGCCGGGTTCGCGCGCAGCGCTTCGCCTGCGCACGTCTGTAGCCAGCGATCGCGGCGCAGCGCGCTCTCGACGTGGTTGCGATTTCGGATGGTGGTGCCTTCGACGTCGAGCGCGCCCCAGGCGACGTCGGCGACCACCCGCTCTTCCCACTTCGCGGCGCCGACGCCGGCCATCGCCAGCGTGCGCGCGTCGGCGCCCGGAAAGCGCGGGCGGCCGAAGTCCCACGTCACCTCGACGGTGCCGTGCTCGGGGCGCGGAAATCGCCAGCGCTCGACCTGCTTCGACACGCACGCCTGCGCCGCTTGCGCCTCGGCCGGCGTGCTCACGCGCAGCTCGGTCAGCTCGCCGTTCTCGCCGATGACGAAGCGCAGGGCGATCTGCTCGAGCTTGGCCGGACAGCGCGCGAGCGCTCGTTCGTGCGCGCGCACCAGGTCTTCGATCGCCTTCGGGGAGATCGCGCCGATGACCTGCTGCGCCGACGCGACGCTCGCGTACCACCACAACGCCACGCTCACGATACTCCGCACCGGCGCTCCCGATACACAAGGATACGCCCTTCGCTCTGAATCCAACCAGCTACTGGAATTGCAGAGTGACCAAGCCGAGCTCGACGCCCTGCGAGTCGTCGATCTCGGCATTTACCACCACGTCGACGAGAGCGTCGCCGACGAGCAGGTGACGCTCGCTTTCGAGCGCGAAGTCGCCGACGTAGGAACCGCTCACCCGGCTCATGTTGTCGACCACGGCCGCGGGAATCACACCCGTTCCATCGCGTGCCGGGAACGAGCACGAGAACGACGGCGCGTTCGGGGCCAATGCCGTCGAGCTACCGTATGAGAAGACGATGTACCCAGCAATGCCCGAGGTCCAGCTGAGCGCCAGGTCCTCCCCGCGCGTGGCGGTGACCGTGTCGGTGTTCACGCTGTGTTGCACCACGGGCGAGCGGAGAACGATCGGCCCAGGAGCCAACAATGTCGTCGAGAATGACGGAACCGTATCGCCCGCCGCGCTGATGGTAAGCGAGTCGCCGCCGTGCCACGGCGAAGGCATGCCGACGAACGAAGAGTACTTACCGCTTGCGTAGGTGAGCGCGACGATCGGCGCGGCGCTCACGATCGTGATCGTGCCGGCGCTGGCGGCCGAGCTCTGGCCACCGTCGACGGAGTTGGTACACATCGTTTCGATGCAGGAGCCGGTTCGTTGGGTAGAACAGGTGGTGGCGAAGCCCGGCCAGAAGAAGCTCGCACCGGCGTTGCTGTAGGAGCGGAAGACATTGACGCCGGCATTGCCGACGAAACGAGCATTCTGCGGCATGGCGCCGACCAGCGGATCGGCGTCGTCACCCGGGAGCGCGGCGTCGAGGCCTAGATCGCCGCCGTTCGCGAGATCGATCCCGGTCGATGGAGAAACCGAGTTGCACGCCGCCAACCACACCGCCACCAACGCGGCCGACCTCACCATGAAGACAGGATAGTCCAGAGTGCTATGCTGCGCGCTCTATTCCGAAGGGGGCGCGCATGCCAGGACCGACGATCACCGTCATCGACAAGACCGACAAGAACAAGGACTGGAAGGTCACGCCGCAGCAGGTGGTCGACACCTGCCAGAAGTTCGTCGACGACTTCTTCGCGCCGCGCTGGGGGACGCCGTGTCAGCTCAAGCTGGCGGCCGACTTCGAGCCGGGGTCGTGGGCGATGGCGTTCTTCGACGTGTCGGATCAGGCGGGCGTGCTCGGCTATCACGACCTCACGCCCGAGGGGCTGCCGCTGGCGAAGATCGCGGTGTCGGCGGTGCTCGCCGCCGGCAAGCAGGTGACCATCACCGCCACGCACGAGCTCGCCGAGATGCTGATCGATCCGGGCGCGAACTTGATCGTGCAGGGCGGCGACGACCTGACGCTGTACGCGTTCGAGGTGTGCGATCCCGTCGAGGAGGACACGTTCGACCTCGGCGGCTTTCCGGTGACCAACTTCGTCTACCCGGCGTGGTTCGCGGCGGCGGGCGGCGCGCGCTTCGTCGATCCCGACGGCAAGACCGATCACCTGGGCAAGACCAACAAGGCGTTCCACATCCCGCCGCGCGGCTACATGCCGATCTTCAAGAACAACGAGTGGACGCAGGTGTTCGGCTCGCTCGCCAAGCAGCAGGACTACGCGAAAGAGGATCGCAGCGAGCGGCGGTTCGCGCGGCGCAAGAAGCGATCGCTACGGCGCTCGGAGCGTCACGGCCTGAAGTAGATGATCGCCGTCGTGGCGGCGGCCCACAGCAAGAGGTTGAGCATGAACGACGGATCTTTCAGCATCGCGTCCGTCGGAGAATCGGCGACGCCGACGCGCGTGACCAGCGCGTAGAAGCGGAGCAAGCCGAAGGCGGCGCACGGCGCGGTGAAGATCATGCGCGTGGTGCCGAAGAACTCGAGCGTGTGCGGCGCGCGCGTGTAGAGCACGTAGGCGGCGAACGTCGCGGCGCCGGTCAGCCACAGCGCCCACTTGAGCGCGCTCGCGCGGTAGCTGCGCAACACCGCGCGCTGCGTGGCCGCGCGATCGGTCGACGACGCCGCCGCCAATTCGTGGGCGCGCTTGCCGAAGCCGAGGAAGCACGCGAGCAGGCCGGTGCACACCAGCAGGTACGGCGACGTCTCGACGCCGATGGCCAGCGCGCCGGCGATCACGCGCAGGAGAAAGCCGGTCGCGATCGACAGCACGTCGAGGTACACCACGCGCTTGAAGTAGTGCGAGTAGGCGAGGTTCTGCGCGAGGTACAGCGCCACCGTCGCGGCGTAGTACCAGCCGAGCAGCGCGCCGAGCGCGAGCGAGCCCGCCGCCAGCGTCGCCGCCGCCGCCTGCGCCGCGTTCACCGTCACGCGGCCCGACGCGATCGGGCGCTTCGACTTGACCGGGTGCGCGCGATCTTTCTCCAGGTCGACGACGTCGTTCCACAGGTACACCGCGCTCGACACCGCGCAGAAG
>DASREC010000440.1:0-35291 GCA_035652295.1 Polyangia bacterium
GCCGAGCTGCTGCTCACCGACGTGGTGATGCCGCGCATGTCGGGCCCCGAGGTGGCCGAGCGGCTCAAACCGCTGTGGCCCGCCATGAAGGTGCTGTTCATCTCCGGTTACGCCGAGCAGAGCCTGGGCGCGGCCGGCGCGGCGCTGCTCAAGAAGCCGTTCACCGTCGTCGAGCTGGCGCGCCGCGTGCGCGCGGTGCTCGACGCCGCTACATGATCACGGTGGCGCAGCCGACGACGATCTGCACGTTGGCGTCGGACGCGCCCTCGACGTCGCTGCACGCCTTGCCGATGAGCTGCACCTTGCCGTCGCTGGTGTAGTCCCAGCAGCCGTCGTTGACGCAGCTGTTGCTCATGTCTTTGCGTTTGTAGAGCGTGTTGGTGTTGCCGCCCACCGTGTACTGCACGTTGACCTGGCCGGGATCGACCGTGCCGCCGTCGGGGTTCGGCAGCTCGAACACGCAGCCAAGCAGCGCGCCGCGAATTTGATCGATGGCGTTCGACAGCACCTGCGGCGTGTACGTGGTGGTCATGTCGAAGTGGCACGCGACGGTGGGATCGCCGCCGCTCTGCGAGAACGTCTTGCCGTCGCACGTCGCCGGCACGGTCTCGGGCGAGCCGGCGTAGGCGTACGACGAGAGCGCGAGCCGCACGTGATACGGCGGCAGGTTGGGATCGCCGCCGGTCGGCCCGTTCTGTCCGTCGGCGCCCGGCACGCCGACGATGATGGTGTTGACGCTGCTCGTGGCCGCGTCGTGCGCGCCTTTGATGAGCGTGACGATCGAGTCGGGATACTCCCAGTCGTTGCAGCCGTTGCCGTCGGTGTAGCCCTGGCGGCTCGACACCGACGCGCACGACGCGCCGCCGTCGGTGATGTAGAACAGGATGCGCCGCCCGCTCGTCGGCCAGCTCTGCAGCGCCTGGATGCCGCTCTGGATCGCGTCGTAGGTCGGATTGCCGTCGCCGTTTCCCGGCGTCGGCGAATGATTGGCGAGCCACTGATAGATGTCGTGGCGCACGCCCGACGACGCGCTCGACTTCATCGTGCCGGCGGGCGCGAGCGGCACTTGCGGCAATCCGGAGACGCCGCAGCCGACGGTCGGCGGCCCGAGCCCGCCGAGCGACAAGCACGACGGCGAGGCCACCTGGCTCGTCGGATAACCGAGGAAGCCGAGCGTCATCGAGTCGAACGCGTTGAGATCGATCGCGCTGACGATCGCCTGCTGCGCGTTTTGATACTTGTTGTTGTTGGCCATGGTGCCGCTCGAGTCGAGCACCACCAACAGCGCCGCCGGCTGCTGCATGGCTTGAAAGTTTCCCGTCGCGCAGCCGTTGAACGACGGCCCGTCGCCGCCGCCGCTCATGTCGTTGTGTCCGGTTCCGCGCGTCGAGCCGCTGCATCCCGCGCACCCGATTGCGGCCATCAACCCCAAGCAGCGAAGTGCCGGCATGGATCCCTCCAGCGTCGATACTACCGCTCGCCTCACGCGCCGTAAACTGCGTCGCAGGCGACGCGCTGCCCACAGCCGATCGATTGGCGCGCGAAAACGCGACCGCTTGTTCCGCGTAAACCGCTCGAATGAAGACCGCCCGTCGAGCCATCCCCACCATCGGTGATTCGCCGATCGTTTTGCCGCCTGTTTTGCCGGCTATTTTGCGGTTTTCTTTGCCGCTGACTTTGTGGTTTTCGCGCCCGGTCGGACCATCCATCAAAAAGGTTGGTGCGCATTATTTGGTATCTCGCACGACACCATCGAGACCCCGCTGATACCCCGATCCGGAAGTGCTAGCTTCGCGCGCCATACATGTCGGCGTCCCAGGGGGAAGTTTTTCTCGGTCGTTACCACTGCCTCGAGCGGCTCGGCTCGGGGCCGCTGGGCGACACCTGGCGCGCGCGCATCTACGGGATCGGCGGCTTCGAGAAAGAATTTGCCGTGAAGCGCGTGCCCGACGCGTGCGCGGCCGATCCGACGTTCGTCGCGCGGCTGGCGCGCGCGGCCACCGCGGCGGCGCAGCTCCAGACCGAGCGCGTGGCGCGCGTGATCGAGCTCGAGGCCGAGGACGATCGCTACTACTTGATCGCCGAGCTGGTGCGCGGGATCGATCTCGCGCGCCTGGTGAAGCTGCTCGACAAGAGCGGCGAGCGGCTGCCGACCGAGTGCGCGCTGGTGATCGTGCTCGACGCCGCCGACGCGCTGGTCTACGCGCACGGCCGCACCGACGTGGCGCGCGGCGGTGTGCTGCACCTCGGCCTGTCGCCGCACGGCGTGATGCTCGACGCCGACGGCGAGGTGCGGCTCACCGACGTCGGCCTGTGCGCCGCGCTGCTCGCGCCCGGCTGGACGCGCTCGCCGCTGGTCGAGGAGCGCGTGGCGTTTCTCGCGCCCGAGGCGATCGCCGGCGGTCCGGTCGACGCGCGCGCCGACGTCTATTCGCTCGGCGCGATCCTGCGCGCGCTCGCCGCCGGCGCGGGCGCGGGCGATCCGCTCGCCGCCGCCTGCGAGCCGATCGCCGCGCGCGCGCTCGTCGACGCGCGCGATCGCCGCTTTCCCTCGGTGGTCGAGCTGCGCCGCGCGCTCGAGCAGCTCCCGATCGATCGCGGCGAGGCGCGCCGCAAGCTGGCCACGCTGGTCATGCGCTACGTCTCGCAGCCCGGCATCGAGCAGATCCTGGTGCACGCCGAGCCGGCGCCGTTGCCGCCGCCGCCGCCGAGCGACGCGCGCGAGCGCGCGCTGGCCGACGAGCTCGGCTGGGATCAGCTCGCGCCGTTCGAGGCGGGTCCGGTGCCGGACGACGCGCTCACCAACCGCGTGATCCTGCCCGAGGCGCGGCGGCCGCAGCGCATCCCTGCGCCGCCGACACTGCCGCTGAGCGCGCTGCGCGGCTCGCCGCTGTTCGATCAGCGCGTGCTCGGCGCGGCGGGCGTGGCGCTGGCCGCGACGGTGGCGCTGCTCGCCTTCTGGCTGTGGCGCGGCGCGCGGCCGGCGGTCACCGACGGCGCGCGCGATTCGCGGCAGCTCAGCCACGGCCGCGCCGTCGACGCCACCACGCCGCGGCAGATAAATGACCCCGGGTCAGTCATTCCCGACGTGGCGCTGGCGATCGCCTCGACGCCGCCGGGCGCGCGCGTGTTCGTCGACGGCGTGGAGCGCGGCCCGTCGCCGCTCGAGGTGCGCGTGCCGATCGGCGCGCACCACGTCGCGCTGCTCGCCGACGGGCGCAAGCTCGCGCGCCGTGCCGTCGAGGCGCGCAGCGGCGGCGATCCGCTGGCGCTCGAGCTCGAGCCCGCGCGCCTGCCCAACGACGTGGCCGGCGACGCGCGCTTCAAGGTGCGCTGCCAGACGCGCGGCCTCTTGCGCATCTTCGTCGACGACGCCGACACCGGCGTCACCTGCCCCAACGAGCACGCGCTCGAGCTGGCCACCGGCGTCCACCGGCTGTCGCTCTACGATCCGCGCACCGATCAAATGATCGCGGTGCAAAAAGAGATCGACCTCGGCGCCGGCGAGCGCTCGACCCGCGTCTACCTCAAGTACTGACGGCGGACGCGATCGCCGATCGCCGATCAATGGTACACATCGATCATGCGCGCGCTGTTCATCGCGGGCTGCGTCTTCGCCGCCGGCTGCTCGGGCGGAGCCGGCCCCACCGACGGCGCCGCCGCCGCGGATCTCGCGCCGGCCGATCTGCTCGCGTTCGATCTCGCCACGCCGCCGCCGCAGCCTCCGCCCGCGCTGCCGGTCACCACGCAAGGCGGCCCGACGATCCACGCCATGCAGCTCTTCACCGTCGTCTGGGCCGGCGACGAGGCGCTCGGCGCCGAGATCGATCAGTTCCACGCCGCCGTGCTCGGCTCGCAGTATTGGACCGACGCGCTCGGTGAATACGGCGTCGGCCCCGGCGCGGCGCGCGGCGTGCTGGTGCTGCCGGCGCCGCGCCCGACCGCGCTCGACGACAGCTCGTTCACGCCGCTGATCACGCAGCTCGAGCAGAGCGGCCAGCTCCCCGCGCTCACCGCCGACACGGTGGTCGATTTCGTCCTCGGCAAGGATCTGAAGACCTACGCCGGGCAGACCGTCGCCGACTACTGCACGACCGCGAGCGGCTATCACACCGAGGCGTTCTCCCCGCCGTACACGCCGTATCTCGTCGAGCTGCCGTGCGCGCCGCCGCAGGGATTGAATTCGTTTCAAGACCTGACGTGGACCGACAGCCACGAGATGGTCGAGGCGGCGAGCGATCCGCATCCCGGCTCGAACCCGGCGTGGTCCAATCCGTGGCTCGGCGGGCTCGGCGAGATCGGCGATCTGTGCAACGACATCCCCGTCGAGGTGACGTTCCCGCTCGGCGACGCGGGCGCGCTCACGTACACGGTCACCAAAGTTTATTCGGGCGTACTGGCGATGAAGGGCGGCGGCGCCGATCCGTGTTATCCGCCTTTGCCCGGCCCGTATTACAACGTCGGCGTCGATCCCTCCAATATCGTCATTCAAACCGACGTGAACGGACACGGCTCGGCGAAGGTGAAGCTGATCCCGTTCACCTACGGCACGCCGTTCTCCATGGACTGGTTCATCTACACCACGCCGGCAGCGACGGTGACGCCGTCGAGCGGCACCTCGAAGCCGGGCGACGTGGTGATCGTCGACATCACCACCGACGCCGGCACGCAGCCGGGCGCGACCTGGTTTACGGTGTTGATTCGCGATCCGAACAAGCCGACCGATTACAGCCAGGAATGGATCGCTTCAATCGACATTCAATGATGGTTTGAAAAACGAGGCGGTTTCGATATCAGCGGCGCCAGCGCGCGGCCATGCTGAGCGCGCCTTCGTAGCTCGGCACGTGCTCGGCGCGCCCGTCGGCGTCGGCCACCACCACGTTGCCGGCCATCGCGTCGAGCGTGAGCGCGACCCAGTAGCCGTCGAAGCGCTCCCAGCGGCAGCTCTCGTCGCCGCGCGGCTGCACCAGCCGCCATTGGATGAACACTTCTTCGGAAGGCGCGCCGACGCGCGGCGTGAGCGGCGTCAGCTCGATCGAGTCGCGACGCGGACGCTCGGGGCTTTTTGCGCGCTCGCCCAAGTACGCCTCCTGCGCCGATTGTAAATCCATTGGCCGCGGCAATCCAAATACAAAGCTTCAAAGCGCGCGCAAAAGCATCAATACATTCGCCGCAATGGCGGACATATTGTGCAAACGGTGCGCATTGAGGAATTTTTCATACACTCGACGGGCGATTACGGCAGCGCGACGGGATTGGCGAGGTAATTCGTGACCGCGGTTTTGAATTGATTGTTGTCGGAGTCGATATAGGTCTGGTTTCCCGCGCCGGTGCCGAACACCGCGCCCACGCCGCCCGCGGCCACGAATTCGTCGACGTGATTGAAGAGGTAGTGCACGCGATTGTCGCGATAGTGGCCGGCGGTTCCGCCCGGCGTCGGCGACGGCACGCCGAACGGCGTTTGCCACCATAAAACCGGCAGCGCCACCGTGTCGTGAATGGTCTTCGCCCACGCCAGGTGATCGTGGAAGTTGGGGCTGGTTTGATTGGTCTCGTCCCAATAGAAGCCGGTGGTGCCGCGGCCCATGCAGTTGGGATCGACGCCGGCCTCGAAGCAGCCGGCGTCGCGATCGAGCGTATCGACCACGATGATATCGCCCTGCCCTGCACCGATTCGATTCAAGAACGCCCCGGTTTCCGCCGGCGTTCCGGCCCACTCGGAGGCGTGAAATCCGACGACGACCTTGGGCGAGTATTGCCGCGCCAATTTCAAAAAACACTTTCCCATTCCCGTCAAATCATCGGGAAACGACGCGCAATCGGGCGCCAGCGCCGAGACGTGCACCGGCACCTTGGTGGGATCGCCGCCGGGCGCGTGCTGCTGCGCGAACGCCCAGAAGTCGGGCTCGAGGTGAACGATCGCCGGCTTGTCGAACATCGCCAGTCTTTGAAACAGCAGCTTCGCCGAATCCCAATACGGCCCCATATAGGCGTCGTTCACCAGCGAGTTGAAGTTGTTCTCGCCGCACGTGGCCATCGAGTAGAGCGTGAACATCGGCGTCACGCCGTGCGCGTCCGAGGAGTCGGTGATGACGTTGACGAACGAGCCGCCGGCGTTCCAATCGGGCCAGCCGCATTGATTGGTGGCGTTGTTGGAGATCGTGCAGCTGGCGAAGTCGGTGACGCACACGTGCTGGAGGCCGACGAGGTACGTGTAGTGGACGTCGAGCGTCACGCCGAGGGTGAACGCGCCGTCGTTGTTGTGATCGGCGGCGAGATCGTTGCCCATGCCGACGAGGAAGTTGGTTTTGCCGCGCAGCCGCTTCGCCAACATCGCCGCCGTGCCGCCGCCGCCGCCCGCGTCGGTGCCCGGCGATGACAGATCGATCGCGCCGCTGCCGTCGGGCAGGACGGCGCCGTCGCCGGCGAGCGTCGCCGAGCCCGAGCACGCGGCGACGAACCAGCACGGAGCGAGGAGCAGCGCGGCGCCGGCGACACTTCGCATCCTGTGATTTTACACGTTGCGACGCGCCGAGGGTGAGTGCTCCCCCACCCGCGCGGCGTCGAGAGACCTCCGGGCGGCTACGGAGCGCGCGCGGAGAATCGCGGCTTTCGCGGGCGGCGCGCGGCGGCACGGCTCTGGCACATGCCCGCGGCGGAGGCGTTCATGATTCTCGTGCGCATCGAGGGCGAGGGCATCGCGCCGGCGGAGCTGACGTTCGCGCAATTGCTCGCGCTGCCGGGACAGGTGGCGTCGGTGTCGACGCTGTTTCACGGCCAGGAGGTGGGCGGCGTGCGGCTGAGCGCCGTGCTCGCGCTGGCGCCGCCGCCGGCCGAAGGGTTCGTGATCGTGCAATCCACCGACGGGTTTTCGACTACCATTCGAGCCTCGGCGGCGCACGAATGCATCCTCGTCTATCGACTCGGCGCAGGGCCCCTGCCGGCGACGCGCGGCGGGCCGGTGCGGCTGGTGGTCGGCGACGACGCGCGCGCCAGCCTGAAGTTCGTCGGCACGCTCAAGCTCTCGACGCAGCCGGGCTCCGACCTGCGGCCGACGTGCGCGCACCATCGCGCGGCGTGACGCGCGCGGTGCGATCTCCGCTCGCGCGCGCGCTCGCGCTCTCGACCGCGCTCCTCGTCGCGTCGCTGGCCGCGCCGTCGGCCGCGCGCGCGGCGCCGCTGAAGATCGTCGTGCCCGATCCAGACAACCTGCAGTACCTCAGCTTCTGGGTCGCCGTGGGCGCGGGCTATTTTCGCGACGAGGGCGTGGAGCTCGAGCCGTGGATTCCGCCCGCGCCGCAAGCCACCACGCAGGCGGTAGTCGAGGGCAAGGCCGAGGTCGCGGTGCTGTCGCCGCCGATGTACCTCGAGCTGATCGATCGCCGTGTCCCCGTCGTGCTGGTCGCCAATCTCCTCAAGAACGATGCGATCAATCTGATCGTACGCCGCACGGTGATCGAGTCGCGCAAGCTGTCGCCGTCGGCGTCGCTGGTCGATCGGTTGCGCGGGCTGCACGGGCTCAAGATCGGCATCGCGCCCAATCCGCCGCGCCGGCTGCGCGCGCTGTTCGCGTCGGTCGGGCTCGACGCCGATCGTGAGCTGCAGTTGGTGATCCTCTCCGGCCCCCAGCAGAACGCAGCGTTCGAGCGCGGCGAGGTGGACGCGCTGTACGCGCACACGCCGTATCTCGAGAAGGCGCTCACCGACGACGGCGCTATGATGTGGGTGAATCAATCGGCGGGCGAGGTGCCGTCGCTGGCGACGCGGCAGATCCACGCGCTGGTGGTGACGCGCGCGTTCGCGGCCGCGCAGCCGCGCGTGGTGACCGCGATGACGCGCGCCATCTACCGCGCGCAGAAGTTGGTGCACGCCGATCGCGCGGCGGCGGCGGCGGCGATCGAGCGGCAGTTCCCGGCGATGGCCCCGCGTCACGTCGAGGCGATCCTCGCGCTCTACGCGCCGGCGGTGCCCGAATCGCCCGTGGTCTCCGCCGACGGGTTCGCGCCCGCGCTGGCGCTGTTTCCCGCCAACCGCCCGGCGCCCGATCTCTCGGGCGTCGACCTCGCGTCCTACGTCGCGCCCGCGTTCGCCGAGCGGGTCGTCTCGCCGCGCGCGTCGGCCGCGCGCTGGGCGATCGCCGCGCTCGCGATCGCCGCCGCGCTCATGCTCGCGCTCTACGGCGCACGGCGAGGACGAGCGCGAGCGCGACGATGAGGCGCGAGCGCACGCGCGCGGCGCGCGCTAGCCTTCCACCGCACGCAGCTTGGTCGCGAGATCGGAGCCGATCACGAGCTGGAGCGCGCTGCGCAGCTCGTGGTTGTCGGCGAGAAACCGCTTGAGGTCGTCGGCCGGCCACGCCACGTAGCGCGTGCGCAGCGCGGTCCACACGCTCGCCGACGTCTTCTCGCCGGTGAGAAAGCTCATCTCGCCGACCAATCGCCCGGGCTGAAGCTGCGCCACCGCCGCATCGCCGACTTTGACGGTCGCCAGCCCGGAATAAATCACCATCATTCGTTTCAAGACCTGGTTCTGCTCGACCAGGCACTCGGCGGGCGCGGCCTCGCTCCAGTGCGCCAGCTTCAACAACTTTGCAAACTCGCGCGGCGTGAGCGAGCGGAACACCATTTGATACAGCCGCTGCTCCTCGTCGGAGAAACGCACCGGCCGCCGCTCGCGCAAGAGCCGCGCGATTTGAAACGCGTTCAATGAAATGAAAACCACGTTCCAAAGAATCGGCTGCCAGAGCGGCGGCGATTGAAAATAGAAATAGGGGATCAGGCAAAAGCCGGCGATGACGCTGAGCAGGCGCAGCCAGAGGATGTCGCGCACCAGGTACGAGCACAGGAACAGCACGTTCGCGACGTGGATCAGATACGCCATGTGGCTCCTCTGCGCGCGGCGAGGCCGAGCGCGACGTCGACGAGATCGGCGGCGGCGGCGTGATCGCCGAGGCTGCGGTTGCGGTAATAGAACGCCACCTCGCCGCTCGGCGCGACGACGAGCGCGCCGCCCTGCTGCGTGGCGTCGCCCTCTTGCTGGTGTCCCGAGTGGCCGGCGGCGAGCGCGCGCGCGATGTCGGCGAGCGCGCGCGGCCCGGCGGTCGCCCACCACGAGCGCGCGAGCCCGGCGGCGCGGAACGCGGCCAGCGACGGATCGGTCACCAGCACCGCGCGCTTGTCGGCGAGCGCGTGCCGCTCGACGAAGCCGGCGATGAAGTTGGGCGCGCCGTTACCCACCAGCACCGTGCGCATGCCCAGCTCGTCGAGCTGCGCGAGGCGCGGCTCGAGCTCGGTCACCTGCGCGCTGCAGCCGATGCAGCCGAAGTGGCGCAAGAAGACGACGAGCGCGGGACGGTCGGCCCAGAAATCGCCGAGCCGCCGCTCTCCGCCGCGCTCGTCGAGCACCACC
This sequence comes from Polyangia bacterium, assembly GCA_035652295.1. GTDB lineage: Bacteria > Myxococcota_A > Polyangia > Palsa-1104 > Palsa-1104 > DASREC01. The sequence goes on from DASREC010000440.1 coordinate 9,409, forward strand.
GCATCGGCGAGCGCCGCGGGCACCGGCGCGCCGGCGCGCGGAGTCTCCATCGCTCCACTATACGAGCGTCAACGTCGGCGATACAGCGTGTAGCGGTTTCCGTCGGAGTCGGCGAAGTCGCGCGCGGGAGCGTAGCGCTCGGCGAGCCAGCGCGCGAACTCGGGGAGCGCGAACAGGCCGGCGCTGCCGGAGGCCAGCACCAGCGACGGAGCGCCGCGCGCGTCGAGCGTCGCCAGCGTCTCCTCGACGGGGGTGGCGCCGGAGGTGAAGCGCTGCACGTTGGTGTCGGCGAAGTCGGCGGCGAGCGCGCGGCCGGCGCCGAGCGCCACCAGCGGCGTGGAGGCGGAGTCGCCGAACAGCGGGCCGTCGGGCGAGCGGCGCACCTCGTCGACGATCGCGTCGTAGGCGTCGAAGCCGCGCGATTGGTTCCACAAGTACTCGGTGACGCCGAAGGGCGAGCTGCCGGCCTCGCGCACGCCGCCGCTCCACGCGAGCGCGCGCACGGCGGCGTTGAGCGGGCCGATGAGCGGCGCGTCCTTCCATTGATATGTCTGCGTGTAGCTGGCGCGCTGATCGGCGCGCTTGGGCGAGATGACGCCGGTGAGCGGGCCGGAGAGCAGCGACGGGGCGAAGACGGCACAGGCGGCGATCGCGGCGCCGGCGAGACGCGCGTTGCGGGTGTCGCGCGCGGCTTGCGGCAAATTGCCGCGCGCGCGTTCGACGCCGAGCGCGACCGCGTAGCCGAGCGCGAGCGCGAGCGGCAGGAACATCGGTTGAAAGTAGAAGGGGAACACCGTCGGGCGCGTGGCCATCGCCAGCGCCTGCGCGAAGGCGGCGAGCGCGAGCGCGTGCACGAAGCGGCGGCGCTCGCGGCGCTCGTCGAAGCGCGTGGCCGAGAGCGCGAGCCCGACGGCCGCGCCGCCGAACAGCGCCAGGTCGTCGGCGGCGACGAAGCCGAGCTGCTGCACGCCGGCGCCCGCCGCGCCGGTCTTGTGCAGGTGGTACGCGTAGACCTGCGCGAAGAACGCCCCGCCCGCGTACAGCGCGCCGGCTATATTAATGATGGCGACCACGCCGCCGAGCCCCGCGGCGTAGCGGATCGCGGCGCGGCGATCGACGGCGGCGAGCGCAACTCCGGCGACCAGCGCCACCGGCGCGGTCTGGAGCAGCGTCATCACCGACGCGCCGGCGAGGATCCCGGCGGCGAGCGGCCGGCGGTGGAGCGCGGCCAGCACGGCGGCGAACAGCAGCGCGTCGGCGAGGTTGATGCCGGTGGCGAAGCACGTCGACTTGAGGAAGTCGCCGGCGAACAGCAGCGCCACCACGGCCACCGCGCCCGCGACGTCGCTCGCGAGCGCGCGCCGCGCGATCAGGAACGCGAGCACGCCCTGCGCCGCGCCGAAGAGCTGCGGCAGCGCCTTGAGCAGGATGAACGAGTAGCCGAACACGCGCACCAGCAGCGACGGCAACAAGAGGTGCAGCGGCGGGTGCGCGAAGAACAGGTCGCGATACAGGCGCGCGCCCGCGGCGAGGCGCGTGGCGTCGTAGAAGTAGATGCCTTCGTCGGCGCGGTGCGGGTGCAGCGCGTAGCACTTGAGGATGAGGAAGACGACGACCGCGGCGGCGGCGCACGCGGGCGCGATCAGCCGGCGCCACTTCGACGCAGGCGCGGACGGCGCGGGCGGCGTGCTCGCCGCGGCGCGCTCGCCGGCTGCGCGACGTTTGCGTTTGGCCGCCTTGCCCACGCGCCGACTATTCACCGGCCGCGCCTCGCCTGTCTACCGGAAGCTCAGCGCGCGCCGTCGAGAGCGAGCAGCGTGGCGTAGACGGTGAAGCGTTCGAGCGCCGCGCGCCACGCCGGATTGCGCTGCCTGGCGAGCTGCTCGTACGTGTCGCGCACCTTGGCCGCCACGTCGACGCCGAGGTCGCTCGGCCGCGCGCCGCCGAAGAGCTCGAGCTCGGCGGCGAACGACAGCAGGTCGAGCTGCGCCGGGTGGATCGGCGTCGCCGTGCGCTTGCCGAACTCCTCGGCGTGCGCCAGCCCGGCCGCCGCCTCGCGCGCCGCTTGCGGCAAATTGCCGCGCGCGCGCGCCACCTCGGCGAGCTGCGCCTCGGTGGCGGCGAGCTGCGCCAGGTCCTCGTCGAGGTTCGCGCGCTGGTGGCGCAGGAGCAGCAGCTCGCGCCGCCCGTCGAGCGCGCGCTCGGCTTCGGGCAGCCGGCCGAGCGCGCGGTGCGCCCGCGCCGCGAAGCCGAGCGCCAGCAGGCGATACGTCGCGAGCACGTCCTCCTCGGTGGCGTGCGGCCAGCGCAGCGCGCCGAGCGAACGCGCGTCGGCGAGCTGACGATCGACCAGCGCGAGATCGGCGAGCGCCGCCGCCGGCTGTTTGGCGCCGAGCGCCGCCGCCGCGTGCCCGAGCCGATGCACCAGCTGATTGCGCCGCCCGAGCGCGCCCGGCTCCGCGTCGACGCGCGCCGCGCCCTCGGCGTAGAGCGCCGCCGCGCGCTCGAAGCGCCCCGCCGACAAGTTGTAGAGCGCCGCGCGATCGAGCGCGAGCCCGCGATACGCCTCGAGCACCGACGAGCGCGCCGCGAGCTCCAGCGCCTCGTCGGCGGTCTGCGCCGCGTCCGCGTCGCGCCCGACGTGCAGGAGCGAGCGCGCCTTGGCCAGCTTGTGCCCGAGCGCCACCCGCTCGTCGAGGAACGGCAGCGCCTCGCGCGCCTCGAAGTGCCCGAGCGCGATGCGGTGATTGCCGACCACCGAGTGCAGGAGCGCGAGCTGCTCGAAGATCATCGCGCGGTAGCGCGGGTTGTCGTGCGCGAGATCGAGCGCCAGGAGGTAGTGCTGGTTGGCCTCCTCCGCCGCGCCGAGCGCGCGCGTGTGCAGGTAGCGCTCGTGCATGAGCGCGCCGTAGAGCGCCTGCACCTCCGCCTTCTGCCGAAGCGCCGCCGCCGCGCGGCCCAGCTCGTCGAGCGCGCGGGCGACCGTGCGCGCGTGCTCCTCGCCGTCGAGCCGCGGCAGCCGCCGCGCCAGCAGGTACGCGCGCACGAAGTGCGGCAGCGGCGAATCGCGCTTGCCGCGGAAGCGCTGCTCGTACTCGGCGTCGAGGTTCGTCGCGCCCGCGCGCAGCTCCAGCTCGATGAAGCTGACGTGGCTCTCGAGCGAGTCGGCGCGCTCGGTGACCTGGAGGAAGTCGGCGCGCGCGTCGGCGGCGCGGCCGTCGGCCAGCTCGCTGTAGGCGCGCTCCTCGATCACCTGGCGGTAGAGCTTCTCGGCGCGGCGGCGCTCGGTGGTGTCGGGCGGCGCGCTCGAGACCCACGCGTGCGCGAACTTCTCCACCAGCGCGTCGGCGTCGTGCTCGGCGGCGCGCTGCACGACGTCGAGCACCAGCGCGCGGCGGCGCTCGACGTTCGTCTGCTGCGCGTAGAGGTCGAGCAGCGCGCGCTCGACGTCGGCGGGCGCGGGCCCCTGCGGCAGGCGGCGCAGCCAGCGCTCGGCCTCGAGCTCGAACGCCACGTCGCCGCCGGGCGCGGCGCGCGCGAGCTCCTCGTCGATCAGCGCCGACGACTCCTCGGCGCCGAGCCCGTGCGCCAGCGCGCGCGCCAGCAGCCGGGCGTAGCGCACGCGCTCGGTCTCGTCGAACGCCGGGTGCTCGGCGAGCGCGCGGTACACCGCCACCAGCGCGGCGCGATCGTCGAGCTGGCGATAGAGCGCATCGGCGCGCTCGGCCAGCGCGTCGAGCACCCAGCGCGGCGTGCGCGCGTCGACGGCGATCGCCTGAAGCTCGCGGCGCGCGCCCTCTTTGTCGCCGAGCGTGTCGTCGATCTCGGCGCGCACGACCGCGCGATACGCCTCGACCGCCGCGGGCGCGCCGGGCGCGGCGAGCCGCTCGAGCCGCGCGTGCGCGTCCGTCACGAAGCGCGCGTTGAGCTTGCCGCGATCGAGCAGGCGGCCGGCGCGGCGATGCGCGATCAGCTCCGCCACCGCCGCGCCCAGGCCGACCGCCTCGGGATCGCCGAGCCGATCGAGCCGCTCGGCGTAGAACGCCGCCGACTCGGTCTCGCCCAGCTCGAGGTGCAGCCGCGCGATCTCCATCGTGCGCGTCACGCGCGCGCGCGGCTCGGTCTCGCGCGCCACCATGTGCGCCAGCAGGAGCAGCTGCTCGAGGCGCCGCCGGCTCACGTGCAGCTCCTCGCGCAGCCGCGCCTCGCTCCAGCTCTGCGGCACGACGCCGTCGAGCGGCAGCGAGTACAGGTCGAGCGAGGCGTCGCGCGAGCAGGTCATCACCAGCCGCTCCGCCGACGGCGACGGATATTGGCAGTTGAGCTGCGCGCTGGTGAGCTGCACCGGCGCCGCCGCTTGCGCGCGCGCGGGCGCGTCGGCACGCGCGCTCTCCCACGGCACGCGAAACAGGACGCCGTGATCGGCGCCGTCGATCACGCCGTCGCCGTTCGAATCGCCGAGGTACTGCGTGAAGTACAGCCACTTGCCGTCGAGCGAGAACGCCGGCTGCCCGGTCGCGCCCGGCAGCTCGAACGCCATCGCCCGCGGCTCGCCGCCCGCCGCTCCACCATTAATAGACAGCGCGCCGAGCGAACGCGCCGCGCGCGCCGCGAACCCCGGGCCGACGCGCTCGGCCGCGCGCTCGATCGGCACGTACACCAGCCAGCGCCCGTCGGGCGAAACGGTCGGGCTGGTCAGGTTGCGCGCGACGAACGGCTCGGCGCGCAGCCGCTTGCGCTCGACGTGCACGCGCTCGAGCCGCAGGTCGCCGTTGAGCGAGCCGCGGCTCACCAGCGCGATCGTGCCGCCCGGCATCCACTGCGCCTGGATCGCCGTCGAGTCGTCGGGCAGGCACACGCGGTCGAGCGACTTCAGCTCGCGCACGCACAGGTTGCCGGTGGCGTCTTCGCGGAACGAGATGTAGAGCAGCCGCTTGCCGTCGGGGCTGACGCGCGGCCAGGTGGCGTCGGCCGCCTCGTCGAACAGCAGCGTCGCGCCGGCGGCGTTCAGATCCTGCGTCAGGATCTGGCTGGTGGCGTCGCGGTTCGACACGAAGTAGAGCCGCTTGCCGTCGGGCGAGAGCTGTCCGAGCAATTCGTCCGAGACGCCGACGGTCAAGCGCTCCGGAACGCGCAGCGCCGCATCGGGCGCGGCGAGCGCGGGCGAGGAGGCGAGCAGCGCCAGCAGCGTGGCGGCGCGCCTCAGCACTTCTTCGCCTCCCACTCGCCGGCGACGCGCTCGACCCAGCCGCCGCACACCACCGACTTCAGGTGCGTCTCGCGCCAGACGCGCCGCACGTCGTCGGGCGACGCCTTCGGGCGCTGCGTCTGCAGGAACTTCCAGATCTGCCCGCGGTCGCGGTTCGAGCGATCGACGAGCGCGATGTTGGTCTCGAGATCGTCGGCGACGCCGCAGACGTCGTGCGTGTCGACCAGCGTGCCGTCGAGCGCCTCGCCGATGCAGCGCTGCTTGAGCAGGGCGTCGACGCGATCGGCGTCGCCGAGCTCGGCCTCGTCGGCGAGCGTGGGCGGCTTGATGCCGGCCGCTTCCAGCTGGCCGCGCGCGAACGGCGTCGGCCGCGGCGCCATGCCCGCCGACGTCAGCTCGGCCTCGAGCGACGCGTACGAGCCCGCCGCCTGCTGCTCGAGCGCGGTGGCGCGATCCACCAGCACGATGTCGGGCGCCTTGATGCAGCCGCCGCCCGCAGCAGCCGCGGCGAGCGCGCCGGCCGCGAGCAGAAACTTTGAACACGCGTTCAAACTTTTCATGGAGCTCCCTCCGCCGAGATCAGCGGGCCGAGATACTTATCGATGAGGGGACCGGTGGGAATGCCGCGCACCTCGTCGACGCGCACCAGCTTGGCCAGCCCGCCGAACTCGACCAGCAGGCTGGCGAAGCCGCGGTCGAACAAGAGCCGCGCGCGATCGGGATAGCCGAGGCCGAGCGCCTTGCGCAGCCGGTTGGTCGGCACGTCGGTGTGGTGCGGATCGTAGAGGTCGAGCAGGTCGAGCAGGTGGTGCCGCCCGATGTGGATGATCTCGGCGCGCCCCTCGATGGAACGTTTTTCGAGCGACACGGTGAGCGCGGCGTTGCCGTCGAACGGCTCGGTGACGCCGCCGTGCGACGCCTCGACGTGGCTGGCGCGCACGCGCAGCTTGAGCGCCGACTTCGCGCCGCGGTAGTCGAGGATGCACTGCCCGGTCACGCGCCCGCCGCGCACCGCCATCTCCAGTTGGTCGAGCGAGATCAGGTTGCGATCGATGCGCAGGTTGCCGGCCAGCGGCCCGACGGTGAACGAGTCGGTCGACAGCAGCGCCATCGACAGGAAGCTGCGCCCGCTCAGGAACGGGTGCTGATCGGCGAAGCGCAAGGTCGGGTACGTCTGATCGGCGGCGCGCCCGACCAGCTCGAAGCCGTGCCGGCCGCGCACCAAGTCCTCGGCGATCGGGATCTCGCCGTCGAGCGCCTCGATGCGCAGGTGCTTCTGCGGGAGCGCGAGCGCGGCGTTCTCGACGCGCAAGGACGCCATGGTGTGGAACAGCGACAGGTCGCCCGACTCGACGCGCAGCGCGAGCGCGACCAGGCCGTGGCCGCTCACGACTTGCGGCTCGCCCGAGAGGCCTTCGAGCTTCTGCTCGAGCGTGCCCTCGACGGCGAAGCCGCGGCGGCTCGACAGCTCGTGCAGATCGAGATCGATCGCGCCCGTGAGCTTGAGCCGCGTGCCGCCGGCCGCGTTCGTGAGCGCGAGGTCGGTGAGGCGCAGCGTCGCGCCGTCGTGCTCGAGGTGCGTCGCCAGCTCGAGGCCGCCGATGGGATACGCGGCGGCGAAGTCCTGCTTGATGGCGCGCGCCTTCACGTCGTGCTGGAGCTGCGCGGCGCCGGCGAGCGGATCGCCGCTCGCGGTCAGCTCGAGGTGATCGCGCAGGCCGTCGATCGACACCTCGTGCTCGTCGGTGTTGAAGGTGACGCGATCGGCCTCGACGTCGACGCGCGCGCGGCGGCGATCGCCGTCGGCGTGGATGGCGGTGGTGACGATCAGCGCGGGCGCGGTGACCTCGAAGTCGGCGTCGTCGGCTTCGTAGCGCACGTGGTCGAGGCGCAGCTCGGTCGCGTCGTCGCCGTGCAGCGTCGAGAGCGGGTGCGGCGCGAGCACCGGCACGCCGCCGCGCACGGCGTCGACGAGGCCGTAGAGCGTGCCCTCGCCGCGCACCGCGACGCCGAGCGTGCCGAGGTCGAGCCGGTTGACCTGCGGCACCGCGCCGAGGAACGGCTCGAGCAGACCGAGCCGCGCCAATTTGCCGTCGACGTGATAGGTGAGCGCGCGCTTGGAGCCGTCGAAGCTGGCGTCGAGCGCGAGCGTGCCTTGCGGGCCGGCGTCGCCCTGCCCGTCGAAGCGCAGCTTGATCGACGGGTGCGCGCGATCGGCGGAGAGCGCGATGACCGCGTGGCCGTCGCCGACGCGGTGGCGATCGAGCACCAGGCCGGCGAGGCGCACGTCGATGGCGGCGTCCTCGCGATCGAGCGTGCCCGTCGACTCGACCGCCAGCTCGACGCCGGTGGCCGCCACCGTGTCGCCGAACGCGCCGCGCCCGAGCTTGAGCGCGGTCTTCTGCTGCACGCGCGGCGCGCCGAACAGCTTCTCGACGGTGCCGCTCGACCGCAGCGCGAGCGTCATGCGCTCCCACGGCACGGCGAAGCGCTCGGGCGCGACGAAGCGCAGGATCGCCAGGCTGGTGCCGTCGGCGGCGAGCGAGTAGTCGGCCGAGTCGGCGCGCTTGGTGGCGGTGAGCGCGACCTTTAGCGTGCCGAGATCGACATCGAGCCTGGCGCTGCCCGTCGAGCGCTCCGGCCGCGCGGCGTCGGGCTCGACCTTCTCGAGGTGCACCGAGAGGCGCGCCGCGGTCGCCGGCACCAGCGGCCCGCGCGCGCCGGCGATGCGCAGCTTGCCGATCGGGATCTCGCCCTCGAGCGCGTACGGCGGTTTGCCGCCGACGTGCGTGCGCAAATTCCAGCTCAGGTCCTCGGCGCCGAGCTTGAGCTTGCCGCGCGCCACGTCGGCCGCCGCGAGCGCGCCCTCGATGGTGAGCGCGCCGTGCGAGGCGAGCGGCGCCGCGACGTCGACGTGCAGCTCGGCGGCGTGCGCCTCGACGTGGCCGTCGCGCGCGCTCACCTGCGCGCCGCCCGCCGCGAGCGCCAGCGTCTTGAAGCGCGCCTTGGCGGTCAGGTCGAGCGCGCCGTGCGGCGGGACGCGCAGCGCGAGCTCGCCGTCGAGCGCGGCGGCGTCGAGGTGCTGCGCGCCCTCCTCGGCGTGCACCTCCGAGAGCGGCAGCTCGATCGCGAAGTGCGTCGAGTGCTTGTGCGGCGTGCCGCGCACGGTGAGCTTCGCGCGCTCGACGGTGAGCGCGCGCCCGCCTGAGCGCAGGCGCAGGCCGGCGAGCGTGCCCTCGACGTCGAGCTTGCCGGTGTCGGCGAGCTTGGGCGGCGCGTCCAGCTCCAGGCTGTCGATGGTCCAGCGCAGCTTGCCTTCGCGCAGCTCGGCGCGGCCGCGCTCGAACGGCGCGAAGTGGAGCAGGCGCGCGGCGTCGACGGTGCCGGCGGCGCGGCGGACGAGCGCCGGCCCCGCGCCGTCGGGCAGCTCGACGTCGAGCTCGCTCGCCCACGCGCCGTCGGCGCCGTCGAGCCGCGCGATCGCTACGCGCGTGAGGTGATGCGCCGGCTCGAAGCGCGCGCCGGCGTCGAGGCGCAGCACGTGCTCGAGCCGCGGCAACGACGGCGCGATCGTCTGCTTGACCAGCGCCAGCTCGACCGCCGCCTCCGCCGACGCCGCCCCTATCATTAATGTAGCCGACAGCCGCGCCTCGGCCTCGCCGCGCCCGCCGTCGTGCTCCTCGGTGAGCGCCAGCGCGAGCGGCTGCGCGGGCGTGCCGAGCTCGAGCGCCAGCTTGTGCGAGCCGCCGTCGCGCTGCGACTCGCCGTGCACGCTCAAGCCCGAGAGCCGCACGCGCCTGACCGCGCGCCCGCCCGCCGCTTCGATGTACGTGAGCGCGCAGTCGTCGACGAGCACGCGCTCGATGAACGGCGGATGCGCCAACACCTCGCGCGCGAAGCTCGACAGCGCCACCGGCCTGGCCGGCGCTTTCGGCGGCTCCTTGACCGAGCCGGCCGCCGCGTCGGTCAGCCCGGCCAGCGACGAGCGGCCGCCCTCCTCCACCAGCGTGATCTCGACGCCGCGCACCGCGAGGTGCACCGGCGTCGACGAGCTGTTCACGAACGACCACTCGAGATCGATCGCCGCGATGCGCGCCAGCTCGGGCGCGATCGCGCGAAGCTCCGCCGGCTGCAGGAGCCGCACGTCGGTCAGGTGAAACCCCGACGAGAGCGCCAGATGCGTCGTGCCGTAGTCGATGTCGAGGCCGGCGTGATCGTGCACCAGCGCCTGCACGCGCCGCTTGACCGCCTGCGAGTCGAGGTTGCGGATGACGACGACGATCGCGATCGCCACGAGCAAGAGCAGCCACAGGAGCGCGCGCCCGAGCCGGCCGAGCCACCGGCCGAGGCGGTGGCGCACGCTCGGCTTGGGCTTGGGCTTGGGCGCGGTCATGGCGCCCGATTATGGCGTGCTATAGTCGCCGCCGTGAAGACGTTCGCGCTGATTCTCGTCGCGTCGATCGGCTGCGCGAGCGGCTGCGCCGGCAGCAAGTTCTTCCACAAGCCGACGGTGGCGCAGTACTGCCCCAACGAAGATCTCGACGGGCCGGTCACGCTCGCCTCCACGCCCGACGTCGCGCCGTACGGCGCCGATCCGCTCAAGACGTTCAGCTGCGGCGCGCCGCCTCGATAAATCACTGTTCACGGTCCGATCACGATCCATTCACAATCCAGGATCCACGATCGACGATCCACGATCGGATCGCATGCGATTGGACGCGATTCCCAAAGGGGGGATCCACGGTCTGAAGACCGCGGCTCCGACAGAGACCCAACATGTTGCGCCGCTGATAAGCCCTGCGGGCTCCCACCATACGACTCAATATTCGTGCGACACGCGCAGCCCGCGGGGCTTACCTCTGTCGGAGCCGCGGTCTTCAGACCGTGGATCCCCCCATCGCGGATCGCAGATCGCAGATCGCAGATCGCAGATCGCAGATCGCCGATCCCAAGAGTCGCGATCGTCAGCCGCGCCCGTCGACTTCCGCCTTGGGCGCCAGGCGCGCGAGCGCGTCGAGCAGCGCGCGCTGGGTCTCGCGCTCGACGCGCACGCCGAGCGCCGCGCCGTCGCGCAGCCGGATGCGCACGAAGTGCTGCTCGCGCCCGGTGATGCCGAGCCCGCGCGGATTGGCCGCGATGCGCTGCGGCTGCGCCAGCACGATCTCATCGCGCGCGTGCAGGAGCGCCCGCAACACGGGCGAGCGCTCCTCGTCGACGTAGCGGCGCGCCAGCACGCGCGAGAAGAACGCGATCGCGCCGAACAGCGCCGCGAGCACGAGCCCGCAGCCGGCGCGCACCGGATCGGCGCCGAGCGCGAACGCCGCGCCGCCGCCCACCGCCGCCGCGCCCGCGCCGATCGCGAACAGCGTCGCGCCGGTCCGATAGTAGTCGGCCGAGCGCGCGAACGCATCGAGCACCAGCCGCAGATCCGGATCCATCGCCCGACTATACGCGACGCGCCCGACGAGCTTGCGGTGGAATCACGCTTGCAGCCCCTCGACGGCATGGACACCACCGACCGCCAAGAATCGCTCGCCCGCGTGACGAGCTACCTCAGCCGCCGTCACGGCATCACCGAGTCGGAGGCGCGCGCGCAGGCCGAGGAGGTGCTGATCCTCGTCGCCGGCGATCCCGTCAGCTTGCGCGAGGCCGCCGCGCGCAGCTGGTGGGTGTACCTGCTGCGCGGCATCCTGGCGCTGGTCATCGGCGTCTTGTTCTTGATCCGGCCGGGCGCTTCGCTGGTGGCGCTGGTGCTGCTCTTCGGCGCGTGGGCGTTCATCGACGGCGTGTTCGCGCTCACCGCGTCGGTGACGCAGCATCGCTCGTGGCGGCTGGCGCTCATCGGCGTCGTCGGCGTGGCGGTCGGCGTGATGACCTTCTTCCGTCCGGGCATCACCGCGCTCGCGCTCTACGCCGCGATCGCCGTGTGGACCATCGCCAAGGGCATCCTCGAGATCGGTCTGTCGATCGAGCTGCGCCAGACGCTGCAGGCCCACGGGCGCGGCTGGATGATCTTCAACGGCATCGTGTCGATCATCTTCGGCGTGCTCCTGATCGTGCTGCCGCAGGCCGGCGTGCTCACCATCGCGTGGCTGATCGGGATCTACGGCCTCATCTTCAGCGCGTTCCTGTTCGCGCTCGCGGTGCGCCTGCGCCGCGCGATCCGCGCCACCGAGCCGCCGCGTCACCGCGTGGTGCCGCAGCCGGCGTGAGCGTGCGCTAGTATTCGAGGCGCATGTGGAGCATCGTCCTCTTCGCCGCGACGTTGGCGGCGCCGCGCATCGAGCTCTACACGATGGGCGCGGGCGACGATCTCTTCAGCGCCTTCGGCCACGCCGCCATCTGCGTCCTCGACGAGCAGTCGCCGCGCGGCCGCTGCTACAACTACGGCACCGCCGACTTCCGCACGCCGCTGCCGCTCACGTGGGACTTCATTCGCGGGCGCGCGCGCTTCTGGGTCTCGGTCGCCGATCTGCCGGCGATGCTGTGGCTGTATCGGCAGGAGGATCGCACCGTGTATCGCCAGCGGCTGGCGCTCTCCGACGAGCAGGCGGCGCGCTTGGCGGCGGCGCTCGACGCCTCGACGGCGGAGGCGGTCAAGTACTACCGCTACCATCACTTCAATGACAACTGCACGACGCGCATCCGCGACGCGATCGACGCGGCGACCGGCGGCGCGCTCTCGGCCGAACGCGCGGCGCGCGGGCGCTCGTTCCGCGAGTGGGCGCGGCGCGGCTTCGCGGGGCACTGGCCGCTGCTCGCGGTGACCGAGCTCGTGCTCGGCCGCTCGGCCGATCGCGCGACCGATAGCTGGACCGCGATGTTCCTGCCGTCGGAGCTGCGCGACGAGGTGGCGCGCCGCTACCGCGCGCCGCCCGAGATCGTCTACCAGCGCCGCGCGCCGCTCGAAGCGGGCGCGACGTGGCTCGGCCAGCTCGCCTTCGCGCTCGGCGGCGCCGTGCTCGCGCTCCTCATCTTCGCCGGCGCGCGCCTCGGCCGCGCGTGCTGGCGCGCGTCGCTCGCCGTCGCCTCGCTCGTCCTCGGCGTGACCGCGCTGGTGCTCGACGCGCTGGCGATCCTGTCGACGTTCCCCGAGCTGGTGCGCAACGAGGCGCTGCTCGCGTTCTGGCCGAGCGATTTGGCGATCTGCGTGCTTCCACGTCACTGGCTGCGCCGCTACGCGCAGGCGCGCCTGATCGTGCTGGCGCTGATCGTCCTCGGTCATCTCGCCGGCCTCACCCAGCCGCTGAGCCCGCTGCTCTTCGCCGCGCTGCCGCTCGCCGCCGCGCTGGCGACGGCTCGTGCTACATAGCGCTCATGGCCGACGAACCCCGCTCGAACCTGGTGGCGCTGCGCGAGCGTCGCGAGCGCGCCATCGCGCAGCTCTCGGAGGCGTTCGCGCGCGACGATCTCGAGCTCGAGGAGTTCGAGCGCCGCCTCACCATCGCCCACCGCAGCGAGTCGGCGGCCGAGCTCGACGGGCTGGTGGCCGATCTGGCCGCGCCGGAAAAGTCGTCGGCGCTCGTGCCGGTGGCGACCGCCGCGCCCGAGCGCGTGCGCGATCGCCAGACGCTGATGGCGATCCTCGGCGGCGCGACGCGGCGCGGGCACTGGACGCCGCCGCGCAAGCTGCGCGTGGTGGCGGTGCTGGGCGGCAGCGATCTCGACTTTCGCGAGGCGACGCTCGCGCCCGGCGTGACCGAGGTGAGCATCAGCGCGTGGCTCGGCGGCGTGAACATCATCGTGCCGCCGACGCTCGCGGTGGAGATGGACGGCTCGGCGATCATGGGCGGCTTCGAGCACACCGAGCGCGTGCCGCAGTCGCCCGATCCGGATCGGCCGATCCTGCGCGTGACCGGCTTTGCCTGCATGGGCGGCGTGCACATCGAGACGCGGCTGCCGGGCCAGTCGGAGCGGCAGGCGCGGCGGGCGGCGCGCGCCGAGCCGCGGGCCTTGCGCGACGCGGCACGCGCGCAACGGCGGCTGCCGCCGCACGAGGACTCGTAGATCGCGGCGCCGCGCGGCGCGTTGTTACGCATGGAGGAAAACCATGCCGCGTCGCAACCTGATGTTCCGCGTGCTCGCCGCCGGCGCCACCTTCTCGGTCGGCGCACTGCTCGTCGGCGCGCTCACCTTCAGCCCCGAGGCCGCCGCCGAAAAACCCGCGCCCGCGCCGGCGCAGGTCGCGTCGCTCGAGCAGCCCGCGCCGTCGACGAAAGTCGAGCCGCAGAAGACCGCGCAAAAAGAGGATCCCAAGCCCGCGCCGAAGTCGCCCGCGCGCAAGTTCCTCCCCGTCCGCTCGTTCGGCGGCTACTGAGCGATCATGCGCGACGTGGCGCTCGCGACCGTGCGGCAGCTCCTGCTGTTCGCGACGCTGCTCGTGCCGCTCGAGATCCTCGCGCCCGCGCGCGCGCAGCGCTTCTTCCGCCGCGGCTGGACGACCGACTTGACCTGGTTCGCGCTCTCGCCGCTGCTCGTCGGCTTCGGCGCCACCATCCTGCTCGCCCTGCTCGGATCGACGATCGGCGCGCTTCTACCCGAGCGGATGCGCGCGCTCCTGCAAGCGCAGCCGTGGGCCGTGCAGCTCGCCGAGATCCTCCTCGTCTCCGAGATCGGCGGCTACTGGGTGCACCGCTGGTCGCACCGCGCGCGCTGGCTGTGGCGCTTTCACGCCGTGCACCACAGCGTCGAGGAGCTGGACTGGCTGGCGGCGCATCGCCAGCATCCGCTCGAGGCGGTGTGGCTGCTCGGCGTCGCCAACCTGCCGGTGCTCGTGCTCGGCTTTTCGGTCGAAGCGCTGTGGGGCTTCGTGCTGTTTCAAAAGCTCTACACCGCGTTCCTGCACTCGAACGTGCGCCTCGGCTTCGGCCGCTTCGGTTGGCTGCTGGCGTCGCCGCGCTTCCACCACTGGCACCACGACGGCGACGCCCCGATCAATGGTGGCCGGACGCACAACTTCGCCAGCTTCTTCCCGTGGCTCGACGTCCTGTGGGGCACCTACCGCGTCCCCGACGGTGAATTCCCCGCGCGCTACGGCTGCGACGAGCCCGTCGGGCAAACGTGGCTGGCGCAGCTCGCCCATCCGTTCAGGATCGCCCCCGCGACAAATTGTCGCATTCACCGCGCGCCCGGCTCACGATAAGCTGGAGCGATCGGGGGGGTGACCCGTGAAGCAGACCGCGCATCAGGAGTACGACGCGGCGGAGAACATCGTCTACGTCTCGTTTCCGAGCGTGCAGCTCGAGACCCAGGATGAGATCCGCGCGCACTTCGACCGCATCATCACGTTCTGGAAGCAGCACTGCGGCGGGCGCCGCGTGTACTACGTCGTCAACTACGACAACATCAGCGTCAACCTGCAGGAGAACGACTTCTACGCGGCGCAGATGAAGCGCGTGCTCGAGCACGCCATCACCATCGTGCGCTACGGCGGCGATCCGCTACAGCGCACCGCGGCGCGGCTGGCCAACATGAAGCTGCACGCGCCGACGCGGCTGTACGAGTCGCGCGACGAGGCGCTGGCGGTGGTGCAGTCGCTCAAGGCCGGCGCGCCGCCGCCGCCGCTCGAACCGTCGCCGTGATTGTGGTCAAACGATGACCGTACGGTGACAGGCGCCGACCCATGATGAATGGGTGACGCCCAAACCGATCTCCTTCTACGCACGCGAAGTCCGCGCCCAGCTTCCCGCCGCAGCGTTCGATCCGGTGCCGTCGCGGCTGGCGTGGCTGGCGCTGCACCTCGCCATCATCGCCGTCGGCATCTTCGCGGTCGCGCACGCGTGGGGCGGCCCTTATCGATGGCTCGCGGC
This sequence comes from Polyangia bacterium, assembly GCA_035652295.1. GTDB lineage: Bacteria > Myxococcota_A > Polyangia > Palsa-1104 > Palsa-1104 > DASREC01. The sequence goes on from DASREC010000440.1 coordinate 24,427, forward strand.
GCCGTTCTGGTCGCTCGCGATCGGCCACAGCTTCGCCGGCTGCGCGTTCGTCGGCCACGAGACCATGCACGGCGCGGTGGTGCGCGGCCGCCGCCTGCGCTACGCGGTCGGCTGGATCTGCTTTCTGCCGTTCGCGCTGTCGCCGCGCCTGTGGGTCGCGTGGCACAACAAGGTTCACCACGGCCACACCATGGCCGACGGCATCGATCCCGATTCGTACCCGACGATGGCCGACTATCAGCGCAGCCGGCTCAAGCGCATCGCCGACTATTTCTCCGTCGGCTATGGCCGCTGGGCGGGCTTCGTGACGCTGGCCATCGGCTTCACCGGCCAGTCGACGCAGATGCTGTGGCGCTGGGCGCGCACCTCGGGCGAGCTGACGCGCGGCGAGCAGAAGCTGGCGGTGCTCGAGTGGCTGCTGGCAGTGACGGTGTGGACCGCGCTCGCGATCGCCATCGGGCCCCTGCACTTCCTGTTCGCGTTCGCCATCCCGCTCATCGTCGGCAACTTCGTGGTGATGGCGTACATCCTCACCAACCACAGCTTGAGCCCGCTCACCGACGTGAACGATCCGCTGATCAACAGCCTCACGGTGACCACGCCGCGCGCGATCGCGCGCGTGCACCTCAACTTCGGGCTGCACGTCGAGCACCACCTGTTTCCGTCGATGAGCTCGGCCCACGCGCCGCTGGTGCGCGCCGAGCTGATCAAGCGCTGGCCCGAGCGCTACCAATCGATGCCGCTCATCGTCGCGCTCGGCCGCCTGTTCGTCACGCCGCGCGTCTACGTCGCGCCGACGCGGCTGAAAGATCCGCGCAGCGGCGTCGAGAGCCCGACGCTCTTGCCGCGCGCCGCCGCGCAGTAGATCCTCGAGTGATGAGCCGCGCCGCGTTCGCCGTCGCGCTCTCGCTCGCGCTCCTCCTCGCCGCCGCGCCGCTCGGCGCCGCCTCGCGCGACGGCGGCGCCGGTGTCGAGATGGTGGTGGTGTTCAACAAAGGCGTGGCGAGCGATCGCGCGAGCGCGGTGCTCGAGCAGCTCGGCTGGGATTTTCACGAAGGCAGCGACAGCAGCCGCGGCAAGAAGTACTTCTACTCGCACGGCCCGCAGTTTCTCGTCGAGGTCCCCGACGCCGAGCTCGATCGCTTCAAGCGCAGCGTGAAGAAGCGCTCCGAGATCTTCGAAGCCTATCCCGCCGACCGCAGCGTCCAGAAAGACTGACGCGCGCTAATCGCCCGTCGGCACCACGCCGGCGCGCTCGATCATCACCACCACCGTGCGGCCGTGCGCGTGCGGGCAGTGCATCACGCCCTTGGGCACGGTGAACGCCTGGTGCGGCTCGAGCGTCACCGTCTCGCGCCCCTCGACCTCGATCGACAGCCGCCCCTCGAGCACGAGAAAGAACTCGTCCTCGCCGTCGTGCTTGTGCCAGTGGAAGTCGCCCTCCAGCACGCCGAGCCGCACCACCGCGTCGTCGACGCGCGTGAGCGTCTGATTGAACCATGGCTCGTGCGCCGCCGCCTCGGCCGCGACGTCGATCTTGGTGAGCGGCCCGAACTTCTCGTCGAGATGGATGTCGTAGCTCATGCCCGCGAGTCTAGCCGACGTGCTAATTTGTGGGTGATGCGCGTCGTCGTGCTGGCCTTCGTGCTCGCGGGCTGCGCCGTCGATCGTCCGCTGCCGGGCGTGGGAACCGGCGTCGTGGTGCAGGCGGGCGACCTGGCGACGGCGCCGTTCGATCTGGCGACGGCGCCGTTCGACCTGTCGCTGCCGCCCGGCGCGGCGCCCGACCTGACGACGCCGCCGTCCGCGTGCGGCCAGCTCGCGGCCGACGCGCACACGCTCGCGCTCTATCACTTCGACGAAGCGGCCGGCCAGACGCTCGCCGACTCGTCGGGAAACGGCCGCGACGCCACGCTCGGCCAGACGAGCGCCGTCGAGCCGGAAGATCCCACGCACGCCCCCGGCCGTCTCGGCGGCGGCCTGCACTTCGACGGCAACCAGGTGGCGCACGCGAGCGCGTCGATCGCGTGGCCGAGCGGCCAGTTCACCGCCGAGGCGTGGGTGCGCTACCTCGGCAGCGACGAAGGCCCGTTCGGCACCGCCATGATCTTCGACGCCGACGACGGCGAGCTGGCGGCGCAAGGCACCTGCATCCTGTGGACGCTCGGCGCGCAGGGCCGCATGGGCGGCCCGCCCGCGTTCAGCGACGGCCAGTGGCACTCGATCGCGCTCACCTCCGACGGGGCGCAAGTGCTCGTGTACTCCGACGGCGTGCAGGTCGACGCGACGCAGGTCGCCACCACCATCGGCCCGAGCGCCGGTTACCTCTTCGGCGGCCAGCTCTCGCTCGCGCACCTGATCGGCGACCTCGACGAGATCCGCCTCTCCGACGTCGCGCGCACGCCGTCCGAGATCGCCGCCGCCTACGCCGCCGCCCTCGCCTGTCCGTGACGCGCGCTCAGTCTCCGACGTGGATCTTGAGGTCGTAGGGAAACGGCCGGCCCTCGCCGCGCTCGATCCAATTCTTGAGGCTCAACAGAAACGTCGCCCACTTGGTCGAGCAGTGGTGCATGAACTCGACCGGCTCCTTCCAGCCGGCGTGCGCGAACAGCACGAACACCTGGCCCTCTTTGGACACCAATCGAAAGCTCAGCTCCGTCCCGATCCACTCGTCGGGCCCGCCGACGCACTTCCACTTCACCAGCTCGCCGGGCTTCGACTCGACCACCTTCATATCGAACCCGCCGCCGTCCGGCCGGAAGCGAATCGTCCCGCCCACTTTCGGATCTCCGCTGGTGCCGATGATCCACCAGTGCGAGAGCCCGTCGAGCGTGGCGATCGCCTCGTAGACTTTCTCCGCCGTGCTGTGAACTCCCACTCGATGAAGGATGTCCGGCATGGTCTCTCCTGTCGTGCGCGTACTTCACGCCCGCGCAAAAGGATGTTCAAGATCATCTTCTGAGCGGCTGCTAGGGTGAGGGGTCATGCCGTACGAGGCGGAGCATCGTCAGCGGACGCGCGCGCGCATCGTGCAAAGCGCGCGGGCGCTCTTCAACCAGCGCGGCTTCGACGAGGTGTCGATCCGCGACATCATGACCAGGGCCGGCCTGACGCACGGCGGGTTCTACCGGCACTTCGAGTCCAAAGGACAGCTTTACGCCGAGGTGGTGTCGCTCAGCTACGACTTCGCGAGCGCCGAGGCGCGCGGCCTCATCCGCGCGTACCTGTCGCGGCGGCACCTAAAGAACGTCGACGGCGGCTGTCCGCTGATCACGCTGCCGAGCGACGTGGCGCGCGCCGATCCGGAAGTGAAGCGCGCGTTCGAGAGCGTCTTCCGGTCGATGGTCGACTGCTTCGAGCGCGAGCTGAAAGGCGGCGGCCCGCGCTCGCGTCCGCTCGCCATCGCCGCCATCTGCGTCGGCGCGATGGCCGTCGCCCGCGCCGTCGAGGATCGCGCCCTCGGCGACGCGCTGCGAGTCGCCGCCCGCGAGTGCGCGCTCCACCTCGGCGGCTGGAACGGCGCGCGCCGCCGGACCGTTACTTCACGTCGAACTCGATCGACGCGATCGACGAGTAGCCGTCGTTGACGAGGTAGAACGCGGTCCAGCTGCCGACGGCGAGCGGCCAGCTCGACGCTTGGTTGACGCTGGTCGCGTCGAGCGTGACCGTGCCCTGCGTGAGCCCCGCGGACGCGGTGTGGCCGCCGCCGACGTAGGACCAGATCGTCGAGCCCGAGTGCGGCGTGACGCCTTTCGGGTACACCGCGATCCAATCCTTGGGGTTGCCGGGGCCGTTGGCGAACGTGACGACGATCGATTCGCCGGGCGCGAACGACGTCTTCGACAGCGTCAGGATCGGCCCGGCGCAGCCGCCGGTGCCCGCCGCCGGCGCCGCCGGAATCGCCGCCGGGGGACAGCCGAAGTCGAACAGGTCGAGCAGCCCGTCGGAGTTGGCGTCGCGCGCGGTGAGCGCGGGCACGCCGAACACCGCCTCGATGAAGCGCGTGATCGACGTGTGCTGCTTGACCGACTTCGACACGTAGTGGCGGCGCGCCCACGGCGAGATGGCGATCAGCGGCACGCGGGTGCCGAGCTCGAAGAACGTCGAGTCGGTGGGGCGCGCGACGCACGTGTTCGGCGGCGGCACGTGATCGAAGAAGCCGCCCGCCTCGTCATAGGTCAACAGGATCACCGTCGAGGACCACGCCTTGCTGGCGATCGCCGCGTCGTAGAGCGCCTTGGTCCACGCCTCGCCGACCTGCACGTCGGCGGTGGGGTGCTCGTCCTGGACGTTCTCGGTGCCGTCGACGAACACCACGCTCGGCACCGCGTCGGCGGCGAACGCGTCGAGGAGCGCGTGCACCGGCTTCCACGGGTGCAGCGTCTCCCAGTCGTGCGCCGGATTGTCGAGCGTCTCCTCGAGCGCGTGATCGTCGCCGTAGACGCCCCACGACACGCCGGCGGCGTCGAGTCGATCGAAGATGGTCGGTAAGGACGGGCTCGGCCACACGCTGAACTGGGTCGCGGTCACGCCGTCGGAGGTGCCGAGCAGGAGGTAGTCGCGGTTGGGGAACGTGCCCGAGCGCACCGACGGGAAATAGTGATCGGCGAGCGCGAACGTGTCGGCGAGGAAGTAGTAGAACGGCAAGTCGGCGCGCGTGTAGTAGCCGAGCGCGAAGTGGCCGTCGGAGCCGGTGGACGAGGCGGCGCTCTTGACGTAGCCGTCCATCTTGCCGCCGTCGATCTGCGCGTGCATGGCCTGCCACTGGTGATCGGGATCCTGACCCACGCAGGTGGTCGCGAGGTGAAACGGCGCCACGCTCGCGCCGCTCGCGTCTGGATTGGTGAAGCCCGCAGGGAAGGTCTCGACGTCGGCGCGCTCGGAGGCGAGGCCGCCGAACAGGTGATCGAAGGCGCGGTTCTCCTTCATCACGACGACGATGTGGCGGATCGGCAGCTGCGCGCGCGTTGCGTCGTCGAGGCCGAGCGTGTCGCGCGCCAGCGCGCCGGCGGCGAAGGTGCAGCTCGCGCGCATGGCGGCCAGCGGATCGGCGGCGGGCGGTGTGGAGCACGCGCCGCCGTCGGCGCCGGGCGCGGCGTCGGCCGGCGCGCCGCCGTCGCCGCCGGGTGACGCACCGTCGAGCGGCGCCGCGCCGGGTGCGCTGCACGAACAGACCGACGAGCAAATCGAGAGGGCCAGCGTCCACGCGGCGGGTTTCACGGCGCGGACGCTAGCGCGCGACCGGTGACGCGCGGGCGACATTCGCGCGAATTCCGCTCTCGATTACGGGACGGCGATGGTCGCGGTCGCCGCCGGCCACGTGTCTATCATTAGATAGGCGCGCGCCATCGGCGGCAGCGTCTTGCCGGCGATCGGCACGCTCACGGTCGCGAGCGCGCCGGCGGCGTCGGCCGTGCGCGCCGTCGAGAGACCGTAGTCGAGCGTGACCGGTTTGCCGGTCGCGGCGTCGACGAGCAGCACGGCGGCGACGTGATCGGCGAGCGGCAGCGTCGAGCCGGTGAGCGTGGCGGTGACCGCGTCGGCGGTGGCCGCGAACGCGACGGTGCCCACGCCGCTCGGCTGAGCTGCGCCGCTGTAGAGCGTGAAGTTGGCCGCGCCCGAGACCGCCAGCACGTCCGTCTTCGGATTACAGAGCCCGAGCCGTTGCAAGAACAGGCCGTAGGTCGGAATGCCCATGCAGATGGTGCTGCCGGTGACGCGCAGCGGACCCGACGCGTCGCCGTCCATATCGAGCGCCGCCGCCATGCGGAACGTGCGGAACGGAATCACCGCGTTCATCACTTCGACGCTCACGCCGTCCTGGTTTTGAAACGTGATGAAGCCACCCGCTTGATTCACGTCGAGCGGAAACAGCGCGCGCGTCGCCGGATCGATCACGGCGTGGTTGGACGCGTCGAGCCGCGCGCCCGCCATCCACGCGACCGCGTGGCCGTTCGCGCCCTCGACGAGGCCGACCAGATAGTGCAGCGAGTCGAAGCCGATCTGGTTGTAGCTCGGCAAGAGCGTCGGCAGCGGCAGCGCGAGGCGCGAGACCTCCCACGCCGCGCCCGGGATCGCCGGCGCATACGGCGTCGTTTGCGGCGGCGCGAGCGGCGCGCGGAACTTCGCCGACGCGCTGCCGCCCGGCGAGCCGCCCGAGAGCTTGAGCCCGGCGCGATCGGGATTGACGAGATACGTCGCCTCCACGTCGAGGCCCACGGTGCCGTCGGCGGCGGCGGTGAGCGGCGCGGCCGGCGTGAGCGTGACGAACTTGCCGTCGCCCGAAACCTCGACGGTGACGTTGGCTGGCGGATCGAGCGTCGCCGTCACCTGGTCGAGCAGCGCGAGCGTGTCGTGACCCGCTTTGCGGGCGACCAGCGAGAACACGATCGGCTGATTTGGATCCAGGCTCGACGGCGGATTGGCTTCGGAGCCGAACGGCGTGGTGAAGAGCAGCGCCGCGCCGTCGTCGGGAAGCGCCGGTTTCGACGGCGGCGCGCAGCGCGGATCGGACGAGCCGCCGCGCAAGCAGTAGTCGTACGGCACGCTGAAGACTTCGCCGCTCTCGCCTGCGATGTAGACCGCGTCCTCGCCGAGCGCCGGCGAGGCGTTGACGTCGTTGCGATCGGCGGCGATGAGCGCGATCGACCAGCGCAGCGTGCCGTCGCGATTGAGCACGTACAGCCGCCCGTCACCCGAGCCGAAGTAGATGTTGCCGTCACCGTCGACCGCGGGCGAGGAGCGGATCGGATCGCGGCCGTCGAACGCCCAGCGCTCGGCGCCGCTCGCCGGGTCGAGCGCGTACAGCGTTCCGTCGGCCGCGGCCTGCAGCACGCTGCCGTCTTTGCCGAGCGCGGGGCTGGCGTAGAGGTGATCGCGCGCGCCGAATTCCCACGCGACCGCGCCCGTCGACGGATCGTAGGCGCGCACGAAGCCGTCGAAGCCGCCGACCACCACCGCGCCGCCGGGCGTGATCATCGGGCTGGCCGCGACCGAGCCGACTCCGGAGAACGAATCCCAAACGCCGGCGCCGTGCTGATCGAACGCGAACAAGTTGGAGCCGAGGAACTGGACGACGTTGTTGTTGCCGACGAAGAAGCGCCCGCGCGCGTCGAACGCCGGCAGCGACCACGTCTGATCCGGGACCTTGTGCCGCTCGGCGATCACGCCGGTCGCTCGATCGAAGCCGTAGAGGAAGAAGTTGTCGTTGCCGGCGTAGAGCATGCCGCTCGGCGACAGCGCGACGTTGCCCTCGAACCAGTTGATGAACGCGCTGTTCACCGCCGGCGGATCGGCGGGCGTCATCCACGCGAGCGCGCCCGAGCGGGCGTCGGCAGCGCGCAGGATGCCGTCGCCCGAGCCGAAGTAGACGCGGCCGCGATCGTCGAGCAGCGCGGCCGAGTCGATGATCTCGCCGGTGTCGAGCTTCCACGCCGGCGTGCCGTCGGGATGCAGCGCGTAGAAGCTGCGATCGGCCGAGCCGACGTAGATGGTGCCGTCGGCGGCGACCACCGGCGAGCTGAAGATGCCCTTGCCGGTTTGAAAGCTCCAGAACGCGCCGCGCGTCGACGTCGGCCGGATCGCGCTCGCGCCGGTCTGCGCCGCGTCGCCGCGAAACTTCGGCCACGGGCTTCCGGGCTGATAGGCGAAGCGCTCGTCCGAGTCGCATGCGCCGAGCAGGATGAAGGCCGTCACCAGGATGCGCCTGCGCATCCCGCGAGTTTCGCACACAGCGGCTACTCCTGGAGCACGCGGTGCACGAGCTGAACGCAGACCGAGCCTTCGCCGACGGCGGAGGCGACTCGCTTGGCGCTCGACGAGCGCACGTCGCCGACGGCGAACACCGCCGGCCGGCTGGTCTCGAGCAGGTACGGGGCGCGGCCGCTCGGGCGCGGCGCGGCCGCCAGCTCGTCGGCGGCGAGATCGGGACCGGTCTTGACGAAGCCCTTGGCGTCGAGCGCCACGCAACCGCGCAGCCACCGCGTATTCGGGTTGGCGCCCGTCATCACGAACACGTGGCGGATCGACCGTTCCTCGGCGGCCCGGCCGCGCGGCCGCCAGCGCACGCGCTCGAGGTGCGCGTCGCCGGCGAGCGCCTCGATCTCGGTGCGCGCGTGGACGGTGATGTTGCGGCCGTCTTCGATGCGGCGAATCAGGTAGCGCGACATGCTCTCGGCGAGCCCGTCGGCGCGCACCAGCACGTGGACGTGACGCGCGCGCTCCGCCAGAAACACCGCCGCCTGCCCGGCGGAGTTGCCGCCGCCGACGACGATCACCTCGTCGTCGGCGCAGAGCTTCGACTCGATGGCGGTGGCCGCGTAGTAGATGCCCGCGCCTTCGAAGCTCGCCAGGTTGGGCAGGGCCAGCTTTCGATACTGCGCGCCCGAGGCGATGATCACCGCGCGCCCGCGCACGACGCCGTGGCCCTCGATGGTGAGCCCATACGGCCGGTGGCCGCAGTCGAGCTTTTCGGCGCGGCGCGGGAGCGCGATCTCGGCGCCGAACTTCTCCGCCTGGATGAGCGCGCGGCCGGCCAGCGCCGCGCCCGAGATCCCCGTCGGGAAGCCGAGGTAGTTTTCGATCTTCGAGCTGGATCCGGCCTGGCCGCCCGGCGCGCTCGACTCGAGCACGAGCGTGTCGAGGCCCTCCGAGGCGGCGAGCACCGCCGCCGCCAGCCCGGCCGGGCCGGCGCCGACCACGATCAGGTCGCGCACGCGCTCGGCGTCGAGCGCCGCGCCCCACCCGAGACAATCGGCGAGCTGCTCGTTCGTCGGGTTGCGCAGGAGCGTGCAGCCGCGGCACACCACCACCGGCACGTCGGCGACGGTGACGTGAAACCGATCGAGCAGCGCCTGCACGCTCGCGTCGGCGTCGACGTCGAGCGACGAGTAGGGCTCGCCGTTGCGCGCGAGGAACTCTTTGAGCCGCAGCGTATCGGCGGAGAAGCGCGAGCCGACGAGCACGACCTCGCCGTAGCCGGCCTCGATCACCGCCATGCGGCGCAGGATGAACGCGCGCATCAAGACGTCGCTCAGATCGCTGTCGGCCTGAACCAGCGCGCGCAGCTGCTCGTGGTCGAGCTCGAGGACCTCGCCGTCTTCGCCGGCGCGCCCGCGCAAGAGGCTCGGGCGCCCGGAGAGCAGATCCACCTCGCCGGTGAACTCGGCCGCGCGGTGCAGGGCGACCGACCGCTCGCCGCCCTCGACCACCTGCACGATCTCGACGGCGCCCGACAGCACGACGAAGAATCGCCGGTTGACCTCGCCCTGTTCGAACAGGATCTCGCCGCGACGTACGCGGCGGCGCGCGCCGTGCGCGGCGACGCGGGCGAGCTGCGCCTCCGAGAGCCGCGGAAACATCTGCGCCCGCCGCTCCTCGATCAGGCTCACGCCCCACCTCCGCCGCGCTCGTCGATCGCCCGCATCACACCAGACACATGGAGCGATCCCGATTGCCTGCAAGCTATTGGGGGCGGCCGGCTTGAACGTCCTAGTCGCCGGCTTGAACGTCCTACCCGTTGGTTTGAATGTTCAACGCGAGCCGCGAGTGTGGCGCGACACCCAATCAGGCCGAACGGCGACGACGCGCGTCTCTATAAGTATGCGCGCGGTGTTAATGGCGACGTTGCTCTGCGGTCTCGCTCTCGGCGACGAGAGCGTGCCGGGCGGCGCGCCACCAACGGTCATCGAGTATGCGCAGCGCCAGGGGACGGTCCGCGCCGGGCGCTATCCCGCCGGCACCCGGCTGCTCGTGACGCGCACCGTGTCCTTGAGCGCCTCGCCGGACGAAAAGTCGGAGCCCGCGAGCATCCTCCGCCGCGGCGTTCCCTGGGCCGTCCCCAGCTATCCGACCTTCGTACGCGTGATCGGCTCGACCGACGCGCTGGTTCGAGTCGGTGGGCGCGTCGATCGCTGGTATCACGTCGAGCAGCCGATCTCGTCCGAGGAGCTCGCCGATCACGTCGACGGGTGGGTATTCGGCGGCGACGTGACGCCGCTCGGGTATCAGGCGCCCTACCCCAACTCCAACGGGGAGCAGAGCTGGACCTACGCGCTGCGCATCAATGACGACTTTCAGCTCTCCGTCGAAACGGTGGAGGTGCCTGCCTGGGTGTGGCCGACGCCACCGCGCGTGTTCCCGCTCGCGGCGTGCGACGGCGGGCGCGGCGGCACGGTGCGCGCGTGGCGTGTACCGGGTCACCTGCGCGTCGAGCTGCGCGGCTCCGGCTGCGCGACCGCGTCGACGCTCGACCTCTGACGCTCACCCTTTGCGCGCGAGCAGCTTCCGCAGCTCCGTGGCGTCGAACTGCGTCTCGTACGCGCGGATCTTCCCATTCACGACGCGAAAGAACGACGCGATCTTCAGCGTCCCCACCGGCGCCGGCAGCTCGCAGTCATACAGCATCGCCGCGCGATCGCCCTCGACGATGAGCTCCACGATCCGCGCCGCCTTGGTCATCGCCGCGAACCCGATCAGCGCCGGCCGAAACTCCGCCGCGCTCCGATAACTCGCCGTCGGCCCCACAAACTCCAGCTCCTCCGCGAGCAGCCCATACGCCTCATCCACTTTGTTAGCCGTCCAAGCCGCAAAGTACCGCTCCACGATCCGCCGAGTCTCGTCGTGCGTGCTCATCTGATTCCCTCTGCTCTACTTCGATCGTCCCTTATTCGAATCTGCGCGCGTACGGCGGCTGGATAGTACCATTCGGCCGAATGGGCCTCCGCATCGAGCAGGCTATGGTGGTGGCGTTTTTCGCCACGCTGTTCGGCGCAGGGGGCGTGGCGCTGGTGCGCGGGTATCGGCGCGGCGGGTGGCGCGCGCATCGGGCAATCATCGCCGCGACGGTCGCGCTCGCGGGCGCGACG
>DASREC010000441.1:0-23330 GCA_035652295.1 Polyangia bacterium
GATGGTGCCGTCGACGCCCGCGGCCGCCACCATGAGCCAGACCGCGCGCGGCGGCGCGAGCGCGCGCACCAGCTCGGCGATCGACGCCGCGCCGATCGCGCCCTCCTCGACGAGCGCTTGCACCTTCTCCGCATGTCGATCGAAGACCACCACGCGGTGTCCCGCGCGCAGCAGCCGCGCGGCCATGTTGGCGCCCATTCGACCGAGCCCGATCATCCCGAGTTCCATCACTCCTCCTCTCATCCCGCCGCGATCGCTTCGCCGATGCCCGAGTCGGCGCCCGTCACGAGCACCACCGTGCCGTCGAATGCCTCGCTCATCGGTGCCCCGTCGCTGATTGCGACGTCCCCGATCGAATCGAGGCAACGGATGTGCCGCGCCTTCGCCGCACGATGTTCCCGCGCCCTCGCGCCGCGGGCGCATTGACTCTCGCCGCGCCGTCTCTATTCAGGCGAAGCGAACGAGGAGGTTCCGGCCATGCCGCTGACCACCGATGAGAAAATGTTGGCCCTCAGCCGCAAGATCATCGACGCATTCGACCGGGCCGACGGCGGTCGCCATCCGGGTTTCAGACGCGCGCACGCGAAAGGCGTCTTGCTGACGGGCGCCTTCACGCCTTCGCCGGAGGCGGCCTCGCTCACGCGCGCGCCGCACCTCCAGCGGGCCTCGACGGCGGTGACCGTGCGCGTCTCCGACTTTGCCGGGATTCCAACCGTCGCCGACAACGACCCGCAGAACGCCGGTCCTCGCGGGTGCGCGATCCGCTTCCACCTGGCCGAGCATCGTCATACGGATATCGTCGCTCACTCGGCCGACGCTTTCCCCGCGCGCACCGCCGAGGAGTTCCTGGAGTTCCTCGAGGCGCTCGTGGCGACCGAGCCATCCGCGCCGCACCCGAACGCTCTCGAGCGGTTCCTCGGCGCACATCCCGCGGCGTTGAGATTCGTGCAGACACCCAAGCCCATCCCGACGAGCTTCGCGCGGGAATCGTATTTCGCGGTGTCTGCGTTCAAGTTCACCAACGCGGACGGCACCAGCCGCTATGGGCGCTATCGAATCCTGCCGGTCGCGGGCAACGAATATCTGGACGAGGCGGAGGCGGCGGCGAAGACTCCGAGCTTCCTCTTCGACGAAATCAAAGCGCGGGTCGCAAAAGGCCCGGTGAAGTTTCGCATCGTCGTCCAGCTCGCCGGGGAGCGCGACACCGTCGACGACGCCACGCTGCGCTGGCCGGATGATCGTCCGCAGCGCACGTTCGGCGAGATCAGCTTGACGGAGCTCGCCGCGAACAACGACGGCGAGCAGAAGCACATCATCTTCGATCCCATCCCGCGAGTGGACGGCATCGAGGCCTCGGCGGATCCGCTGTTCGAGCCGCGCGCGAATGTCTACCTGATGGGCGGCCGAGCGCGCAGAGCGGACGATTGAGGACGATTGGACGCTCGCCCTCAGCCGGGCAGCTTGGCCGCGAGCACGTCGAGCGGCTCGATCTTCGGCGGCGCCGCCAGCAGCTCGGCCGCGTTGGCCATGAGCGCCTTCGCGATCGGTCCGTCCAGATGCGCCTGGCGGCCGCCGTGGTCGGGGAACACGTCGAAGATGCCGAACGTCGTCGGGCCGAGCCGCACCGCGAACCACGCGATGGTCGCCGCCTCGCGGTTGGCCAGCTCCAGCGCCCCGGCGAGAAAGCGCCCCACCTCTTCCGATTTCTCCGGCTTGGCCTCGAGCCGCGCCAGCAGTCCCACACGCACCATGTGTCACCTCCGGAGCCCCATCCTAGTGACGCGTCCGCCCCGGGGCCAGTGGGCAAGACTGACATTTATGATATCGTTCTTGCCATGCGGGTGCAGGTGCTCGTCCTCGACGGCGCGTTCGATCTCGGGCTCGCGGCCGTGCTCGACACGCTCACGACGGCCAACGATCTCGCCGGCGACGGCAAGGGCGGGCCGCGCTTTTCCGTCGAGCGCGTGGGGATGCGACGGCGCGCGCGCACGCAGCAGGGGCTGTCGCTCCCGCTCGCGCCGGCCGGGCGTGGGCGGGCGCCGGATCTGATCATCGTGCCCGCGCTCGGCTGCAAGACCCCCGAGACGCTCACGGCCGCGCTCGCGCGGCGCGACGTCGCCGACGCGGGCGCGTTCCTGCGCGGCCAGGCGGCGGCCGGCGCGCGCGTGACCGCCGCGTGCACGGCGACGTTCGTGTTGGCGCAGAGCGGGCTCCTCGACGGGCGCGGCGCGACCACCACCTGGTGGCTGGCGCCGCTGTTCCGCGAGCGGTTTCCGCGCGTCGAGCTCGACGAGTCGCGCATGATCGTCGAATCGGGCCGCTTCGCCACCGCAGGCGCGGCGCTGGCGCACCTCGATCTCGCGCTGTGGCTGGTGCGGCGCCGCAGCCCGTCGCTGGCAGCGCTGACCGCGCGCTACCTGATCCTCGACGCGCGCTCCTCGCAGGGGCGTTACGCGATCCCGGATCACCTGGCGCACTCCGATCCGATCGTCGAGCGTTTCGAGCGGTGGGCGCGCCGCAACTTGATCGAGCGCTTTTCGCTCGAGGCGGCGGCACGCGCGGCGGGCGCCAGCCAGCGTACGCTCGCGCGCCGGCTGCACCGGGTGCTCGGCAAGTCACCGCTCGCCTACGTTCAGGAGCTGCGGGTCGAGCGCGCCGTGCACCTGCTCCAGACCAGCGAAGGGTCCGTCGACGAGATCGCCGCAGCGGTCGGCTACGGCGACGGGGTGACGCTGCGCGCGCTGCTGCGGCGCAAGACCGGACGGGGCGTGCGCGAGCTGCGCCGCCAGGCGTAGCCGTCGCGCCGTCACCACCGATGGCGCGCGGCCTCGGCGCCGTCGCGGAGCTCGCGCACCTCGAGATCGGCCATGCCGAAGCAGTGGTAGCCGCAGTGCTCGGTGAAGACTCCGACGATGCGCTGTTCGTCGTCCTTTACGAAGAAGGCGTAGTGGAACGACATCGTCGAGCCGTCGGGCAGCGTGAGCTCGATCCCTTCGTTCGTGTGGAAATCGATCGCCTTGAGACCCTCCGCGCGAATGGTTTCGATCGAGCGTCCGAATCGCGCGGCCAGCGGCGCGGCGAACGCCTGCAGCAGGTCGTCCGTGTGGCGCTCGACCATGCGGCGCGTCTCGGGTTTCAACATCGAGCCGCATCATGCGACCGCGGCGGATTCGAACGCAACCGTCGCGGTGAAGTAGGGTAGCGCGCGAGGGGCGTGCGCGCGTATCATGGCCGGATGCGGCCGACCTGGACGTGGTTGCTGGTGCTGATCTCGGGCGCGCTCTGCGGCTGCGAGCCGCGTTTCGAGATTCGCGCGGTTCGATGGAGCGGCGGCACCGAGGCGATCGAGCTCGACGCGTTGATCGATCTCGCGCGCCTCGAGGGCGCCCAGCCGAAGGACGTGCGCTGGGAGCTCGACGGTGCGCCGCAAGGTCCGCCGCGCGAGGCCGCGGTGCATCCCATCGGCGGACTGCCGGGGCAGTCGAGCTTGTGGCACTTCGTGGTGGGATCGTGGATGCGCCCGAATGACGAGCGGAGCCACCGGATCGCGCTGACGCTCGAGCACGACGGCAAGCGGCTGCGCACCGAGCCGGTCGAGATCCTCCACACGGGCGAGCTTCGCCGGCCGACCTCGTGGACGTGGTGGCAATGGGCCGTGGGTGGGCTGCTCTGGTTCACGGCCGGCGCGTTCGCGGCGTGGGCGCTGCTGCGCCGCCGCCCTCGCGCGACGGCGCGCGCCCGCTCGTGAAGCCGGTCTGGCTGTTTCGCGTGTTCGATGCGTTCAACGTGCGCGGCAACGGCTGGGTGCTCTTGCCCGGCGTGCGCCGCGACGGCCCGACGGTGAAGGCGGGCGACGCGGTCGAGCTGCGCGGCGGCAAGGCGCCGGCGCGGACCGGCACGGTGAAGGCCGTCGGAACCTTCGGCCGCCCCGACGCGCCGGAGCTGCCGCTGCTCGTCGAGCTGGATCCGACCGATCGCCCGCTCATCATCAACGCCGAGGTCTGGCTGACGTCGTAGCGCGCGCCCCGTCGCGGCGGCTCGTATTGCCCGGGGGCCCATGGTATCGTGCCGGGAAGGGGTGATGTCTCCGCGCATCCGGCTCGGGCTGTTGCTGGCGCTCGCGTGGCTCGGTTGCTCGAGCTCGACTCCCGCGAGCTGGACCGTGGCGCGGGCGGATGGGATCGAGGTGAGCTCCGCCGAGCTGACGTTCGCGCTCGCCGCGGACGCGACGCGGCCGACGCGCGCGCGCGAGGAGGGATCGATCCGCGCCATTCTCGTCGACGAAGCGCTGGCCCGTGAGGCGCGCGCCGAGGTGCCGGGCGCCGCCGTGCGCGCCGATCGCGCCGCCCGCGACGCCGCCATCGCGCTGCTGCTCGATCGCGATCTCGCGGTCGGCGAGGACGAGCTGCGCCGCTTCTACCAGGAGCGGCTCGAGGAGTTTCGCAGCCCGCGCGCGGTCAAGCTGGCGGCGATCGACTTTCGCAGCTGCGCCGAGGCTCAGGCCGCGCTCGACAAGCTGCGCAAGGGCACGATCGACTTCGCCGCCGCCGCGCTCTACTACTCGACCGATCGCGACGCGGCCGCGCGCGGCGGCGAGCTGGGCTGGGTGGCCGAGGATCGGCTGTCGGCGGCGGAGTGGCAGGCGGTCGGCCAGCTCTCGCCCGAGGGCGAGCTGACGGCGCCGATTCCGCTCGGCGCGACGTGCCGGGTGCTCGCGCTCCACGCGCGGCGCCCCGCCGGCACCACGCCGTTCGCCGAGGTGCGCACCGCCATCGCCGGCCGGGTGCGCGCCGGCCGACGCGCGCGCGCGCGCCGCGAGCTGCTCGAGCGGCTCGGCGCGCCGGCGCGCGTCACCGTCGACGGCGCGGCGGTCACCGCGGCGCTCTCGGGCAAGGACCGCGACGACGCGCGCACGGCGGTGAGCGCCGGCGCCGCGCGGCTGTCGGAGGCCGACCTGCGCGCGCTCGCCCCCGCCGGCGGCGCGGTCGCCGGCGGCTGGAGCGCGTTCGCCCAGCGGCTCGGCGAAGATCTGCTGCTGTGGCAGGAGGCGCAGCGCGCCGGCCTCGAGCGCGCGCCGACGGTGCTCCAGGCCGCGCGCGCCTCGCTCGTCGGCGAGCTGCTCGACTCGCTGCGCGAGGCCGCCGCGCCCGCCGCGCTCCCGGCGGCGCGCGTGCGCGAGGAGTACGAAAAAAATCTCGGCGACTACACCGAGCCGCGGCGCGTGCGCGTCTCGGCGCTGATCACGCGCGATCCGGCGAAGGCCAAGCGCTGGGCCGAGGCGCTGCGCCGCGCCGAGTACCCGGCCTCGCAGTTCGACAAGCTGCTCCCCGAGTCGGAGGACCTGGCGTCGCAGCGCGCGCACGGCGATCTCGGCTGGATCGACGGCCGCTCGCTGCAATACCCCGACACCTTCAAGCAGGCCGCGCTGCTGCTCGCGCACGCCGGCAGCGTCTCGGGCGTGGTGCCGGTGGTGGGCGTGCACCACGTGCTCCTGTGCACCGATCTGATCCCCGAGCGCGTGCGCCGCTTCGAGGAGGTGGAGGCGCAGATCCGCGCGGCGCTGGCGGCGCGCCTGCAGCGCGAGCGCACCGAGTCCAAGCTGGAGTCGGCGCGCGCGCGCGTCAAACCCGAGATCGATTGGTCCGCCGTCGACAAGATCGATTGGAAGCAAGCCGCCAATGAGAGGTCCTGATGAAACCGCTCGTGCTCGCCTGCCTGGCTCTTCTCCTCGCCGCCGCCGGCTGCAAGAAGGATCCGCCGCCCGCGCCGCCGCCGCCGCCCGGCGCCGCGCACCCGTCGATGAAGTCGCCGAACTACATGATCACCGACTACAGCGTCACGCCGGTGCCGGGCCAGCCCACGCCTCCGCCGGCTCCCGCGCCTCAGCCCGCGCCTGCTCCCGCGCCCGCCCCCGCCAAGGCGCCGTGACGCTGCGCCGCGCGCTCCTCGCCTGCGCGCTCTTCGCCTGCGCGCCCGGCTGCGGCAAAACGCCGCAACCATCCGCCGCGCCGCCGAAGACCGCGTGGGGCGAGACGCCGCTGGTGCGCGTCGGCCAGGGCGTGATCACCCTCGAGCGGTTCCGCCGGCGCGTGCAGCTCGAGCAGCTCCAGTCGAGCCGCGCCGATCAGCCGCCGCGCGACCGCAAGGCGATCCTCGCCGAGCTGATCGACGAGGAGATCCTGATCCAGCAGGCGCTCGACGAAGGCATCCTCGCCGACGATCCCGACGTGCGCGACCGCGTGATCGCGCGCCTGCTCCTCAAGCACCAGCTCGACGCGAGCCCGCGCGCGCCGTCGCCCGAGACGCTGCGCGCCTTCTACCTCGCGCACCGCGCCGAGTTCCCCGACGAGGAGCGCTACCGCATCGCGCACATCCTCATCAAGCTGCCGCCCGACGCCGCCGGCGCGCAGCTCGAGGCCGCGCGCGCCACCGCCGAGAAGCTGCGCAAGGAGGCGCTGCGCGATCCGTCCAAGTTCGCCGACCTCGCGCGCGCGCGCTCGGCCGATCCGTCGGCGGCGCGCGGCGGCGATCTCGGCTGGCTCCCGTACCGCCGCCTGCTGCTGTTCCTCGGCGACGAGTTCGCCGCCGCGCTGCCCCGCGTCGCGCCCGGCGGCATCGGCGACGTGGTGCGCTCGCGCTACGGCCTGCACGTGTTCCGCGTGCTCGAGAAGTCCGCGCCCGACGCCGACCCGCTGGTGGTGCAGGGCCACGAGATCGCCGGCCGCTACCTCGAGACCGAGCACGGCGAGGCGCGCGCGCGCCTGGTCTCGTCGCTGCGCGCGAAGTATTCGCCGCAGATCGATCAGCCGCTGCTCGATCGCGCCGGCCCATGATCGACCGCGCGACGCTCTTTTGGCTGTGCGCCGCGCTGCTCGCCGGGTGCGGCAAAACGCCGCAGGCGGCGCCGCCCGAGCTGGAGCTGGGCGGCGAGCCGGTGCCGGTGCCGGCGCAGGTGGCGGCGTACTTCGCCGTGCGCAGCATCGACGGGCTCGGGGATCGCGTGGCCGAGATCGTCGGCCGCGCGCTGTCGATCGCCGCCGCCGCGCCCGACGCGAGGCGCGAGCGCGCCGCCGCCGTCGCGCGCCGCCTGTCGCTGCCCGAGGCGCTCGCCCCCGAGCTCGACCTGTCGCGCACGGTGTGGTTCGCCGCGCTGGTCGATCCCAAGCGCTGGCTGGCGTCGGTGCCCTACCGCGATCGCGACGCGCTCGAAGCGGCGTTGCGCGCGGCGGCGCCCGAGGCGCCGCGCGCGGGGCCGCTGCGCCGCGTGGGCGCGGTGTTCGTCGCCACCGCGCCCGGCCACCTGCTGGTCACCGACTCGCCCGACACCTTCGCCGCGCTCTCGCCCTTCATGCTGCGCACGCTCGTCCCGCGCGCGCCCGACGGCGACGTCGAGCTGCACGCCTGCATCGCCAACGTGGTGTCGCAGACCGGCCTCGACGCCGACCGCTTGATGGACGCGTTCTCGCGCCTGCTCGCCGAGGGGCTGCCCGACGACGAAGCCGACGCCGCTTCGGCCGGCGTGCGCCGCCTGGGCGCGCGCTTCCGCCGCTACGTCGAGCTCGGCACCACGCTGCGCGAGATCGTGATCGAAGCCGGCCTCGGCCACGACGAGCTGACCGCGCGCGTCGAGCTGGCGGCGCTTCCCGGCGGGCGCGCGCACGAGCTGGCGCGCTCCGAGCGGCCGGGGCGTCCCTTCGGCCGCGAGCTCCTGCCCGACGACGCGTGGCTGCTGCTCGCCGACCGCGCGGCCGATCGCCGCGGCGACGCGCCCGGCTTCGTCGCCGACGCGATCGCCGCCTTCATCGCCGGCAAGTTTCCCGGCGCCGCCGCCGATCCCGCGCGCGCCGCCGCGATCGACGCCGCGTTCGGCGACTACACCGTCGCCGTGCGCCGCGTGTCGCCCGGCCAGGACGTGGCGCTCGCGATCCTGCAAGCGCGCGACGCGGCCGCCGCCGAGCGCATCGCCCTCGACGTCACCGGCGCGCTCGCGCGGCGCCTGCACTTGGTGGTCGCCGGCAAACCGCCCGGCGCCGCCGCGCCGACGCTCACGGTGACGCCGTCGAAGCTCAAGCTCGCCGGCGTGAAGATCGCGCGCTACGACGTGGCGGTGAAGGCGCCCGGCGGCGACGCCGGCGAAACGCCGCCCGAGCTGCGCCCGCTCCTCGGCAGGCCCGACGGCCGCGTCACCATCGCGCTCGCCACCGCCGGCGATCGCCTGATCGCCACCGTCGACTCCGGCGCGCTCGACGAGATGAAGCGCGCGCTCCAGGCGCGCGGCGGCGACGCCAATCGTCCGTCGGGCGGCGCCGCGCTGTGGGAGCCGCCGCGCAGCGACGTCGAGCGCGTCGGCCTCGTCTACCTCGGCCCGGTCCAGGCGGCGCAGGCGCTGCTCGACTTTTTGCCGCGCGAGCCGCGCTCGTATCTCGAGCGCCTCGAGCGGCTGCGCGCCGGCGGCGGCGTCACGCTCGACTGGGGCGTGACGCCGAGGCGCGCCGGCTTCGCCCTGCGGCTGCGCGTCCCGCTCGGCCCGCTGGTCGCCATCGCCTCGGTGCTCGCCGACGCGTACCGCAGCGGCGAGATGAAGGCGCAGCTCAACGCGCTCGTCTCCGAGAGCGCGCGGCACTGACGGCGATGCGCAGCTCGCTCGCGCTGGTCGCCGCCGTGTTCGTGCTCGCGCTCGTGCTCTACGCCGCCCGCGGGCCGGCGCGCGTCGAGACGCCGGCCGCGCCGCCCGACCTCGCGTCGGCGTCCGCGTCCGAGCAGGTGGTCGCCGCCGCGCGCGCGTTCTATGCCGACCTGGTCGAGCGAAAATTCGACGACGCGGCGGCGGGCGCGATCGGCGGGGCGCGCGCGGCGGTGCTCAACTTCGCCGCGCAGCAGCGCCGCGAGCTGGGCGACGATCCCAAGCTGGCCGAGGTGCTCGAGACCACGCTGCGCGCGCGCCTGACTTCGTTCACGGTCGCGCGCCTCACCACCTCCGCCGACGGGCAGGAGGCCGAGCTCGACGCCGACGCGGTGGTCGAGATGGCCGATCGCGCCAACAACATCCGCCCCAAGCTGGTCTTGCGTTTCGAATCCGATCGCTGGTGGGTGGACCACTATACGGTCGAGCGATAGACGTCATGAAGCTCAGCCGGCGAACACTATTGTGTCTCCTCGGGCTCGGCGGCGCGGGCGCCACAGTGGGGTTGTGGTCGTTCCGCCGCCGCGCGCCGCGCTCCTCGGACAACGCGTCGCCGCTCTCCACAGACGAGAAACAGCGGCTCTGGGAGTTTTGTGAGGCCACCGGCGCGCTGCTCGCGTTGCCGGCGATCGCGCGCGAAGACTTTGTGTCCGTTGTAGACGCAAAGACCCAACCGCCTACGATCTACCTCACTGAGTACCGCAATGCGCTCGAGCTGTTCAATGAGGCGCGCCGCGATCGTTCCGCGCCGGAAGCCGTCAAACGACTGATTGACCCCAATGACCATAGTATCGACTTGGAGCGGCGCGAGCGCGCGCGGCGGTTGGTGCTCCTCGAATTCATTCGACTGTATCTGGCGCGCGGCGGCTTTCGCCGCTTTGGCCTCTCGCGCTGGCCGGGATTCGCCGGCGGCGACTATCGGGTCGCGCAACGGCCGCCGGGCGGGCGCCGATGAGCCCGCGCTGCGACGTCTGCGTCATCGGCTCGGGCGTCGCCGGCGGCGTCGTCGCCGAGGAGGTGCTCGCCGCCGGCCGCCGCGACGTCCTCATGCTCGAGGCCGGCCGCCCCGCGCTCATGCGCGACCACCGCACCTGGCTCGACGCGTGGATGGGCGAGCCGCGCGATCCCTTCGCCGCGCACACCTACGCGCCCGCCGAGTACGTGAGCACCGGCGATCCGCGCCTCGAGTTGCGCGGCGGCCTCTTGCGCGCGCGCGGCGGCAGCACGCTGCACTGGGAGGGCATGTGCTTTCGACTGAAGCCTGAAGACTTCAAACTACACAGCAGTGTTTCATTAGGCGCGGACTGGCCCATCGACTATGCAGCATTGGAACCCTACTATGCGCTCGCCGAACAGACGCTTCAGGTCGCGGGCGACGCGTCCGATCCCGGCCATCCGCCCCGCAGCGGACCGTTTCCGCTGCCGCCGTTCCCGGCGCAAGCCGCCGACGAGCGTTTCATCGACGCCATGGCCGCGCTCGGCCACTCGACTCAATACTGCTGTATCGCGCGCAACAGCCGTCCCATTCACGGCATGGCGCAGTGTCAACAGACGGGAACGTGTCAGTACTGTCCAATCGGCGGCCGCTTCACCGGCGATCAGCTGATCGATCGATTGATGGAGCGCCCCGGCTTCCGCCTGCTCACCGGCGTCTCCGCGCTGCGCTTGATCTTCACGTCCAAAAAACGCGCCGCGGCCGTCGAGATCCTCGATCAATCGACCGGCCGGATCGATCGCGTCGAGGCCGAGACGTTTGTCGTGTGCGCGGGCGCCGTCGAGTCGCCCAAGCTGCTGCTCGCCTCGGCGTGTCCCGAGTGGCCGCGTGGCGCCGCCAACGATCGCGGACGCGTGGGACGCGCGCTCGCCAGCCACGCCGTGCAGACCGGCACCGCGACCGACCGCGCGCCCAACCGCGAGCGCGTGAGCCACGAGCTGGCGTTCGTCACCACCGTATCGCGCGCGTTCGACACCGCCGAGCACCAGCGGCAGGGAAAGTTCTTGTTGTGGCCGCTCGGGACGCGCGCGCCGCTCGACTTCATGCTGCTGGCCGGCGAGGACGCGGCGCAGATCGATCGCGAGCTGGCCGCGCCGCGCCTGCACGGACTGACGTTTCAATTGGAGCCTATCGCGCAGGACTCCAACTATGTCACTTTGGAGAGCGGCCAAGACGCGTTGGGTCTGCCGCGCACGCGCGTCCACCACGCGCAAGACGACACGGTGCGCGCGGGCGCGGCGGCGGCGCGAAAGTCCTGTGAGCGCATCTTTGCCGAGATCGGCTGCGGGGACGTGACGTGGACGCCGCTCGACGTCTCCAGCCACTTCCTCGGGACGTGCCGCATGAGCGACGATCCCGGCGGCGGCGTGGTGTCGCGCGAGCTGCAGCTTCACGGCGTCGACAACGTGTACCTGTGCGGCAGCGCGGTCTTCCCGTCGGTGGGCGCGGCCAATCCGACGCTCACCATCGTCGCGCTGGCGCACCGCCTCGGCCGCCTCTTGCGCGAGCGGCACGCGTGACGCCGGCGCGCCCGCAGCGCCTTCGCGCCAACCTCATCATGGCGTCGCTGATCGTCGTGTCCGTGCTCGCGTTCGCGCGCGCGCTCGGCAACGGCTTTGCGCCCGACTTCGACGACGATCTCAACCTGCTGGCCAATCTCGACTATCGCGGCCTCGGCTGGCACCAGCTCCACTGGGCCTCCACGACGCACCTGATGGGCGTCTATCAACCGTTCGGCTGGCTGCTCTTCAGTCTTCAATACAGTGTCTTCAAGATGAACGCCGCGGGTTATCACGCGGTCAGTCTCGCGCTTCACGCGATCAACACTATAGTGCTCTATCGTTTGACGCTGGCGCTGCTCGGCCGCCGCGCCGGGACCGCCGCGCTCGACGAGCCGCGCGCGCAGATCGCCGCCGCAGCCGCCGCCGCGCTGTTCGCCGTCCACCCGCTGCGCGTCGAGGTGGTGGCGTGGATCTCCTGCCAGCCGTATCTCGCCAGCTTTCTGTTCGCGATGTTGGCGACGCTCGCCTATCTGCGCGGGCGGCTCGCGCGCGCGCTCGCGTGCTTCGTCGTCGCCGGGCTGTTCAAAGCGCCCGCGTTCGCGCTGCCGGTGGTCTTCATGCTGCTCGACTATCATCCGCTGCGCCGGCCGTTCACGCGGCGCCTCGTCCTCGAGAAGCTCCCGTTCTTCGGCGTGGCCGCCGCCGTCGCGGCGCTCGCGTGGTGGGCCCGCGCGGCGGAGAATTGGATCACGCCGCTCGCCGTCCACGGCGCATTGCCGCGCCTCGCGCAGGCCTCCTACTCGGTATGGTTCTATCTGGTCAAGACCGCAGCGCCGCTCTGGCTGGTTCCGTTCCGCCCGGCGCCCGCCGAGCTCGATTGGCAAAGTCCACTGTACATAGCAGCGTTCGCCGCCACGCTGGCAGTCACTGCGATCTTGTTTGTGCTCAGACGGCGTTGGCCGGGCGCGTTCGTCGTCTGGCTGAGCTACCTCGCGCTGCTCGCGCCGAATTCGGGCCTGGTCAAGATCAGCTTTTACATGGTGGCGGATCGTTATGGCTACTTTACGACTGCGGCGTTTGCGGTAGGCGCGGCGGCGCTCCTCGCCGAATCGGGGCGCGCGCGCCAGGTGCTGCCGGCGATCGCCGCGCTCGTCTGTTGTGTGTGGACGGTCGCCAGCATTCGCCAGTGCGCGCTGTGGGGCGACCCGGCGCTGCTCTGGCAGCGCGAGATCGAATGGGGCGGCCCGGAGAACGCGTACGTCCTCGGCAAGTGGGGCACGGTGCTCGTCGGCCGCGCGCAGTTCGAGGCGGCGCTCGCTCCGCTCTCGCGCGCCGTCGAGCTCGACCCGGGAAACGAGGAAGCGCAGACCAGCCTCGCCGCCGCGCGCGCGGCGCTAAAGAAAGGTTCGCAGCCATGACGCACTCCAGACTCGCCGCGCTCGTCTTGGTGCTGAGCGCCTGTGAGCCCTCCAAGAAGCCCGCGCCCGCGCCCGCGCCCGCGGCGTCACCACCCACTTCACAAGCACCACCTTTACAACCACCTTCACAAACGATTTCAAAGCCAACCCCAGTGGGACCAGACACCATCTGTCGCCTTCTGATTGGAGACTCACCGGTCAAAGGCCCAAAGAACGGCCCGGTCGTGATCGTCGAATTCTGCGACTTCCAATCCCCGGCGTGCGCCGCAGTCGAGCCGATCATCGCTCAGCTCATGCGGGCCTACTCCTACGACGTGCGCGTGGTCTTCAAGCAGCTCCCGCTCGAAGCGCACGCGGACGCGCGGCTCGCCGCCGAGGCGTCCCTCGCCGCGCAGGCGCAAAAGAAGTTCTGGGACTATGCGCGCAAGCTCTACGCCAATCAGTCGGCGCTCGACCGCGCTTCACTGGAGAAGTACGCGCAGGAGCTGGGGCTCCATCTCGAGCGCTTTCGCAGCGACCTCGATTCGCACAAGTGGAAGGAGCGCGTCGACGCCGAGTCGGCCGACGGCGCGCGCTTCGGCGTGCGCGACGTGCCCGCCTTCTTCGTCGACGGCAAACGGCTCGCCGGGGAGCCGACGTTCGCCGCCTTCAAGGCGATGATCGATCCCGAGGTCGACGCCGCCGATCAAAAGGCCAAGCGCGGCCTGGCGGGCGACGCCATCTATGACGACTTGATGGAGACCGCCCATCCCGGCACGCCGCCCGCCGAGAAACCGCGCGCGCGCTGAATGCTCAGGGGTTGTTGATCTTGCAGCACATGACTTGCGGCGCGGCGGCGCTCGAGCTGCACCCGTTGTCGTACTGCACATAGCAGGTGTCGCCCGAGAACCACGCCGAGCCGCCGGCGCACATCCCGCCGCCCGAGTTCATGCACTGCGTGGCGAACTGTCCCGCGGGACACGCCAGTGACACCTGACAGTTGGTGGTGTCGCAGAGACTGCCGAAGTTCCATTGACACGTGAACGTGTGCAGCGTCGCCTGATTTTGAAACGGCGGGCTCTGTCCATTGACCATCGCCGCATTGAGGTTGGCATTGACCACACCATTGGCGAGCGGGATCTGTCCCGAGCCGTTTCCCGCGGTGTAGTTACTGACTGCGTCGGTGTTGAATGCATAAGGCATGGCGCTCATGGTAATTCGCGGCGTCATGGGCGTGTCGCCGGCGACCTGGATTTGCAGATAGCTCTGCGCATTGAAGGTGCACGCGGCCGCGATGCCGCCCGACGCCGAGCCGATGCTGGCCGCGAACAAGCCGCTCGACACCGGCAGCGTCTGCGTCTCGCTGAAGCAGACGTTGCCGTTCGTCAAGCTGTCGTAGAACGAGAACGTGATGGAGAAGTTGCCGGTGCGCGGCGAGCCGGTGGCGTCGACCAGCCGCCCTTGAAACGCGAGCAGGCGCGGGCCGGCCCAGCCCGTCGACGAGCAAAGCGCGATCGCCGCGGCGGCGAGCCAGCCGGCGGCGCGCAGAGGTTTTGCCGAAGTCATCTGGCGCTCCTCGTGGATGGTGGCCTCATGGGTTGTTGATCGTGCAGCAGCGCACGTAATAAGTGGTGCAGTTGTAAACCGCCCAGGTGCCGCCGAACGTGCTGCAGCCGGTGCCGCCGCCGCCGGTGAACCAATAACCAGCGGGGCAGGTCGGCGCGGGCGAGCCGCTGAGCGTCTGGCAGGTCATCGTATGCAGCACGTTCTTCGATTGAAACGGTCCGGTCTGTCCGCCCACCATCGCCGCATTGAGGTTGGCATTGACCACTCCATTGGAGACCGGGATCTGCCCGGCGCCGTTTCCGGCCGAATAGCCATTGAGGGTATCGGCGTTGAAGGCGTAGGCTGCGGACGTCAGTTGAATGCGCGGCGCCATCGGGCCGTCGGTGCCGACGGTCAGCTCGAGATAGTACTGAGCGGTGAACACGCACGAGGCGCTCACGCCGCCCGATGTGGCCGCGCCGATGTTGACGTCGAACATGCCGTTGGTGATGGCCACCGATTGCGTCTCGCTGAAGCACGACGAGCCGGCGGTCGGCGCGCTCCAGAGCGCGAACGTGAGGTTGTAGGTGCCGGTCAACACGGCGCCGTTGGCGCCGGCGAGCCGTCCTTGAAAGTTGATCAGGCGCGGCACTCCGGCGCGCGCGGGCCCGGCCCAACCGAGCGCCGCCGCGAGCAGGAGGAGCATCCAGACGCTCCTATGGTTTGCGCGTCTCATGGTCGACTCCTACGGATTGTTGATCTTGCAGCAACGTCCGTACGCATAGAGATTGGAGCCCAGCACCTGGCACGTTCCCGCGGCAGTGACGTAGCCGAGCGTCGCGGCGCACTGCGAGCCGCCGAACGCGCAGCTACAGCCCATCATGGTGTAACCGGCGGCGCACGCCACCGACGGGTTCGAGCCGTAGGCGGTGACGTTGACGCAGGTCATGGTGTGCAAGACGCCCTGCTGCTGAAACGGGCCGGCGGCGCCGTTGACCATCGCGGCGTTCAGGTTGGTGTTCACCGCGCCGTTCGAGAGCGGCACATTGCCGCTGCCGTTTCCCGCGCCATAGCCGCTGACCTGATCGGCGTTGAGCGCATAGGGCACCGCCGCCACGACGATGCGCGGCGACATGGGCGTGTCGTTGCCGACCTTGATCTCGAGGTAGTAGGCCTGCGTGAAGTTGCACGTGCCTTGAACGCCGCCGGTGGTGGCGCTGCCGATGTTGACGTTGAACAGCCCGCTGTTGGCGGCCACCGACTGCGTCTCGCTGAAGCAGGCGCTGCCGCCGCTGGTGGTGGGGAACAGCGAGAAGCTGACACTGTACTGTCCCGTCAATCCGGTGTTGGTGCTGTCGGCCAATCGACCTTGAAAGCTGATCAGGCGCGGGACGGCCGACGCGGGCGCGGCGGCACCGACGATCGCGGCGATCAGGAGCAGCTTTGGAATCTTGGTCATGGTCGTTTCACTCCATCTCACGTCCCACTAAGGAGGCGAGATATATCCCGCGAAGTTTGCTTGCAGCGCGCCGCAGCTGAGCTGGAGATGCGTGTCGCCGGCGGTGCCGCAGGTATAGACCGGCTTGTTGAGATACTTCGACACGTCGAGGCCGCCGAGGTACTGCGCGTTCAAGTTGACGTTCTTGGCGCCGTTCGACACCGGCACGTTCCCCGACGCGTTTCCCGCGTACAAAGCGGTGTTGGTGGCCGGCAGTCCCTGGAGCGATTGCGCCACGAACGCTTGCGCCGCGCCGGTGAGCGCGATGCGCGGCGACATGGGCGCGTCGGCGCCGACCTTGATCTCCAGCCAATAGGGGACGGCGAAGTTGCAATTGGCGTTGATGCCGCCGGTGGACGCGCCGAGCACGACCGAGAACAGGCCGCTGTTGACGGGCACGTTCTCGGTCTCCGTGTGGCACGGCTGGCTGCCCGACGGCGTATTGGCGCCCGCCGAGGTGTTGTAGAGCGTGAACGAGATCAAGTAGACGCCGGTCTGCGGCGTGCCCTGCGCGCTCGCGAGGCGTCCCTGGAAGTTGATCAGGCGCGGCACGTCGGCGCGCGCGGCGCCGGCCGACACCACAGTGAACAATAGACAGACGATCGCTGCACGCATCAGTGACTCCTCAGTGGGCGATCTTTCCAAAGTACGTCGAGCCGGTGACGGCGGTACTGTAGATGTAGCCGTTCAGGTTGTAGCAGTTGGTCTGAGCCATGGTGTCGAAGTGCTTGGAGCCGACCATGTCGGCATTGAGGTTGGTATTGAGCGCGTTATTGGAGACTGGAATGTTGCCCGAGCCGTTTCCCGCCGCGTAGGTGGTCGACGAGCCGGGCGCGCCGCCCACCGCCTGCGCGGTGATCGCGTAGGGCGCGGCCAGGAGCTGCGTGCGCGGCGCCATCGCCGCGTCGGTGCCGACCTGGATCTCGATCCACGACGGCGCGTTGAAGGCGCACGCGGCGTTGATGCCGCCGGTCGCCGCGCCGAGCCGCACCACGAACATGCCGCTATTGACCACGACGCTATCGGTCTCGCTGTGGCACGCCGCGCCGCCCGTCGCCGACGTATAGATGTTGAAGGTCATGCTGTACGTGCCCGTCTTGGGATTGCCCGCCGGATCGGCCAGGCGGCCTTGAAACGCGATCTGGCGCGGCACCGCGGCGCGCGCCACGCCCCACGACAGCGCGAGGAGCGCGAGCACACGATAGAGCGAGATCCTGTTGTTGCGCGGCATCGTCTCCTCCCACTACTGCATCAAGTAGCCTTGAAGCGTCCCGGTGCAGTTACACGTCTCGGTCCATTTGTGCGAATAGGTGGTGCAGCCGTAGCGCGTGCAGCCGCAGCCGGTGCTGCGCGCGCACGACCAGCTCGACGTGCAGCCCGCCGGGCACGAATTGGCGGGCGTCGAGCCGCAGGCGTTGAGCGAGCACGACGTGGTGGTGGTCGCGTGGTTGTCGAGCACGCAGCTCGTGCCCACGGCCGCGCTCTTGAGATAGGTATCGCTGCCCGGACACGTGTAGACCGGCTGCGAGCGCACCGCGGCCGAGCTGTAGCCGTCGACCAGCGACGCGTTGAGCCCGCTGTTGATCGCGCCGTTGTTGATCGGGATCTGCGACGCGCCGTTGCCCGCCGAGTACGCCACGCTGCCGACGACCAGGTTTTGCGCGGTGATCGAATAGGCGGCGATCGGCACCACCATGCGCGGGCTCATCGGCGAATCGGAGCCGACCTTCATCTCGATATAGGCGGCGTTGGCGAACGAGCAGTTGGCGGAGATGCCCGACGGATAACCGAGGTACGTATTGAACAGTCCGTGATTGACCGGCACCGTGTCGGTCTCGCTGTGGCAGGAGTTGCCGCCCGTCGGCGCGTCGTAGATGGTGAAGCTGATCGAGAAGGTGCCGTCCTTGGGCGTGCCGCTGTTGTCGAGCAGGCGGCCCTGCACGTTGAGCTGGCGCGGCAGATCGGCGCCGGCGCTCCCGCCGAGGAGCGCGACCGCTGCCGTCACGAGAATCAGTCGACGCATGAATCCCCTCCGTATCGATTGCGAGCGCGGGCGAAGTCGCGAATCGATCAGACCTGCGGCGGGCGCCAGGGCGTAGCGAGCGCGCCAGAGGCGTGTGGCTCGCCATGCGCAGTCGGGACAATGGAGTCCGGTGTGCGGCATTTTGCCGCAAGCGAGACTGGTGGCGCGGTTTGAATGGGCTGCGGCGCCGGCGTGAACGCAATGGGCGGCGGCGCGAGCGAGGCCACCTTCGCGCTCAGCGTCACGTGAATCAGCGGCGCGGAGATGGGCGTCACGCGCGAATGCTCTGAAGTGACTTCAGAGAACGACACTATGGTGTAGCCAAACGACGCCTGCTCGACTCGCAGCGCTTCGACTGACGGCGGCGGCAGGCCGGCGCCGAGCGCGATGGTCCATATGAGGGGCGCGGCGATCACGTCAGTTGCAAACCCCGCTGACGCTGCAGATCGGCACCTGCACCGTCGACGTGGCCATCTGGCCGTAGATGTTGACCGCGGTGAGCTTGAAGGTGAGCGGCGTGCCGTGCGGCGTGGCCGCGTCGCCGTTGCTGACGTAGGTCGCCGCCAGCGCGTTGGCCTGGCGCGGATCGGCGAAGAAGATGGCGGCGCGATAACCGGTCGTGCGATCGGTGATGTTGTCCCAGCGCGTGAACAGGATCGAGCTGGTGTTGGGACGATCGGGCTGCACCACCGAGCCGTAGAGCTGCACCGGCGCGTAGCAGCGCGAGGCGTCGTCGCCCGAATCGAACACGCCGTTCGCGTTGTTGTCGACCCACTGGTAGTTGCAGATCTCCGAGACCGACGACGGCGCCGACGCCGCGACTTGCGGCGGCACGTCGCCGGGCACCACCACCGTCGTCACGCCCGAGGCGGTGCCGCCTTTGTTGTCACTGACCACGACCGACAGCGTGTACGTGCCTTGCGGCGCGCGGTTGTGGGTGTTGATGGTGATCGACGGGCTCGGGCTGGCGTGCGACGACAGCGAGACGTCGTCTTGCGCCTGGCCCTGCGCCGAGTCGGCCTCGAAGTTCCAGACGTACTTGAGCGGATCGCCGTCGGCGTCGGTGGCGGCGACCGAGACGGTGAGCGGCGCGCCGGTGGCCAGGTTGCCGATGGCGGCGGTGCACGCGTAACCCTCGCCGCCCTCGGCGAGCGTGCACGCCGGCAGCGCGAACGTCTGCAGCGGGCTCAGCGAGGTGATCGTCGGCGCGTGGTTGTTGGCCGGGAGCTGCGCGATGGTGGTCGCGTCGAGATCCTGCGTATCGGTCTCGCACTGATCGGCCGCGGGGCAGGTGTTGCCGTTGAGATCTTTGTGCTGGCCCGGGCAGCCGTCGCCGTCGAAGTCGGAGCCGCCGACCCAGATCCAATGGCCTTCGCTCGCCGCGCAGCTCGTCTGGCCGCCGTTGCAGACGAACGTGGCCGAGGTGGCGCTGCACGTGCGCTGCACGTCGAGGTTGGCCAGCAGATCGCCGAACAGCTCGATCGCGCCGATGGTCTCCGACTCGTCTTTGATGGAGTTGCAGTCGAAGCCGTCGGCGTTGGTCTTGGTGTACCAGACGTTCGAGTTGGGACACATCTGCTCGAGGTCGCCCTGCGCCGAGCCGGTGGTGTTGGCGCACAGGGCGCGCTCGTCCTTGATCTTCTGCGGAACCGGATCGCTCGACGGGAGACACGGGTTGACCGAGAAGTTCATGATGTGATGGATCGGATTTCCCGACGGGCGATACGACGCGTCGAGGCCGGTGGTGCAGAGACAGCAGTTCTGCTGGCCATCGAACGCGGCGTGCGCGCCGACGCCGTCGGGCAGGAGCTGGCAGCACGGCAGCGTCGAGGAGCACGCGGCCGGGCGGTTGAGATCGAGCGAGCTCTGCGTGGGAATGAACGGCCAGTTGGTCTCGACGATGGGGAAGTTGACCCAATCGGAGAACAGCTTCTTGTCCTCGTCGTCCACGTCGAAGCCGAACACGCTGACGTGGATCAGCATGTCGCCGCGGTAACCCATGTTGGTGCCGAACTGGCCGGTGGGCTCGAGGTGGCTCTCGATGACGTCGCCGAGCAGCGAGCCCGGCTGATGATCGAGCGGCGTCAGCGGATAGACCTGGTCGGTGACCACGTAAGGCAGGTGCAGGCCGAGCGCGACGTTCTGCTTCTTCGGCACCATCGTCTTGTTGGTGCCGAGCGCGATGCCGACGTTGCGCGTGAGCGACCCGTAGCCGCACTTGCCGTTCTGCAGCGGGAACGGACACGCGCAGGCGCGCCCGCTCGGCGACGTGGTGCACGTGTTGAGCCGGCCGAGGTCGGCGTAGAAGTTGTCGTGGTCGATCGTCGACGTGACGATCTGCATGGCGCCGTTGCACAGCTCGCCGGTGTTCTCCTTGCCGAAGGTGCCGGGCGCGTTCTCCAGCGACGGGACCGAGTTGCCCTGGAGGATCATCTTCACGTCGGGACACGGCGTGACGGCGTCGATGGAGTTGTAGAGCATCTCGCGCGCGGCCGGCGAGTCCATCACGGCCGTGGTGTTGGCGGGGAACGACCCCACGGTGGAGCCGGCGAGCTGTCTGATGTCCATATGGGTCGAGACGTTGAAGAAGAACTGACCAAAGCCGCCCAATAGATAGTCGACGATGCCGATGATGGCGTCGATCAGCATGCCCCAGGGACCGGTGGCGAAGATCGCCACCATGATCTCCATTTGAATGGTGGTCTCGATGCCTCGGAGCATCGCGCCGATCACCGCCCACTTGAGGCCGGCGACGATGCCTATGAGGAACCCGGTGCCGGCGCTGATTCCAATGGCGAGCAAACCCGGGATCGAGTCCGACGGCGCGGAGAGAATGCCGATGACCTTGTAGGCCTTCTTGATGTCACTGAAGACGGTGGCCCACCAGCTGTTGCCGGCGGCCATCATCTTCTTCAATTGCGCGCGGTGATCGATCACGAAGTCGCGTAGCCCGCGCCACTGGAGGAATCCCCACACGAACAGCGTCTTCAAGCCGCTCATGTCGGGGAACGAGAGCGCGGCAAAGGGCGCGCCGGTCTTGGTCATGCTCGGCCCGTTGGCCTCGTAGTTGCGCGCGAACGCCAGCACCGACGGCGGAACGTTGGCGCCCTGGTGCGGGCTGTCGAGACTGATGTAGACGCGCGCGCCCAGATCCCAATAGTCCTGTCCCGGCGGTTTGGCGCGCGCGCCGTCGAGCGCATAGGGCGCCGACTCGCCCTGCGCGTACGGCACCGTCAAGCGGCTCGGATCCTCCGCCCACGCCAGACTGTATTGAAGAATGGCGCCGCCCATGCTGAGGCCGAGCACGCGCACGAAGCACGAGTTGTTGTTGGCGCAGGAACCATACTGTTTGGCCTGTTGAATGGCGTAGGCCGCGACCACCGCATTGAGCGGCATATAGTTGTCGACTGGATAGTGGCCTACGCCGCAGACGCACTGTCCCGGTTTGGAGCACGCGTCGTCGCCGCCCCATTGATCGGGCGCGGTCAGGTTGGGCACCGGGCGCGGGCCGTTCTCGCCGTCGCAGATCGGATCGTAGGTGAGCTCCCACGTGTCGTAGCCGAGCTGGCGCAAGAGGCCGTTGAGCGCGCTCGCGCCACCGACGGCGCCGGGCAGGCCGCTGAAGCCGTGCGACAGGATGATGGGCTTGTCGTAGACGCCGTCGGGGCTGACGGTGAGGGTCATCTGGCCGCCCGAGCCGCCCTGCGCGCCGACCGCCGGCCAGTTGGCCGGCATCGCCACGCGCACCGAGTCGCTCGACGTCGAGATCTGCGCAAAGCTCTGCGCGTTGCAATTGCCGCTGACCGGTTTCGTATAGTCACAAGAGCAGAGCTGGGGAACCCCATTGTCACAGACTTTGAGGTGTACTTTGTAGACGCCGGGGACGTCGGGCGTGAGCTGCGGATAGAGCGTAGTGGGGTTGATCAGCGACGCGGTGCTCGACGGCGGTTTGGAGACCAGTGTCCAGGAGTAGCTGAGCACGGCGGCGCTGTTGGTGATATCGAACGACTGCGAGCCGTCGAGGTTCACAGTAGTGTTGGTACCGTGCAGATTGACCACTTTATAGGTCGGCATGGCCACCGCCATCGGCGGCGCCGGGGTGATGCCGTTGGCGGTTATGGTGACAATCGATTGATTGCTCTGTAGACCGCTCGTGTCCACTACCGTCAGGCCAATGACGTAGGTGCCATTGAAGCCATTGAAGTTGAGCTGGGGATAGATGCAGTCATAGACCGGGTTCTCGGCCGTCATGCACTGGAGATAGGCGGTGCTGCCGGCGGGCGCGGACAAGATGGTCCAGTTGAAGCCGAGCCCGTTGTGCGAGATCGACGTGACGTGATCCCAATCGGGATCGTAGCTCTTGGAGCCGTCGAGGCCGGTCGAGTTCACCGCGGTCACCGACTGGCTCGGCCCCGCGTCGGCGACGGGCGCCTGGTCGCCGGTGGTGCTGGTGACCGAGACGGTGACGTAGGAGGGCGCGCTCACCAGCGTGCCGTCGAGGCGCACCACCAGCGACAGGATGTAGTAACCGACTCTGTCGGGAACGAACGACGGCTGCGCGGCCGCGGGATTGGAGAGCGCCGCGACGCTGTTGTCGGGTTTTTGGAAGAAGCTCCACGCGTAGATGAGATTGCCGGGCGTGCCGGCGCCGTTGTGGCTGGCGGTGCCGTCGAGCGTGATGGTCGGCATGGGCGACGCTTGCGCCACCACCGGATTGGCGCCGATGGTGGTCGAGGCGATCGCGACCGGCGGCGTGGCCGAGACGGTGATGACCACCGGGCTCGGCTCGCTGTAGATCTGGCCGTCGTAGACGGTGAGCAGCACGATGTACGAGCCGGCGACGTCGGGCACGAAGCTGGCCGACTTCGACGTGGCGTTGGTGATGGTCGCGGCGCTGCCGTACGGGCGCTGCCAGAAGGTCCAGCTATACGTGAGCGGGTTCGGGTAGCCGTCGGGATCGCTGCTGGCGCTGCCGTCGAGCAGCACCATCGGGCCGAAGCTGACGGTCTGATCGGAGCCGGCGTTGGCGATCGGCGCCTGGTCGGCGGTCAGGCTGAACGGGGCGAACGCGGCGCTCACGTAGCCGGCGTCGAGGCGCAGGTTGGGCGTGCCGCCCTCGGCGCCGCCGAGGTTGGCGGGTGACGTGTCGCCGGCGAACAGGCCCAATTGATAATTGGCGCTCGCGCTTTGATACGTGCAGGAGCCGGGCGCGGCGGTCGCGCAGTCGGTGTCGGTGGCGGTGGTGCAGCCCGTCGGGCAGCACGCGTCGGCGGTGGCGCCGCTGCAGGTTCCGCCGGTGAGCGGACGGTTGAGCGCGCCGGCGATGCCGAGCCCCTGCGAGACCATCTTGTTGTTGTTGGCGATGGCGCTGAACGGTCCGGAGACATAAAACTGGCCGGCGCTGACGGCGGTGATCACGACGTACGCGGGCGCGCCCGAGGCGCCGGCGATGTCGGTCACCGTCATCTGCAGCATGTAGTAGCCATAGACGTCGGGCGTGAACGTCGGCGTGGCGGTGTTCTTGTTGACCAGCGCGGCGCTGCACGACGGGTTGGTGTTCAAGCAGCTCGTCGCCGGCACCTGCACGAACTGCCACGCGTACGTCGCCGGATCGCCGTTCGGATCGGTGCTCGAGCCCGAGAGCTGCACCGTCGCCGGCAGCGTCACCGATTGATTGATGCCGGCGTT
>DASREC010000442.1:0-11044 GCA_035652295.1 Polyangia bacterium
GATCCAGATCTGGAGAAACCGCACCGGCTGCTCGCGCGACGGATTTCCCTCCGAGTGGCGCACGCCCGACCCGGCGGTCATGCGCTGCACCTCGCCCGGCACGATCGTCGAGCCGGTGCCCATGCTGTCGTGATGCTCCAATTTCCCGTCGAGCACGTAGGAAATGATCTCCATGTCGCGGTGCCCGTGCGTGGGGAAGCCCGCGCCCGGCGCCACGCGATCGTCGTTGATCACGCGCAGCGCGCGAAACCCGACGAAGCGGCGATCGGCGTAGTCGCCGAACGCGAACGTGTGCCGCGAGTCGAGCCAGTCGATGTTCGTGCGCCCGCGATCCTCTGCCTTGCGAACCGTGATCATGTCGCGCTCCTCGGAGTCGCCTCGACGGCGATGGCGATCTCCAGCTTGTCGCCGACCACCACCCCGCCGGTCTCGACGAGCTGGCCCCAGCGCAGATCGAAATTTCGCCGATCGATCGTCGTCTTCGCCTGGAAGCCGACGCGATCGCGCGCGCGCGCGGTCTCGTTCACCTGCAGCGACACCTCGCGCGTCACCCCGCGGATGGTCAAATCACCGACGAGGATCAGCCCGCGCCCCGCGCGCTCCACGCGGCGGCTCTTGAAGACGATCTCCGGATGGCGCGCCGGATCGAGGAAGTCGGAGGTGCGCAGGTACTCGTCGCGCTCGCGGTCGCCGGTCTCGACGCTGGCCACCTGGATGCGCGCCTCGGCCGTCGAGCGCGCCGGGTCGGCGTCGTCGAGCGTGAACGTCCCGGCGAAGCGCGTGAAGCGGCCGCGCACCTTCGAGATCACCATGTGACGCACGCTGAAGCCGATGCTCGAGCGCGCGGGATCGATCGTCCATTCGGCCATGCCTCGTTGAACCACGAGAGCAACCGCGGTGCCAAGGCGATTCCCGCGCGAGGCGGGCCCGCGGCTTGCGCCGGCTATCTCAAAACGATATACCGGTATCTCAAAATGATAGGAGGCCGCGATGCGCGCCCAGGACCTGGATCTGCGCGAGCTGCTCGACTTCGCCCCGCGCGGCGGCGTGATCCGCTTCGCCGGGCAGCGCGCGGTCGTCTTCGACGTGGTGGCGCTCGGCCTGTTGCGCGGTGAGCTGATCGCCACCGTCGGCGTCGAGGGCGCGCGCGGCGTGCTCACCCGCTTCGGCTACGCGCACGGCTGGCGCACCGCCGAGACGATGAAGGACGAGCTGCCGTGGGACTCGGAGCGCGACTGGCGCGTGGCCGGCGGGCGGCTGCACCAGCTCTACGGGCACCTGGTCTTCGAGCCGGTCAAAGGCTCGACCGAGCCGCCGCCGCCCGGCGCGCCGTTCGCCGAGGCGGTGTGGCGCGAGTCGTACGAGGCCGAGCAGCACCTCCTGCTCGCCGGCCGCTCCGACGAGCCGGTGTGCTGGACGCTGGCCGGCTTCGCCTCCGGTTACCTGAGCTACGCCAACGGGCGCGAGCTCGTGTGCTTCGAGACGCGCTGCCGCGGGCGCGGCGACGCCGTGTGCCGCATCGAGGCGCGCGCCAAGGAGGACTGGGGCGAAGAGCGGCGCGCGGCGCTCGGCTACTACCAGAAGGGCTGCTTGAACGCGGCGCTCGAGCGCGTCACCAGCGCGCTCAAGCGCACCGAGCGCAAGCTGCGCACGCGTCGCGAGGAGCTTCAGCGCGCCGGGCTCGACGGCGAGGACCCGAGCGGCATCGTCGCCAAGAGCGAGGCGATGCGGCGCGTGCTCGATCTCGCGCGGCGCGTGGCGGCGGTCGACTCGACGGCGCTGATCACCGGCGAGAGCGGCGTGGGCAAGGAGCGGCTGGCGCGCCTGATCCACGACGAGTCGGCGCGCGCGGCGCGGCCGTTCGTGGCGATCAACTGCGGCGCGGTGCCGGAGAACCTGCTCGAGAGCGAGCTGTTCGGCCACGCGCGCGGCTCGTTCACCGGCGCGCTCGGCGATCGCGCGGGGCTGTTCGAAGCGGCGTCGGGCGGCACGCTGTTCCTCGACGAGGTCGGCGACGTGCCGGCGCCGATGCAGGTGAAGCTGCTGCGCGCGCTCCAGGAGCGCGAGGTGCGGCGCGTGGGCGAGAACAAGAGCCGCAAGATCGACGTGCGCGTGGTGGCGGCGACCAACCGCGAGCTGGCCGCCGACGTCGCCGCCGGGCGGTTTCGCCGCGACCTCTACTATCGGCTGCGCGTGATCGAGCTGCGCATCCCGGCGCTGCGCGAGCGGCGCGACGACATCTTGCCGCTGGCGCGCGTGATCCTCGCCGGCTGCCCCAAGGACGGCAAGCGGCCGACCGGGTTCACGCCGCGCGCCACGCAGCAGCTGCTCGGCTACGACTGGCCGGGCAACGTGCGCGAATTGCAGAACGCCATCGAGCGCGCGGTGGCGCTGGCCGACGGCACGCGCCTCGACGTCGACGATCTGCCCGAGGAGCTGCGCGCCTCGCAGCCGCCCGGCTACACCAGCGCCGCGCCGCGCTCGCTCGAGGACGTCGAGCGCGAGTACATCCTCTCGGCGCTGCGCTCGAACCACGGCAACCGCACCAAGACCGCCGCCGAGCTGCAAATCGGCCCCGCCACGCTCTTCCGCAAATTGCGGCAATACGGCGCCATGCCGCCGCGCAAACGCAAGCGCGCTTGATCCGCGCCTCGGCGCTCGCTGCGACCTTATTGGCGGCGGCGGGCGCGGGCGAAGAACGCGGCGGCGAGGAAGAGGAAGGCGAGCGTGGTGGGGATGGAGTCGCTGGCGCCGAGGGTGCAGCCGCAGCCGCCGGTGCCGTTGCCGTGGGGGCCGCCGCCGGTGCCGCCGTCGCCGTTGCCGTTGCCGCTCGAGCCGTCGGGTGGGGGCGCGTAGCAGAAGTTGTTGATGCAGGTCTCGCCGTTGAAGCAGCGGCCGTCGGGGCACGGCGTGCCGGGGCACATGCCGAACTCGGTGGTGGCGACCGCGCTGGCGATCTCGTCGAGCGCGGCGTCGAGCGCGGTGGCGTCGTCGGCTTGATAGTAGAGGTGCGCGCCGCCGTCGGCCGCCGGTTTGGCGACGCCGCCGGCGGTGGCGAACGAGTCGAGCGCCACCGGATCGACCGCGCCGCCGAAGCCGACGATGTACGTCGGATAGCCGTTCGTGTAGAGCGCCTGGATCGACGACACGATCTGCGCGTCGGTGCCGCCGCACGTCTGCATGCCGTCGGAGATGAACAGCACGAACCCGCGCGGCCCGCTCGCGTACGGCTTGGCGTACGCCGGGTCGGTCGACACCTGGTCGAACGCCGGCTTGATCGGCGTGACGCACGGCCCGTTCGGTTTCGTGCCGGCGAGCGTGGTCGAGATCTTCATCTCGTTGCCGGCGGCGACGTTGACGTAGATCGGCCCGTCCTGAAGGCACTGCATGCCGGTCTGATCGGGGAACATGATCAGGCCGAAGTCGATCATCCCCGAGTATTTCGTCGTCAGCTTGTCGATCGCCGCGCCGGCGATCACCCACTTGCTCATCGTGCCGCCCGGCTTGGGCGGCTGCTGCATCGAGCAGCTCCGGTCGAGCACGATCATCAGGTTCGATTGGCACAGGTCCGCCAGCGCGGGGCGCGCCGAGAGGAGGAGCGCCAGGGCAAAAAGGGCTCGCCGCATGATCCCATCGTCTCACGCCGTGGTACGATGATCAAAGTCGACGACTGCACGCCTACGGCATGGCGAACCCTTCCGATACCGATCGCGCCCGACTGGCGGGCAGCGACGACGACGCGACGACCGAGAAGCGCCCGTCGCCGCTCGTGGAGAACGACGCGCCGCCGCCCACGCGCAGCGCCATCAAGCCGGGGCTGGTGATCGGGCAGCGCTACAAGCTCATCGATCGGCTGGGCGTGGGCGCGATGGGCGAGGTGTTCGTCGCCGAGAACCTGGCGATCCGCCAGCGCGTGGCGGTCAAGCTGCTCAAGAAGGAGCTGCTGGCCGACGCCACGTTCCGCGAGCGCTTCGAGCAGGAGGCGCGCGCGGTGGCGGCGATCGAGCACCCGAACGTGGCGCGCTTCCTCGATCTGGTCGACGGCGATCCGACGTTCCTGGTGATGGAGTACGTGCGCGGGCAGACGCTGGCCGAGCGGCTCAAGTCGAGCGGCAAATTGCCGCACCCGGTGGCGGTCGAGATCGCGGTGCGGCTGTGCTGGGCGCTCGAGGCGGCGCACCGCGCGGGCATCATCCACCGCGATCTCAAGCCGTCGAACGTCATCCTCGCGCCCGACGTCGAGCGCGGCGAGACGCCCAAGCTGATCGACTTCGGCCTGGCGAAATTGGCGAGCGTGGCGTCGAGCCAGGGGCTGACGCGCACCGGGCAGGTGGTCGGCACGCCGCGCTACATGTCGCCCGAGCAGATCGCCGGGCGGCCGGTCGACGCGCGCTGCGACGTCTACGCGCTCGGCTGCGTGCTCTACGAGATGCTCGCCGGGCGGCCGCCGTTCGACGGCGACGACGACGTGCAGGTGCTCTACCGCCAGATCCACGATCCGCCGGCGCCGCTCGGCCCCGACGTGCCGGAGGCGCTGGCGGCGGTGATGACGCGCGCGCTCGAGAAGCTGCCCGACGATCGCTACGCGTCGATGGCCGAATTGGCGCGCGCGCTCGAGCGCTCGCTCGGGCTCAAGCGATCGCAGGCGCTGTATCACGGCGACGAGGAGGGCACGACCAACGTCATGCCCGAGACGCCGCCGCGGCGGGTGAGCCCCGTGGCGCTGGTGGCGCTGGCGGCGGTGCTGAGCGCGGGCGGATTCTTCGGTGGGCGCTGGCTGTCGCGGCGGCAGCGCGCGCTCGACCTGCCGCCGCCGTCGGGCGGCCTGTTGCTGATGAGCGATCCGACCGGCGCCGCCGTCACGCTCGACGGCAAACCGCTCGGCCGCAAGACGCCGACGTGGGCCGCCGAGCTCGCGCCCGGCCCGCACACGGTGCGCTTCGAGCGGCCCGACT
This sequence comes from Polyangia bacterium, assembly GCA_035652295.1. Classification (GTDB taxonomy): domain Bacteria; phylum Myxococcota_A; class Polyangia; order Palsa-1104; family Palsa-1104; genus DASREC01. The sequence continues at coordinate 4,956 of DASREC010000442.1, forward strand.
CGGCGCCGGTGACCGAGACGGTAAACCTCAAGCCCGACGAGCGCGCGGTGGTGCAGGTGTCCTTGCCCGAGCCGTCGCACAAGCTGGAGGTGCGCTCGTCGCCCGACGGCGCGCAGGTGTTCCTCGACGGGCGCATGGCGCTCGGCGCCACGCCGACGGTGGTGGACGTGACCGACGCCGACTTTCACGAGCTGCGGCTGGTCAAGGACGGCTTCCAGACGGCGATCAAGGCCATCACGCCCGACGACAAAATGCCGCAGCTCCTGATCACGCTCCAGCCCGAGACCGAGCCGCGCGGCACGCTGATCGTCGACGCCAACGGCGCCGGCGAGGTGTGGATCGACGAGCTCAACACCGGCTACCTCACGCCGACCATGGGCATCCAGGTGCCGATCGGCAAGCACGTGGTCGAGCTGCGCGACGGCAACGGCGGGCGCGGGACGCCGATCACCGTCGAGGTGTCGCGCGGCCAGACGGTGCGCGCCTACCTGACTCCGCCGTCCGCGCCCAAGCCGCCGGAGAAGCCATGAAGCGCGCGATCGCCCTCGCCTGCTCTCTCGCCGCCGCGCTCACCGCCGCGCGCGCGCCCGCCGACGGGCACTTCGTCGTGCGCATGGCCACCGTCGCGCCCGACGGCACCGCCTACGCGCGCGAGCTGCGCGCCTTCTCGCGCGAGGTCGCGGACGCCACGCAGGGCGAGGTCAGCATGAAGTGGTATTGGGGCGGCATCGCCGGCGATGACCGGCAGGTCGCCGAGCGGGTCAAGCGCGGCCAGCTCGACGGCGTCGCCTCGGGGATGATCTGCCAGCTGGTGGCGCCGTCGTTCCGCGCGCTGCACATGCCCGGCCTGTTCCGCACGCGCGACGAGGTTCGCTACGCGACGGGCCAACTGTGGAGCGAGCTGGCCCACGAGTTTCACGGCGCGGGCTACGAGCTGCTCGGCTTCGCGCTGCTCGGGCCGGTGGAGGTTTTTTCGCGCCACCCGGTGCGCACGCTCGACGATCTCAAGCGCGAGAAGATGTGGGTCTGGGACACGGACGTGATGCTGCGCGATCCGCTGCGCGCGATGGGCCTCGATCTCGTGGCGCTGCCGATCGAGGACGCGGGGCGCGCGTACAGCGACGGCAAGACCGACGGCTTTTTGACCATCCCGTCGGGCACGCTGGCGTTCCAGTGGTACGCGCAGGCGCACTACGTGACCGAGCTGCGGATCAATTATCTGACCGGCTGCATCGCCATGACCAGCCGCGCGTTCGATCGTTTGCCGACGGCGCACCAGCAGTCGATCCGCGGCGCGGCGGCGAAGTTCGCGGCGCGGCTCGAGCAGGTGAACGAGGAGCAGGATCGGCAGCTCCTCGGCGGGCTGTTCACGCGGCAGGGGATCACGCCGGTGCCGGTGAGCGAGGCGTTTCGCGCCGAGTTCGCGCAGGCGGCGCGCGCGGCGCTGGAGAAGGGCGGCGAGCAGCTCGTGCCGTCGGCGCTGCGCAAGCGAGTGGAGGCGCTGATCGCGGAGTACCGCGCGGCGCACAAGCCATGAGCGCGCGCCCGCGATTCGCGCGATCGCTCGCGCCGGCGTTTGCGTGCGCGCTCGCGTTTGCCTTTTCCTCGACGGTAAACGCCGAGCCGAAGTACGTCATCCGCATGGCCGCGATCGCGCCCGAGGGCACCGGCTGGGCGCGCGAGGTGCGCGCGTTCTCGCGCGAGCTCGAGACGGAAACGCACGGCGAGGTGCTGGTCAAGTGGTACATGGGCGGCATCGCCGGCAACGAGCTGCAGGTGCTCGATCGCATCCGCCGCGGCCAGCTCGACGGCGCCGCGTCGGCCGGGCCGCTCTGCCAGAAGTGGGCGCCGGCCTCGCGCGTGTTCGCCGTCATGGGCCTGTTCCAGAGCCGCGCCGAGCTCGACTACGTAGAGCAGCAGCTCCGCTCGACGCTCGACGACGAGTTCCGCAAGGCCGGCTTCGTCATGCTGGGCATGGGCGATCTCGGGCCGCACGTGATCCTGTCGAAGACGCCGCTGCGCACGCTCGACGACTTTCGCCGGCTCAAGCTGTTTCACTGGGACCTCGAGGAGGTCGGCCTCCTCATGTCGCGCGAGATGGGCTTGCAGGTGGTGCCGCTGCCGCTCGAGGAGGCGGCGCGCGCGTACGACGAGCGGCGCGTCGACGCGTTCGTCAGCGTGCCGACGGCCACGCTCGGTTTTCAGTGGTACACGCGCGCGCACCACATGCTCGACCTGCGCATGGGCTTCGTCGCCGGCTGCATCGCGCTGACCAGCCGCTCGTTCGATCGGCTGCCGCCCGAGCACCGGCGCGCGGCGATGGCGGCGGCGGCCAAGCTGGCGGTGCGCATCGGCGAGATGGGGCGCGTGCAGGACGAGCAGCTGCTCGGCGGCGCGTTTCAGAAGCAGGGCGTGTCGCCGTCGGCGGCCACCGAGGAGCTGCGCAAACAGTTCCTGTCGGTGGCGCGCGCGGCGCGCGAGCGGCTGGGCGCGCGGCTGGTGCCGCCGGAGCTGATGCAGCGGGTGCTGGCGCTGCTCGCCGACTATCGCGCCGAGCATCACTGACACACTTGCTCGACGGTAGCCCGTGCGCATATTCGCTACGCATGTGGCTCGGGGACGCGCTGCGCAGGCTGCTCTCGACGGAGCGGCACGATCGGCCGGCGGCGATCGCGCCGGACGCGGTGCGCGATCTCGACGGGCTGCGCGCGCTCCTCGACGGCGGAGGGCCGGCGGCGCGCGAGCGGCTCGAGCTGGCCGGACGGCGCTTCGCCGGCGCGCGCTTCGGCGATGCGATCGCCGCGGCGGACACGAGCGGGTTGCGCGTGCTCGATCTGTCGGAGAATCGGCTCGGCGCCGGCGGCGTGCGCGCGCTCGCGGCCTCGCCGTCGCTCGGCGGGTTGGAGGTGCTGGTGCTGCGCGGCGATCAGCTCGGCGACGCGGGCGCGCGGCTGCTGGCGGCGTCACCGTCGCTGCGGCGCCTCCGCGTGCTGGTGCTCTCGGGCAACGCCATCGGTGACGACGGCGCGGCCGCGCTCGCGGAGTCGCCGCTCGCCGCTTCGCTCGACACGCTGGTGCTGAGCGGCAACCGCATCGGCGCGCGCGGCGCGCAGGCGCTGGCGTCGTCGCCGGCGCTGGAGAAATTGCGCGCGCTCGACGTCGGCCGCAATCCGCTCGGCGACGCCGGCGCGCAGGCGCTCGCCGACGGGCGGCTCGCCGCGCTGCGCACGCTCGGGCTCGCGCGCGCCGATCTCACCGCACGCGCGCTGTGGGCGCTGGCCGCGTCGCCGCTCACCGCCACGCTCGACGCGCTCGTGCTCAAAGGCAACCGGCTCGACGCCGCGGGCGTGGCCGCGCTCGCCGGCGCGCCGCGCCGCTCGACGCTGCGCGCGCTCGACCTGTGCAGGAACCGCGTCGGCGACGACGGCGCGCGCGCGCTGGCCGCGTCCGCGGCGCTCGCCGGGCTGGAGGTGCTCAACCTGACGCGCGCCGGGATCGGCGACGCCGGCGCCGAGGCGCTCGCGTCCGCCGGCGCGCTCCCGTCGCTGCGCGTGCTCGAGCTGTGCGGCAACCGGATCGGCGAGCCCGGGCGGCGCGCGTTCGAGCGCGCGCGACCATTCGAACGGCTGCGCCTCGACGGAAACCACGTGACGTCCGCGCGGCCGCGCGCCGAGCCGCCCGATCCGCTGCCCGCCGCGCAGGTCGGCTGATCGTCAGCGGCGGCGCGGGCGCTCGAACGCCTGCAGCTCGGCCCAGAAGCCGCCCATGTCGACGCGCTGGCGATAGGTGAGGCGCAGCCGTTCGGCCTCCGCCTGCGCGGCGGTGTCGGCGGCGCGCGGCGAGATCCACACCAGGCGCCCGCCCGGCGCGAGCAGCCGCGCGGCGCGGCGGATGAAGTCGTGCAGGAGCCCGCCGGTCTGCGTCTTGTCGAGCACGCGGCGCCCCATCGGCGGGTTGGTGAGGATGAGCGTGAGGCCCTCGCCGGGATCGTGCGCCTCGGCGTCGTCGACGGCCAGCTCGGCGGCGACGCCCGCCGCGGCGAGATTCTTCTTCGCCCGCTCGATGGCGCGCGCGTCGCGATCGGTGCCGACGAGCCGGCGATACGGCCCGAGCCGCGCGCGCTCGATCAGCTCGGTGCCCGAGCCGACGAACGGATCCCACACCACGTCGTCCGCGCGCGCGCCGCCGAGCCGCGCCAGCGCCGCCGCCAGCGTCGGGTGCGACGACGCCGGCACCTGCTCGACGCGATAGGTGAAGCGCGGATCGTCGAGCCCGCGCGGCCACAGCTCGACGGTCACGCGCTCGCCCTCGGTCACCACCGCCTCCCAGTCGCTCGCCGTCGGATCGTTCACCAGCTCGGGGCGGCGCGCGGCCACCGCCTGCGCCACGCGAAACGTCAGGCCGCGGCGATGGCCGCCCGACGCCCACTCGAGGCGGTAGCGCGGCGTGCCGGCGGTGAACGCCTTCATGATCGCGAGCGCGCGCGGCGACGCGAGCGCGGCCACCACCGCCGCCTCGAGCGCCACCCGTTTGTCGACGGGAACCGGCAGCGGGAAGCCGAAGCGCAGCGCGATCCGCGAGCGATAGAGATCGGCGAGCGGGCCCGACGCGCGCGCCTCGACCAGGCCCGGCCCGACGATGCGCGGCCGCGCGCCGGCGCCGAGCTCGTCGCACACGAGCTGCTCGAGACCCTGCCGGCAGCGCAGCCACACCTCGGCCGGCGCGTCGGGGATCGGCGCGCCGCCGTCGAGCCGCGCGGTCTCGGGGCGCGCCAGCGTGCGGCCGAGCTTGAGCTTGGCCTCGCCGGCGATGCGCGCGAGCTCCGGATCTTCCGTCGCGATCGTGCGCAGGAGCGCGAGCGAATCGGGCCCGCCGATCTTTCCCAGCGACGCCGCGATCGAGCGCCGGATCGGCAGCGAGCCCTCGCGCGCCCACGCCGCGATCAGCGCCTGCTCGACTTCCGGCGACGGCAGCTCGCCGAGCGCGATGACCGCGTTGCGCCGCGCCTTGTCCTCCGCGTCGTCGAGCGCAGCGACGAGAAACGCGCGCAGCTCGGCGTCGCTCGTCTCCTGCGCGATGCGCCCGACGAGCCGCACCAATCGCCCGCGCTGCGGAGCGCGCGCCTCGACGAGCGCCTCGCGGGCCGCGCGCGCCGCCTCGGCGCCGAGCCGCGCCAGCAGCCGCTCGATGGCGTCGGCCACGTCCTCGTCGCACGTCTGAAGCCGCGCGACCAGCGGCGCCACGTCGGCGCGCGCCGGCTGCACCCCGCGCTGCCGCGCGTCGGCTTTCAGCTCATCGTCGCTGCGTTCGCGCCGCGGGGCCATGAGGCGACGCATGCTACTCGACTTTCCCGCATGGTACGATTACTCCCTTCACCCGATACGGATAAGACGCCGCCCGAGCCCGTGGACACGTTCGGCAAATACCAGCTCATCCGCCGCCTCGGCGCAGGAGGCATGGCCGAGGTGTTCCTCGCGCGCGAGCCGCTGGCGCAGGGCCTGGCGAAGATCCTCGTCATCAAGAAGATCCACCCGTCGCTCGCCGAGACGCCGCAGTTCCGCCAGATGTTCGAGGACGAGGCCAAGGTCGCCGTCAACCTCAACCACCCGAACATCGTGCAGACGTTCGGCTACGGCCTGATCAAAGAAGCCGCGGGCCCGACGTTCTACCTGGCGATGGAGCACGTCGAGGGGATCGATCTCTTGCGCCTGCTCAACTGCGCCGTCGAGGCGGGGCGGCGCATTCCGTTCGGGCTGTGCGCGTATCTCGGGCAGCAGATCGCCAAGGGGCTCGACTACGCGCACCGCAAGGTCGACGAGTACGGCGAGCCGCTCGGCATCGTGCACCGCGACATCTCGCCGCAGAACGTGCTCGTCACCTGGGACGGCATGGTGAAGATCGTCGACTTCGGCATCGCGCGCGCGCGCCACGTGCGCGAGGTCGAGGGCGTGGTCAAGGGCAAGTTCGCGTACATGTCGCCCGAGCAGGCCCAGGGCACCAACGTCGATCCGCGCGCCGACATCTTCTCGACGGGGATCGTGCTCTGGGAGCTGACCTGCGCGCGCGCGCTGTTCGGCAACTTGAAGGGG
>DASREC010000443.1:0-11053 GCA_035652295.1 Polyangia bacterium
GACCGCGGCGCTGGTGTTCGGCGACGTCTTCTCCGCCGTCACGTGCATGATGCTGGCGTACGCCAGCTACCTCGTGGTCAACGCCAACCGCGACTCGCCGACGCGGCTCAACGGCAACATCCCCGAGTGGTGGAGCCAGATCATCGTGCCGGTCACGCTCGGCGCGATGGCGCTGCGCTTCGTGTGGAAGACGCCCGGCAAGTGGATCGGCCGCGCGCTCAGCCTGGCGGTGTGCATCGGAATGGCGCTCTTGTTCCGCAAGTTCGGCGGCGACCACGCGCACGCGTTCTTCTGGCCGCTCACGATCATCTCGGTGATCGCGTTCGTCCTCGGCGTGCCGGTGTTCGCGGCCATGGGCGCCCTGGCGATGCTGCTCTTCTTCAACCAGGACTCGCCGATCGCGTCGGTGCCCGAGGCGACGCTGCAGCTCGTGCAGACCTCCGCGCTGCCGGCGATCCCGCTGCTCACGCTCGCCGGCTACATCCTCGCCGCGGGCGGGGCGTCGCAGCGCATGGTGCGCGCGTACAAGAGCCTGTTCGGGTGGCTGCCGGGCGGCGTCGGGCTGATGGTGATCTTCGTGTGCGCCGCGTTCACCACCTTCACCGGCGGCTCGGGCGTCACCATCCTCGCGCTCGGCGGACTGCTCTATCCCGCGCTGATCAAGGATCGCTATCCGGAAGGTTTCTCGCTCGGCCTGGTCACCGCGTCGGGATCGCTCGGCCTGCTCTTCCCGCCGAGCCTACCGGTGATCCTCTACGGCGCCGTCGCCGGCGTGGCGCCCGACAAACTTTTTCTCGGCGGCCTGGTCCCCGGCGTCCTGCTGATGCTGGTCGTCGGCGCGTACACCATGCGCGCGGGCATCGCGTCGCACGCGCCGCGCCAGCCGTTCGACGCCAAGGAGGTGCGCGCCGCGCTGTGGGCCGCCAAGTGGGATCTCGGCCTGCCGCTGATCGTGCTCGCGGTGATCCTGAGCGGCCGCGGCCTGATCGTCGAGGCGTCCGCGCTCGGCGCCGCCTACGCGCTCGCCGTCGAGGTGATCGTCTTCCGCGACGTGCACCCGCTCAAAGAGATGCCGCGCGTGATCGTGCAGTCGGCGTCGCTCGTCGGCGCGGTGGTGATCCTCATGGGCGCGGCGTTCGGCCTGCACGCGTTCCTCGTCGACGCGCAGGTGCCCGAGTTGCTCGTCTCGTGGGTGCAGGCGCACTTTCACTCGCAGTGGACGTTCCTGCTCGCGCTCAACGCGCTCCTGCTCGTGCTCGGCAGCGTGTTCGAGATCTACGCCGCGATCATCACGCTCGCGCCGCTGGTGGCGCCGCTCGGCGTGGCGTTCGGCATCGAGCCGGTGCACCTCGGCGTGGTGTTCCTCGCCAACCTCGAGCTCGGCTTTTTGTTTCCGCCGATGGGGCTGAATCTTTTTCTCTCGGCGTCGCGCTTCAACAAGCCGCTGCCGTATCTCTACAAGCAGGCGCTGCCGTTCCTCATCATCATGGCGATCGGCGTGCTGGTGATTACCTACCTGCCGGCGATGACGACGGGCGTGGTCGCGCTGTTCGGCCACGGCGCGCCGTAGGAGCGCGCGTGCGCGGGCCGGCGTGGCGCGTCGCGTGCTTTGCGTGGCTGCTCGCCGGCGGCTGCGCGGCGAACACCGCGTCGCTGCGCGACACGCGTCCCTGCCCGAGCGATCTCGCGCTCGACGTGAGCGAGCGCCTGGTCGACGCGCGCCGCCATCCGCCGTGGGATCTCAAGCAGTACCAAAAGCTGCGCTGGCCCGCCGAGCACGGCGACCCGATGAGCCCGGCGTTCTTCGTCGACGCGCAGGCGGCGATCGCGCGCGTGCTCGAATTGGAGGCGCAGCAGCCGAAGCTGATCCCCGCCGGCTTTCGCGCCGACGTGCGCGCGCGCCCGCGCGATCCGTGGCTGCGCCTGCGCATGGCGCGCTGCGAGCTTCACGCGCAGCACGCGCGCCGCCGCGCCAGCTACGACGCCGCGCTCGCGCTGCTCTTCGGCGCGCCGCAAAACGAAGTCGAGCCGCTGCTGCTCGAATCGACGCGCGACGGCCGCGGCAAGAAAGGCGCGCGCTGCGGCGCCGGCCAGGAGTGCCCGCAGGGCCAGTTCTGCTCGGCGGGCGAGTGCGCGTCGCCGCAGGCGCTCGCCGTCAGCTTCGTCGCGCCGCCCGAGATCGAGATCGAAGATCAGCTCACGCGCGCGATCATGCGCGGCTACTACTCGCGGCACGGCGAGGCGGTGGTCAAGACCGATTGGCTCTACTGGTGGGCGGCGACGCGGCTGCACCGCTGCGGCGAGGAGGTGTGCACCTTCGCCGAGCGCGAGTCGCAGAACGAGGTGCGGCTGGTCGAGTGGGACCTGCGCGACGGCGGCACGCGCAAGGCGCTGTCCGAGCTGCCGCCCGAGGAGCGCCGCCTGCACCAGCTCCGCCAGCGCTGCTTCGACGGCACCGGCGTCAGCACCACCGCCGAGTGCCTCGAGCTGTGCGAACAGCGCCACGCCGGCGACGTCGACTGCCGCGCCCACTGCTACCAAAGCTGCGAGTGAACGACAGAGATTGAACCGCCATGCCGCCGCAGACGCCAAACGGCCAGATTTATAGATTCAAAAATTTAAATATTTCTGATCTTTTTAGCGTCTGCGGCGGCATGGCGGTTCAATTCTCCGTCGGTGGAAGCTATTGCAGTCCGAATTTCTCCAGTCGCCGATAGAGCGCGGCGCGGCTAAGGCCGAGCGCGGTCGCTGCGCGCGAGATGTTGCCCTTGTGCTCATCGAGCACGCGCTTGATCATCGCGCGCTCCAATTCGTCGAGCGTGTAGTCGGAGAGCGCCTCCAGGCCGGACGTCGCGTTGGCCGCCGGCGGCGGCTGGCCCGACAGCGGCAGCTCCGCGGTGCCGATGCGCTCGCCGCGGCACAAGATCACGGCGCGCTCGATCACGTTCTCCAGCTCGCGCACGTTCCCCGGCCACGCGTACGCCGCGAGCGCGCGCAGCGCCTCGTCGGTGAAGCCGCCCACGCGCTTGCGATTCTTGGTCGCGAACACTTCTAGAAACCGCCGCGCGAGCACCGGAATGTCCTCGCTGCGCTCGGCCAGCGCCGGCAGCGCGATCTCGACGACGTTCAGCCGATAGTACAGATCCTCGCGAAACCGCCCCGCCGCGATCTCCGCCTTCAGGTCGACGTTGGTCGCCGCCACGATGCGCACGTCCACCTTGCGCGTGCGCGTCGAGCCGAGCGGCTCGAACTCGCCCTCCTGCAGCACGCGCAGCAGCCGCACCTGCTGCGCCGCGCCGAGCGTGCCGATCTCGTCGAGGAACAGCGTCCCGCCGTCGGCCACCGCGAAGCGCCCGGGGCGATCTTCGTGCGCGTCGGTGAACGCGCCGCGCACGTGGCCGAACAGCTCGCGTTCGAACAGCGTCTCCGGCAGCGCGCCGACGTGCACCTTGACCAGCGGCTTTGCGCGCCGCGGGCTGTTGGCGTGGAGCGCGTGCGCGATCAATTCCTTGCCCGTCCCCGGCGGCCCGGTCACCAGCACCGTCGCCTCCGACGGCGCCACGTCGCCGAGCAGCCGCAGCGCCTCGACCATGCGCGGCGACTCGCCGATGATCGCCGAGAAGTCGTACGCCCCGTCGAGCTCGGCGCGCAGCACGCGGTTCTGCTCCGCCAGCAGCCGGTTCGAGCGCCGCGCCGCGCCGAGCTCGAGCTGCGCGCGGCACGTGCGCACCAGCCGATCGTTCTCCCACGGCTTGGTCACGTAATCGACCGCGCCCAGCTTCATCGCCTCGACCGCGCGCTCGACGGTGCCCCACGCGGTCATCAAGATCACCGGCAGCTGCGCGTCGGCCGCGCGCAGCGCCTCGAGCGCCGCGATCCCCTCCGCGCCCGACGTGGTGTCGCGGGTGAAGTTCATGTCGAGCAGCACCAGGTCCGCCTCCTCGAGCGCGGCCACCTGCGGCGCGCGCGCGGGATCGTTGAGCGGCACCGCGCGCCAGCCCTCCTGCTTGAAGAGCAGTCGCAGCGCGTCGCACACCGCCTGGTTGTCGTCGACGACGAGGATGGTCGGGCTGCGGGTCAGCGGCGTCTCCAAAAAATTATTTTAGCGGCAGGAGAACTCGCACGCGCGTTCCCCCGCCCGGACGATCTTCGGCGGTCACGGTTCCTCCATGACCAAGCACGATCTGCCGCACCAGCGCAAGGCCGATCCCGCTGCCGCCCGGCTTGGTGGTGAAGTACGGCACGAACAGGTGGCGCCGCGCCTCGAGCGCGATCCCCGGCCCGTCGTCGTCGACGGTGAGCTCGACCGAGCCGCCGTGCCGCGCGGTCTTCACCGTCACCGCGCCGCCGCTCGCCACCGCCTCGACCGCGTTCTTCACGAGATTGATCACCACGCGCTCGAGCTGCCCGGCGTCGACGCGCGCGCGCCCCGCCTCCGCGTCGAGCTCGACGGCAAACGTCACGTTCGCCTTCTCCGCGTCCTCGCGAAACAGCCGCGCCGCGCCCTCGACGACGGCGTTGAAGTCGGTCTCGACGCGCGCCGGATCGGGCAGCTTGGCCAGCTCGGCGTATCCGGCGATGAACGCGGTGAGCGCGTCGGTGCGATCGACGATCAGCTGAAACGCGAGCCGCAGATCCTCCGCCGCGTCCTCGGCGCCGACGCGCCCGGCGATCTGATCGCGCACCGTCACCGCCACCGAGCGCACCGGCGCGAGCGTGTTGTTGATCTCGTGCGACAGCACGCGCACCAGCCGCCGCCAGCCTTCGATCTCCTCGCGCCGCGTCCGCTCGGCGAGCGCGCTCGCCATCTGGTTCACGCTCTCGACGAGCCCGCCGCCCAGCTCGTCCTCCGACAGCTTGTCGAGCTGCGCCCACTCGCCGCGCGACAGCGCCTCGACGCCGTGGCGGATGCGATCGACCGCGCCCACCAGCCGCCCGCTCAAGAAATACGACAGCCACGCGGCGATCAGGAGCGACGCCAGCAGCGCGCCGTACACCTCGACGCGAAACCAGACCAGCGGCGCGTAGATCTCGGCCTCGGGCGCGATCGCCACCAGCCGCGCGTCGCCGGCGAGGTGGTGCGCGTCGCTCTCCGACGCGAGCGCGGCATAAAGCCGCCAGCCGACCCAGTTGCCGTCGCTGGCCGAGGCCATCTCGCCGCCCTTCGGCAGGTCGTAGCCGAACGACGCCAGCGCCGCGTCGAGCGACTTGTTCAGCTGCGCGCCGGCGGCGCCTTCGTGCCAGACGACGAACGGCAGGTGCCACGGGCGGCGATCGTCGGGCTTGAGGTAGAGCGTCCATCCCGACTTGAGCACGCGCGCCGGCTGCACCACCGCCTGCGGATCGAGCTCGACCAGCAGCACCGTGCCGTCGCCGTCGTCGATCGCCTCGCGCAAGAACTGTCGCCCGCCGGCCGCGATGAAGATTCCGCCGCCGTCGGGCGCGCGGTCGCTGCCCCAGATCCCCGACGGCAGCTTCACCTCGTCTTTGTAGTCGGTGTAGATCACGTTGTCGTCGGAGGCGAGCTGCACGCCGAGGATCTCGGGATGGCGCCTGCGCAGATCCTGCAGCAGCGGCGGCATGCCGCTCTGCACCTGGAACGACGGCACGTGCACCACGCGCGCCTCGGTGCGCGCCGGCCCGGTCACGTTCACGTTCTTGCCGTCGATGATCACCTTGATGTCGACGCTGCCGTCGCAGAGATCGTGATCCTGGGCCACCTGGTGCACGTCGCGGCGCAGCTGGTCGAGGCGCGCGCCGGTCGCCGCCTCCATGGCGTGGAACGCCTCGGTGGCGCGCTCGACGAAGCGCTGATCGAGCGCCGCGCGCTCCCACGCGAGGTAGTGGCGCGCCAGCGCGGCGGCGATGGCGAGCGGCACCGCGACCACGCCGATGAAGGCGTAGAACAGCTTGCGGCGAATGCTCATCGGCAGGCCAGCTGCGCGACCTCGGCGCCGGCGTCGGGCGCGGGCGCGATCATCGGCGGCTCGCCGCGCGGAATCGGCGCCGCGACGGCGACCAGGTCGTGGCGGAACTGCGAGGCGGGGCCGGCGAGCGCGAAGAAGCAGCCGAGCGCGATCAGCGTGGCCAAGACGAGCTTGCTCAGGAAGCGCATGCCGGCTCCTACAGCAAGCGCCGGGCCGCGCTCAAACCCGCGCCGCGCCGCCGCCCCGCCGCGGCCCGCCGTACGCCGCCGGACACTCGCCCGCTCCGACTGTCCGCTAGCGGACACCGCCGATAACTGACCCGCGGTCAGTTATTTTCGGCGCAGCGACTGGGGACGCGTGCCGTCGACGTCGGTGAAGCCGTACTCCTCGGCCAATTCGGCGACCACCAGCGCCTGGCCGCTCTTCGCCATCAGGTCGGGCGCGCCCGCGAGCGCGGCGATCGCGCGGCCGGTGAACTGCGGCGATTCGCCGTGGGTCGCATCGAACGGCAGCCGCTCGGGCTCGAGCTTTAGCCGCTCGGTCTTGACCACGCCCGGCCACAGCGACACCGCCGCCACGCCGAACGGCCGAAGCTCGCGCGCCATGTCTCGCGACATGCGATCGACGCCCGCCTTGCCGACGCCGTACGCCACGTTGACCGCGTAGATCTTGGCGCCGAACGACGAGACGTTGGCGATCAGCCCGCGCCGCGCCGCCACCATGCGCCGCGCGGCGTGCACCGCGGCGACGTAGTGGGAGCGCAATCCCACCGAGTGCATCGCGTCCCAGTGGGCGATCGGCAGCTCCCAGAACGGCGCGATCAGCGGGCCGTCCGGGATGGCGAACGCGTTGTTGACCAGCACGTCGAGCCGGCCCGCCTCGGCGTCGACGCGCGCGAACAGCGCCTCCACCTCGGCGTCGATCGCGTGGTCGCAGCGCACCGCGATCCCGCGGCCGCCGAGCGCCGTCACCGCCTCGGCGGTCTCGTCGATCGTGCCGGGCAGCGCGCCGGCCGCGGACGCAGCGGACGTTCCGGCGGCGCCCGTCGTCGGCGATCGCGTGCGCCCGGTGACGTAGACCGTCGCGCCCGCTTCGCCGAGGCCGAGCGCCGCGCCCTTGCCGACGCCGCGGCTGGCGCCGGTCACGATCGCGACCATTCCCGCGAGCGGCCGCGTCACAGCGTCGACACGTCGGCGTCGAGCCCGAGCAGGATGCGCCCGGCGAGCGTCTCCGCGGTCGGGCTCACCATGATGTGCTGCGTGGCCACGTGCACGTCGCGAAACTGCCGCTGCAGCGGATGGTGCGCGTAGATCGACGTCGCGCCGCCGCAGCCGTACATCGCGTCGACGGCGGCGGCGCTCTCGCGCGCGGCGTGCGCGGCGGCGAGGCGCAACAGCGCGCGCGTCTGCACGCTCGCCGCGCCGCGCTCGCCGGTCTCGTCGACGGCGCGCCCGGCCGCCTCGAAGAGAAACGCGCGGGCGGCGCGCACGCGGGCCTCGGCGCGCGCCACCTCGAGCTGCACCAGCTCGCGATGCGCCAGCGAGCGGCGCGCGCCGAACGGCTGCTTCTTCGCCGCCAGCGCCGCCAGCGCGTCGATCGCCGCGCGCGCGATGCCGAGCGCCACCGCGCTCACCGACGCCGCCAGCACGCCGAAGAACGGCAGCGCGTACAGCGCCCCCTCCTGCTTCGGCCGATCGCTGATGAGCGAGAAGCTGCGCTCCGCCGGCACGAACAGATCCTCGACGGCGAGGTCGTGGCTCCCGGTGCCGCGCAGCCCGCTCACGTCCCAGGTGTCGATCACCCGGCTCTCCGACGCGCGAAACAGCACCGAGCGCACGTCCGGCATTCCGCTCGGCAAAAGCGCCGCGCCTTCGACGATCGTGCCGCCCGTGCGCCACGTCGAGTGCTCGCACCCCGACGCGAACGGCCAGCGCCCGCTCACGCGCAGCCCGCCCGCCACCGGCGTCGCGCGCCCCATCGGCGCGAACACGCCGCACGCGATCGCGCCCGCGTCGCCGAACACCTCGCGCGCCGCCGCGTCGTCGAGAAACGCGCACATCAGCCCCGAGCTGGCGCCGATCATCGCGCACCAGCCGGCCGAGCCGTCGGCGCGCGCGATCGTCTCGCACACCGCGAGCAGCGTGGCGAGCGACGCCTCCGAACCGCCGTACCGTCGGGGAACCAGCAGCTTGAACACGCCCGCGTCGGCGAGCGCGCGCACCGCCGCGTCGGGCAGCCGCCGCTCGCGCTCGAGCTGCGCCGCGAGCGGCGCGATCAGCTCGCCGGCGCGCGCCGCCCGCTCGACGATCGCGGAATCGATCTCGTGGCTCATGGGGCCAACATCAAATGCGCGATCGCGTTCGCGCGCAAGCCGCGTGTGCGATTACTGGTACGCGCAATCGGTCGGGCCGACGAACCGCCCCACCGATGGATAGTAGTAGGCCCAGATGAAGCACATCTCGTTGTCGAGCGCGCCGGTGCCGAACATCGTCGTCGTCGTCGGCTTCGGCACCGCGTCGGCGGAGTCGTAGCTGCACTGCCAGCGAAAGCCCTCGCCCGCGCCGAACGTGAGCAGGTGCGCGTCGTCGTACGCCTGCAGCGGCGGATTGTCCCAGCTCTTGTTGTCGTAGAGCAGCGTCCCCGGATCGCTCGCCGACGTCGACTTCGAAACCGTCACGTCCGAGCCGAGGTGGTGCTCGTGCGAGGTGAACGCGAACACCTTGAGCTTGGTCAGATCGACGTCGCCGCCTCCTTTATAGAAGCCGGGATTGAGCGTCACGTTGGTCTGGTTGGGCGGAATCCCCGTCTGCGAGAGCTGCCGCACCGAGCCGCAGAACATGATGTCGGCCTGCTGATACGAGACGCCGGTCGCGCCCGGCGTGAGCACCAGCGTGCCCTGCCCCTGGATCGCGTTCATGGTCGCGTTGATGTAGTGCGCCTCGATGCGCACCATCTGATCCTGCGGGAAGTGATAGGCCACGCCGCTCGGCAGCGTCAGTGTGGTCGACGCCTTCTCGGCGATCAGGATCGGCACGATGCCCTGCTGGATGCCTTCGAACGGCTGGCAGTCGGTGGGCGTGAGCGACTCGACGGTCTCGGTCGAGCGGTAGAGCACGAGGTGGTGGCTGCCCGGCGCCAGCGTGGCGACCACCTGCGTGACGTCGATGTCCGCGGTCAGGCCGAGGTGGCGCGTGACGCACACCGTGCGCTCCTCGCCCGCCGCGAGCGGAATCGGCCCGATGCCCATCGTGATCGCGTTCGCTGCCTGGCCGAGATCGCCCGCGCCGCCGTCGCCGCCGTTCGAAGCGTTGTTGGAGCCACACGCGGAGCACGCGAATCCTGCGAGCACGATAGTCATAAAAGTTTGATTAACGGACATCGAGCCACCTCCGGCGATGGTGAGACTGCGAGTTTCGATCTTAGTTGCTCGCGGGCGTTATTTGGTGCCAATGCGACGCCGCCGTGTCGCCAGCGCGATCGCGATCACAACGAGCGCGAACGTGGCGCTGCCGTCGCCGCCAGCGGCGCTACAGCCGCAGCCGGTCGATTTGCCGCTCGGCGCTCCGACCATTCCATCGCCGCCGCCGCCGCCGAAGGCGTCCGGAGACGCGCCCGCATCGCCGCCCGACGTCACGCCGCCGTCGGGGATCGTGCCGTAACCGAACGCGCCGACGTCGATCCCGGTGTCGATCGGCCGCGGCTCCGACTGCTGGTGCAGCTTGTACTCGACGTCGAGCGGATACGGCGCGAGCGCGGCCGGCAGCGCCGTGCCCTGGTTGCGCGCGCTCGACGCGGCGGTCAAGTGAAAGTCCTGCGACGACGCGGCGACGAATCCCGGATCGGCGCCGGTGACGTTTCCGCCGGCGTCATTGACCGCGCCGGTCACGCCCGAGTGCGAGTCGACGAATCCCGGCTTGAGCCAGTTGCCCGAGTAGCTCACCGTCCCCGCCGCGTCGCTGAGCGCCAACAGCGCGCCGTCATTGGCGACGTAAAGGATGTTGTCGCGCAGCTCCATCGTTTGTGCGTTTGTGGACAGTGAAGCCACAGTAGTGTTCCCGGATCGCAAAGACACCATTGTGTTGTTCCATAAATAAAGCGTTCCGCGGTAATCGGCGGTGGTGCCAGAATCGCCGCCGAAGTGCACGAATTGCGAATTCTGATTGTCGTCGAGTTTGATCAAAACATTGCCGTAAACGAAGGTCTGTTGATAGGCCGGATCTCCGAGGAGAACCGGGTCGGCGGAGTCGACCAAATCGAGCGATCTATTGCCGCCCTCTATCCAGTTGAACCGCACGATCGTGCCGGACGACCGATCCTTCAAATTATTGCCGCCGCAACCGCTGCATAACGGGGCGAATCGGTTGTATTGATACACAATACCTTTGGCTTCGGTATAGGTGTTGTGCTCGTAGATGCTGCCGACGTTGCCGTTGCCGTGAAGGTAGTTGCCTTCGAGGAGCACGGTGTCGCTCGCGGACGCGACGAAGATGCCGTTGCCGTTGTCCTCGACCTCGCAGTTTCGGACGGTGACGTGCGTGCCTTTCTCGACGTAGACGCCGGCGGCGTTGGCGAGATACGACGTGACGCCGTTGCGCCCGGTGAAGGTGTACGCGCTGCGCGCGTGCAGGAGGTGCAGCGACTCGACGACGACGTAGGAGGGCGTGCCGTCGGGCGGCGTGTTGGAGCCGCCGATCTTGATGAGGCCGCGCTCCTCGTTCCAGAAGTTGAGCTGCGCGCGCGTGGTGGCGTTCTCGCCGGTGATGACCGGCAGCGCGCCGGTCTGCGGATCGGGGACGCCGCGCACGGTGATCGGCGCGAGCGCGGTGCCGGCGCGATTGATGACCCATTTCTCGGCGTACGGCGTGGGACGCGCGTGGATGAGGACGGTGTCGCCGGCGGCGAGCGACTCCCAGGGGACGTCGCCGATGGCGGCGTACGTCTGGCCGGGGCCGACGTCGTAATTCGCGGCCGAGGCGCGCGTCGTCAATACGAACGCAAACGTTACTGAGAAGAATAGACGAGCCACGGGATTATCGTATCACGCGCGCTCGGGCCGGCGCGACGCCAGCCGGTCGCCAGCAACCACGTCGCAGCAGCCGTGACGCAGTCGCGGTTGCTGCGATCCC
>DASREC010000444.1:0-20435 GCA_035652295.1 Polyangia bacterium
TGCCGACCGTGATCACGCTGCCGGCGCGGATGTACGCCTCGCGGATCTCGGCGCCGTCGAGGAACGTGCCGTTGGTCGAGTGCAGATCGCGCAGCAGGTGGCCCTTGGCGTCGCGCAGGATCTCGCAGTGCACGCGCGACACCGTCTCCTCCGGCAGCACGATGTCGTTGCCCTCGACCTTGCCGATGCGGATCACGTCGCCCGAGATCACGTACTCGCGCCCGCGCTGCGCGCCGCCGCCTTTGACCACCACCAGCTTGCACTGCGTGAGGTGCACCGAGCGCTTGAGGGCGCCGCCGCTTTCGTGGACGCGCGTCGAGGGCGGAGCCGAGTCGTTCGCAGAGGCCATTGAGCGGGGCGATGGTATCACGGCGCGCGCGCCGCGGGTGATTCGCGCGCGCGTGCGTGGCCGCGACGAGTCGATGCTGACAAGCGGTGCGCGGCTGGGTTATTCTCGCGCCGCGTGCCTCGCATTCGGCGTCTCAGCCTGGTCCTCGTAGTCGCCTCGCTCGCCGCTACGGCCCGGCCGGCGCTCGCCGAGGAGGCGTGCCTCGATCCGGCGAACGAGCTGGGCGCGGCCGGCGCGCGCAAGGGCGTTCAGAAGCGCGACTTCCTCAAGCGGCTGCGCGCGGAGATCTCGGTGTGGGGCGGCTTCTGGGCGTCCGATCTGCTGTCGTCGTCGTACGACTACGGCGGCGCGGTGGCGTTCTACCCGTTCGAGGACATCGGCTTCGAGGTGTCGCTGCTGGTCACGCCCTTCTCGCTCGCCGTCGAGAAACCGCTGACGCAGTTCTTTCAGGGCCAGGTGTTCGCGCCGTCGATCGGCTTCGTGCTGGTGGGCGACGTCTTGTGGTCGCCGATCCATTTGAAGATGCGCGTCTCGGAGAGAGCGATCGTGCACGGCGACATCTTCTTCGCGCTCGGCGCCGGCGACACCTTCTCCGGCACCGTGCAGGGCGCGACCTTCGACGTCGGGCTCGGCCTCAAGATCTATCCCAACCGCTGGTTCGCGGTGCGCTTCGATCTGCGCGACTACCTGATGGTGCAGGAGGCGATCGCGGTGCAGCGCACCACCAACAACGTCATCGGCACGCTCGGCCTCTCGGTGTTCCTGCCCGGCCCGCGCGAGACCAGGAGCGAGGCGAAGAAGTGAGGGCGCTCGCCGCAGCCTCGGCGCTCCTCGCGACGCTCGCGATCGCCGCGCCCGCGCGCGCCGCCGATCCGATCGCGACGCCCGCGCCCGACAGCGGCGTGTGCGTCGATCCGATCGTCAAGAAGCGCCTGCTCGAGTCCAAGCGCGGCCGCCGCTCCGACGAGCGCGACTTCGTCACCGCCGCGCGCCACGAGCTCACCGTGCAGGGCGGCTACTACGTGAGCGATCTGCTCGACGGCACGTTCATCGTCGGCGCCGCCTATACCTATCACCTCACCGACGACGCCGGCATCGAGGCGTCGTTCGGCTACTCGCAGGTCCGTTCGTCGGTGGCCGCGCGCCTGGAGAAGGACAAGGGCGTCACCGTGCTGCCGAAAGAGGATCGCGTCTACCTGGTGTTCACCGATCTGATCTGGTCGCCGGTGCACGGCAAGATGCGCGTGTTCGCCGACTCGATCGTGCACTTCGACATCTACGGCGCCGTCGGCGTCGGCGTGATCGACAACGCCACCAGCTTCGGCGCCGCCGGCCAGTTCGGCCTCGGCATGAAGGTGCTGTTCGGCCGCTCGTGGGCGGTGCGTCTCGACGTGCGCGATCACCTGTACCGCCAGCAGGTGCTGACGGTGAACCAATACGTGCAGGACTTCTCGCTCACGCTGGGCGCGAGCGTGTTCCTGCCGATGGGGCTGTGATGGGTAGAAAAAGAACGATCGTGCTTTTTTTCCTGCTCGCGTCGCCGGCCATCGGCGCGCCCAAGAAAAAGCATCCGCCTCCGCCGCACAAGCCCCCGGCCTGGGCGCCCGCGCCCGCTCCGGCTCCCGCGCCCGTCGCTGCGCCGGCTCCCTCGCCCGCTCCCGAGCCGACGCCCGCGCCGGCTCTCGCGCCCGTCGCTGCGCCGGCTCCCGCGCCCGCGCCCGAGCCGCAGCAGCCGCCGCCCGTCGAGAAATCGGCCAAGGTGGACGTCGACGGGCTCAACGCCGAGTACCAGTCGCTGCGCGACGAGCTGTTCCGCTCGCGCGCCAAGGTCGAGCTGCTCGGCACCGCGCTCTACAAGACCAAGCTGCTGGTGCGCTTCGAGTACGGCGCGCAGCGCGCGTGGCCGCTCAAGCGCGTGACGCTCAAGCTCGACGATCAGCCGGTGTTCGCCGCCGACGCGCCGAGCGCCGCCGATCCGATCAAGCTGTACGAAGGCTTCGCCGCGCCGGGCAAGCACACGCTGACGGTGCACGTCGACTGCGGCGCCACCGGCGAGACGCGCGTGGCCTACGCCGCCGACGGCAGCTTCACGCTCGATCTGCCCGACGGCAAACAGTCGCGCGTCGACCTGGTGGCCGACGAGACCGGCGACGGGCCGCAGACGATCGCGCGCAAGAAGGGCGGCGTGTTCTACGTGCGCCTCAAGGCCGACGTGCGCGTGCTGGAGCTGGATCAAAAATGAAAAAAAGCACGATCGTGCTTTTTTTCGCCTCGCTCGCCGGTGAGCTGCTGGGCGCCGCGCCCGCCGCCGCCAAGCCGAACGCGCGCCCGCCGACCGAAGCCTCCGGCTACCTCGACGAATTGGAGAAGCGCGGGCTCGTCGACAAAGGGCTCGGCACGCCCGAGCGGCTCGCCGCCGAGGTGCGCGCCGCCGACGACGATCTGGTGGCCGGCCGTCCCGCGATCGCCGCCGCGCGCCTGTACGCCATCGTCGAGGGACCGCGCTGGCAGGATCTCTCCGAGACCGACGACTTCCAGGACGCCGAGTATCGCCTCGGCATCGCGCTCCACCGCGGCGGCGGCGGCGCCAGCGCGCGGCGCTACCTCGCCCGCTCGCTCGCGCGCGGACCCAAGGCGCCCTTCTACCAGGCCGCGCTGCGCGCCTACGTCGACGTGTGTCTCGACGAGCGCGTCGCCCCCGAGTGCGTCGCCGAGCTCGACAAGATGCAGGCCGAGGATCTCGACGAGGAGATCGCGTACCTGCGCGGCCGCGCCGACTTCGACGCCGGCATCTTCTCCGGCGCCGAGCAGTCGCTCGGACGAGTCTCGCCGCGGAGCCGCTTCTACTCGTCGGCGCTCTACCTGCGCGGCGTGATGCGCGTGAACAAGCGCGACTGGACCGCCGCGCAAGACGCGTTCTGCGCCGTCGCCGACACCAAGGAGGGCGATAGCTTGCGCTTCTTCATCGACGGCCGCTACTACAACGTGCGCGATCTTTCGCGGCTGGCGCTCGGCCGCATCGCGCACGAGCAGGGGCAGTACGAGGACGCGTTCTACCACTACTTCCTGATCCCGTCGGATTCGCCCAAGCTGCCGGACGCGCTGTTCGAGGCGGCGTGGTCGTCGCTGCAGCGGCGCGAGTACGATCTCGGCGCGCGGCTGATCGACGAGTTCTTGAAGGCGTTCCCGCGCTCGCCGCGCGCGTTCGAGGCGCGGCTGCTCAAGGCGACGCTCGAGGTGAAGACGTGCCGCTTCCGCGCCGCCGAGGGCGGCTTCGAGGAGTTCATTCGCGCGTACGAGCCGCTCATGCAATCGATCGATCGCGCCATCGCCGATCCGGAGACGCGGCGCGCGCTCGGCAAGCGGCTGCTCGAGCGCGAGCAGGTGGCGCCGACGGGGCCGGCCGACATCGAGGGGCGCATCGCCGAGCTCTTGCAGGTGGACGCGCGCTTCTTCCGGCTGGAGGCGCTGGCGCGCGGACTGCGCGCCGAGGCGCTCGACGCGGCGCACGTCGAGAGCGATTGGCGCTCGCTCGAGGGGCGCGTCGGCGGCACCAAAATCGAAGCGGTGGCGTCGGGGAAATTGGATCTGCCGTCGCTGGCGGCGGGCACCGACGAGCTGGCGAACGAGCTCGCACGCGCGCGGGCGGCGCTGCGCGCGCGCAACGCCAAGGGCCCCGAGGCCGACGAGCTGCGCCGCTCGTTCGATGCGCTCGAGGCGCGGCGGCGCGAATTGGCGGCGAACGTGGGCCACGCGCTCGACGCGCGCGAGTCGACCCCACGCGACGCGAGCGGCCTCGCGCAGCTGGTGGCCGCCGATCGCGAGCGCGCCGGCGCGCTGCGTGAGCGGGTCGCGCGGCTCGGCCTCAAGCTCGACGCCGCGTCGGGCGAGCTGGTGCGCGCGGCGCTGATCGATCTGCGCGGCCGCGTCGAGGAGATGCTGCGCCGCGCGCGCCTCGGCAAGATCGACGCGGTGGTCGGCGAGAAGCGCAAGCTCGAGCGGCAGATCGAGGATCTCGCCGCCGGCCGCTTCCCGCCCGAGCTGTTCGGGCGGCTGCACATCGAAGGTTTGATCGGCGACGACGAGGAGTACTGGCCACCGGAGGCCGAGCGCTGGGCGGATGAGTACGAGAACTACAAATAGCACGATCGTGCTTTTTTCCTTTTTCTCGTCGCTGGCGTGGGCCGGCGGCGAGTACGAGGAGGCGCGCCTGACCGCCGGCGCGGGCGCGCGCGATCTGGCGGTGTCGCGCGACGTCGAGGGGATCTTGCGCGCCAAAGAGGCCGAGGTCGCCGAGCGGCGGCGCGCCGGCATCGCGCTCATCGAGACCTATCTGCGCGAGCATCCGCCGTCGGTGGAGACGCCCGAGGTGATCTTCCAGCTCGCCGAATTGCGCTGGGAGGAGGCCAAGTCGAGCTTCCTCACGCAGATGGCCGCGTTCAACGCCGCCGTCGAGAAATGCGCCAAGACGCAGAAAGGCGATCGCGACCGCTGCAAGACGCCGCCGCAGCCGACGCTCGATCTCTCGTCGTCGCAGGTGCTCTACAAGCGCCTCATCACCGAGTATCCCGACTTCCGCAAGATCGACGCGGTCCGCTACCTCTACGGCTTCTCGCTGCGCTCCGAGGGCCGCAGCGACGAGGCGCTGGTGCAGTTCAAGGCGATCCTGCAGAACCATCCGAAGTCGCGCTTTCGCCCCGACGCGTGGATGGCGGTCGCCGAGGCGCGCTTCTACGAGGACGGCGACTACAAGAACGCGCTCGCCGGCTACGACGAGGTCTTGAAGTTCCCCGACTCGCCGCTCTACGACCTCGCGCTCTTCAAGACGGCGTGGTGCTACTGGAAGCTCGGCGATTCGGATCGCGCGGCGCGCCGCTTCAAAGAGGTGCTCGATCTCGGCAGCGGAAAAGATCAGCGCGCCGATCAGATGACCAAAGAGGGACGCAAGCGGCTCGAGGAGCTGAAGGGCGAGGCGCTCGAGTACCTCGTGCAGGTGTTCACCGAGGACGAGCGCAAGGGGCCGAAGGACGCGTTCGACTTTCTGGCGTCGATCGGCGGCGCGGGCTACTCGCGCAAGGTGATCGCCAAGCTGGCCGAGACGTTCTACACGCAGGCGCGCTACGAGCGCGCGATCGAGAGCGAGCGCTTCCTCATCAATCTGGATCCGTACGATGAGGGGAATCCCGATCGGCAGAAGCGCATCGTCGAGTGCTTGCGCGAGATGGATCAGAACAAGGAGGCGGTGAAGGAGCTGCGCAAGCTGGCCGAGATCTACGGGCCCGAGTCGGATTGGACGGCGCACCAGCAGGATCCGAAGGCGGTGGAGCACGCGCACCAGGTGGCGTCGTCGATGCTGCGCGAGGTGGCCAAGGGGCTGCACGCCGACGCGCAGCGCGTGGAGGCGGCGCAGAAGTACGTCGACCAGAACCGCTACGCGCGCGCCGCCGAGGCGTACGCGTTCTATCTCTCGAAGTTCGGCAAGGACGCCGACGCCGTCGAGATCCACTACCTGCTCGGCGACATCTACTTTTTCAAATTGAAGAAGTGGGAGGACGCGGGCGACGCGTATCTCGCGGTCGGCAAGTCGAACCCCGTCGGGAAATTGCACCACGAGGCGCTCTTGCAGGCGATCGCGTCGTTCGATAAATGTCGCAAGGAGCGCGGCGCTTCGGCGCAGAAGACGCTCCTGCCGACGGACAAGAAGATGGGCGAGGCGATCGACATCTACGCGTCGCTGTATCCGAAGGATCCGGAGATCGCGCAGATCCTGTTCAAGAACGGCGAGCTGTTCTACGACCGCGGCGACTACGACGAGGCGATCAAGCGCTTCGGCAAGATCGTCGAGGGGTGGCCGTCGGCGCCGGTGGCCGCGGCGGCCGGCGACAAGATTCTGGAGTCGCTGAACAAGGCGAAGGACTACGAGAACGTCGAGGCGTGGGCGCGGCGGCTGCTCAAAGTGCCCGCGTTCCGCAGCAAGGACGATCAGGATCGGTTGTCGAAGCTCGTCGTCGACGCGGGCATGAAGGCCGGCGAGCAGAAGGCGGAGAAGGATCCGCTGGCGGCGGCGGCGATCTATTTGCGCGTGGCGGGCGAGTTCCCGTCGAGCCCGCGCGCGACGGCGGCGTACATGAACGCGGCGTCGACCTACGCGCGCGGCGGCAAGCCCGAGGAGTCGGTGAAGGTCTACGGCACGGTCGTCGACAAATATCCGCAGTCGGGCGAGGCGCCGCAGGCGGCGTGGGCGGCGGGGAAATTGTACGAGCAGGCGGCGCTGTGGGATCAGGCCGCGCGGCTCTATGCGCTGCTCGCCGATCGCTATCCGAAGGATCAACACGCCGCCGACGCGCTGTTCAACGCCGGGCTCTTGCGCGAGCACCTCGGCGACACCGGCGCGGCGATCAAGGCCTACTCCGAGTACGGCCAGCGCTACAAGACGCGCGACGACGTCAAGGAGGTCGCGTTCCGCGCGGGCGTGGTGCTGGCGCAGGCGGGACAGCACGAGGCGGCGGCCAAGGCGTTCCAGGATTTCGCCGCGCGCTACCCGTCGGGGGCGCAGGCGATCGACGCGCTCAGCCGCGCGGGCGCGGAGCTGGTGGCCGCGGGGCACGACAAGCGCGCGCTCGAGCCGCTCGACAAGGCGATCGCGCTCTACAAGCGCGAGAAGACCGCTGCCGGCCCGGCGGCGCACGCGCGCTACCTGACCGGCGAGATCCTGTTCCGCGAATTTGAACATGTTCAATTAGCCACCGACGCGCGCAAGCTGAAGCGGACGCTCGACGAGAAATCGGCGCTGCTGGAGAAGGCCAAGACGGCGTACGTCGACACCGTGACGTTCGGCGATCCCGAGTGGGCGACGGCGGCGCTGTATCGCATCGGCGATGCGTACGAGCGGTTCGCCAAGGCGCTGCGCGGCGCGCCGGTGCCGGGCGGGCTCAACGCCGAGGAGCAGCAGGTGTACCGCGACGAGCTGGAGAAGGTGGTCGTGGTGGTCGAGGAGAAGGCCATCGACGCGTACAAGAGCGGCTACTCGAAGGCGCTCGAATTGCGCGTCTACAACGACTTCACGCAGAAGCTCCGGCAGGCGCTCGGGCGGCTCGACGATCAGGAGTTCCCCGCCGAGCCGGAGGCGCGCGCGCGGCCGGCGCCGGCCGAGGGGCGCGTCGACGTGCCGTTCGTCGGGAGCGCGGTGCGATGACGGCCTCGAGAAAAAAAGAACGAACGTTCGTGCTTTTTTTTCGGGCGGCGATTTTGTCGTCGCTGGCGATGGCGGCGGCGTGCGGGCCGCGCCTGCCGGAGCCGAGCGAGCCGAAGCTGCCGCCGACGAAGCCGGAGGCGGTGGACGCGCTCAAGGACGCGGCGCGTCTGGTGCGGCTCGGGCCGGCGAACTACGACCGCGCGCTCGAGCGGCTGCGCGCCGCCGTCGAGCTGGACGCGAACCTGTGGGAGGCCTGGTACGATCTCGGCTGGGTGCAGCTCGAGCTGCACCACCCCGAAGGCGCCGTGCCGGCGCTGGAGAAGGCGCTGGCGATCCTGCCGACGCACGTGCCCGCCGTCGAGGCGCTGGGCGCGGCCTACTCGGATCTCGGGCGCGCGGCCGACGCGGCCAAGCTGTATCGCGGCTGGCTCGAGCGGCGCGCCGACGATCCCAAGGGCGCGCCCTTGCGCGTGCTGCTCGGCGGAGCGCTGCGCCGCGCCGGCAAGCTCGAGGACGCCATCGAGGCGCTGCGCACGGCGCTCCGGCAGCAGCCGCGCTCGACGGCGGCGCTCAACCAGCTCGGCCTCGTCTATCAAGCCAAGGGGCAGCTCGAATTGGCCGACCTGGTGCTGCACCGCGCGCTCGAGGTCGACGACAAATCCAAGGCGGCGGCCGAGACGTGGAACAACCTCGGCCTGGTGGCGCTGGCGCGGCGGCGCGACCAGGAGGCGTTCGCGCACTTCGATCAAGCGGCGCGGCTCGATCCGCAGCTCACGGTGGCCAGGCGCAACAAGGCGATCGTGTACCTCGACTGCGGCGACTACCAGCGGGCGGTCGACGAGCTGAAGCAGGTGACGAAAGCCGACGCCTCCGACGGCGAGGCGTGGATCGCGCTCGGCGTGGCGGAGCGCGGGCGCGGCAAGCTCGACGAGGCGCAGCGCGCGTACGACCAGGCGCTCGAAGTCTCGCCGCAGGCGCCCGACGCGCTCTACGATCTCGGCGTGCTGTACATGGACTTCAAGAAGGATCCGGCGCGCGCGTACAAGCGGCTCGGCGAGTTCGTCAAGGCCGCGCCGGGCAATCACCCGAAGCGCGCCGACGCCGAGGCGCGCCTGAAGGAGCTTGCGCCCAAGGTCGCGCCCGAGCCAAAATCGGAGAGCGGAGGAACGAAGCCATGAGCATTCGCGAAGCGAATGCGATCTACAATGAGTCTCTGCTCGGGCGTCGCCGCAGGCGACGTACGAGCGCCTCGCCTCCCGGCCGTTGTGGGCTCGCCGCGGTGTTGCTCGCGATCGCGTTCGGCGCTCTGGCGCTGTTCGGTTTTCTCGACGAGGCGCGCGCGCAGAAGAAGAACACCAAGGCCTCCGACATGCCGCCGACGACGATGCAGAACGGCACCAAGACCAAGAACTACACGTTCGGCGGGCTCGACATCGACGGCAAATTGAAGACGCCGCAGCTGCTCTACTTCCTCAACCGCATGAAGAGCGAGTTCGACTCGACCACGCCCGACAAGCGCAGCTTCGTTCCGGAGCTGAAGCGCTCGACCGACGAGATGTAATCAGTAGCGGCGCAGCGTCGCGACGATCGCGTCGGCGACGGCGGGATCGCCGGGCGGCTCCTTGAAGAGATCGGCGGAGGTGGCGGCCGACTGCGCGCGCTTGCGCGCCACCGCGTCGCGCACGCCGACGAGGAACAGCAGGATCTCGAAGTCGGATTGATCGATCTCGCCGGCCAGCTCGAGACCTTCGTCCTGCAGGCGGCCGAGATCGACGATCACGGCGTCGAGCTTGCCGAGCCGCTTGCGCACGCCGTCGAAGTCGCCGGTGGCGTCGATCGTCACTCCGCGCTCGCCGAGCTCCGCCCGCGCGCGCTCGATGCGCAGCGGATCCTGGCTCACCAGCACCACGCGCTTCTTGATCGCCTTCGCCCTGCCCGCTTTCGTTTTCGCGCTCGCCGGTTTTTCGCTCGCCGGCTTCGCGTTCGCCTTCGCGTCTTCGTCGTCGAGCTGCGCGATCAACTTTTTCGGCGCCAGCGCGCGGTAGCTCTCGTCGATCCACGCGTGCACGCGCTCGTCGGGCACGAGTTTGCTCGGCGGCAGCGTGATGCTCACCCACCCGCTCTTGCCCAAGCCGTACGCGGTCGGCTTGGCGAACGGCTCCTTCAGCACCTCGCGCCCCGAGCGCGGCAGCTTGAGCGACATGCCGAGCGCGCCGTCGTGCACGCCGCAGAAGAAAAAGATCTTGCCGCGTACCTTGACCACCCGATCGCCCCACGGCGCCTCTTCGTAGGTCTCGGGATACCCCAGCGCCCGCTTGCGCAGCCGCTCCGCGATCTTCGTGAGGTCCATGCGCGCGACGCTATCCGCTCGCCCGGCCGCAGGCAAGGTGCTAAGCTGAACGTCGCCATGACTCTCGAGTCTCGCCCCCTGCGAGTGGTGTTGGTATG
This sequence comes from Polyangia bacterium, assembly GCA_035652295.1. Classification (GTDB taxonomy): domain Bacteria; phylum Myxococcota_A; class Polyangia; order Palsa-1104; family Palsa-1104; genus DASREC01. The sequence continues at coordinate 9,993 of DASREC010000444.1, forward strand.
GCGCGGCGAGCCGCTCGAGGAGCGCGTCTTCACCGAGCCGCAGCAGATCACCATCGGCTCGTCCAAGGGCTGCACCTTCGTGGTGCCGCCGTCGCGCCTCGGCGAGTCGTACCCGCTGTTCCGCCCGTCGGCCGACTCGGCGGGCTACGTGCTCACGCTGGCGCCGGGGATGATCGGCAAGCTGTCGCTCGGCGGCGACGGCTGGGCGGTGTCCGAGTTCCTCGACGAGGGACGCGGCGTGCGCGACGGCGAATGGCGCCAGCAGCCGCTCAGCTCGGCCGACTGGGGCGTGATCGGCCTCGACGACAGCGGCGACGTGGCGTTCTTCTTCCAGTTCGTCGCCGAGGGCGCCAAGGTCGGGCCCGATCGCGCGTGGCTCGATCGTTTCCTCGGGCAGGCGCTGGCGTTCAGCGCGGTGGTGCACGTCGCGCTGCTGGTGCTGGCGTTCGTGTTCTGGGAGAAGGAGGATCTGCTCGACGTCGATCCGCCGCCGTCGGCGGCGATCGCCAAGATCCTGCTCGACACGCCGCCCGAGCCGCCCGCGCCCGAGGAGAAGAAGAAGCAGGATCCGCGCAAGGTGCGTGAAGAGGATGCGTCCAAGCGCGCCGCGGGCAAAGAGGGGAAGATGGGCAACCCCGACGCGAAGAACGTCGAGACCAAGATCGCCAAGGGCCCGCGCGATCAGATCGTGAAAAAAGTTTCGAACCTCGGCGTGCTCGGCACGCTGAAAGCGCCGAACCAGAGCCAGGCGCTCAAGAGCCTGCTCTCCGATACGCCCGACGCGACCATGACGACGGCGCTCGCGGGCGTCAAAGGCGTCGACACCGTGATCGGGCGCGGCACCGGCGGCTCGTCGACGCGCGGCGATGGACCGGGCGGCGGCGGCACCGGCAACGGGCAGCTCTACGGCGTCGGCAACCTCGCCGTCGGCGGCGGCGGCCACGGCTCGCGCAACACCGGCACCGGCCCGGGCCACGTCGCCAAGGAGCTCAAGGTCGCGGTCACCACCGGCACGCCCGACACTGGCGGCGGCCTCTCGAAAGAGCAGATCTTGAAAGTCGTGCAGTCGCACGCCGCGGCGATCCAGTTCTGCTACGAAAAGGAGCTGCAGCGCTTCCCGCACCTCGCCGGCAAGGTGGTGCTCAAGTGGAAGGTCGATCTCGACGGGCACGTGCAGGCGACCGGCGTCGATTCGTCGTCGCTCGGCAATCCGAGCGCCGAGAGCTGCATGGTGCGCCAGGTGAAGAACTGGCTGTTCCCGAAACCGAACGGCGTCGTCTGCAACGTCAGCTTTCCGTTCTTCTTCAAAGGCCAATAGCCGGGAAGAAAGCGGCCGCGAGCCGTATTTCACAGACGAAGGGGGTCCGCGATGAAGAAGCTCGCCGCCTTGTTGGTGGTCGCCGCGATCGGGTTCGGCGTCTATCGCTACGTGCTGCGCCCGCCCGAGAAGCGCGCCTGCGCGCGCATGGCCGACCTGTGCAACATGAAACCCGACGAGCTCGATCGCTGCACGCGCGACATCGCCGAATTGCGCAAGAACATGACGCCCGAGGCGCAGAGCAAGATGGACTCGTGCGTGAGCGACGCCAAGACGTGCGCCGAGAGCGCCGGCTGCGTGGTCGGCGGCGGCGTGAGCGCGGCGGCCGATATGTTCAACCAGTTTTTGAAGGGCTTCGGCGGCGCGACCAAGTAGTTGCTACAATGGTGCGGTAGGGGGCGCTCATGCCGGACCAGACGCAAAAACCGAAGACCAAGGCGCAGGACGATCCCAAGCAGGCGACCGAGGACGCGGGCGATCCGCGCCAGGCCGCGCTGCAGAAGAAGGCGCAGGACCGCAAGGACGGCGACGCGGGCGCGCCGGGCGCGGCGGCGGCCAGCCAGCTCATCGGGCGCAACTGCAAGGACGCCGCGCAGTACGTCAAGCTGATCCAGAAATATCCCGACGAGAAGGACGCGATCCTCGAGCAGCTCGGCGCCAAGATGCCGGACGTCGCCAAGCAGGTGGCGTCGCAGATCGGCGAGGGCGACTCGGACGCGGACGGCGGCGACAAGAAGGACGACGACAAGCAGGGCTTCGACGGCAAGGCCAACGTCGACGCGGCGGGCGCGGCCAACGTCGAGCTCGACTACACCAGCGGCAAGAACTCGGCGGCGGGCACGGCCACGGTCACCGACGGCAAGAACTACGAGGTCGGCGCCACCGGCACGCGCCAGCTCACCGATTCGACCAGCGTCACCGCGGGCGTCGATCGCACCGTCGCGGACGGCACCGCCACCAACAAGGCGACGCTCGGCGCCGACTACAAATCGGACAAGCTCGCGGCCTCGGGCGAGGTCGACGTCTCGAAGCAGCAGGGCGCGAGCGGCGTCGGCCTCGACGTCACCGGCGGCGCCACCGCCACGCTCAAGGACGGCAAGCTCTACGGCTCGGTGATCGGCGGCGTCGGCACCGACGACGACGGGCTGCACTACCACTTCGGCGGCGGCCTCACCATCACGCCGACCGAGCACACCGCGCTCACCGCCGCCGGCGTGATGGACAACCAGGGCGGCATCGACCTGCGCCTGCAGTACGACGTCTTCAAGGACAAGGTCTCGGGCGCCGGCGATCTCGACGACGCCAAGAAGAACGCCATGCTCAGCCTGTTCGTCGGCTACAAGAAGGGCGACGGCATGATGAGCGGCAGCCCGCTCGACGACTCGATGGGCGCCAATCCCGCCCAGCAGCAGGGCTCGGGCGTGTACGCCGGCGTCAAGCTCAGCTTCTAATCGCGCGCGTCGCTACGCCTCGTCGGGTTTCTTGAGCTTCGCTTTGAGCGCGGCCAGCTTGTCGTCGAGATCTTTGTTCTTGGCGAGATCCTCGAGCTTGCGCTCGACCTCGCGGCTGTGCGCGTCCTCGTGGTTGGCCGCGGCCAGCTCGTCGCCGAGCGCCACCTCCGCCTCGACGACGTCGACCTTGGTCTGCAGCGCCTCGTACTTGTCGAACGCCGACGTGTCGCGCCCGCCTTCGCGGCTCTTCTGCGCGCGCGCCTGCGCCTTGAGCGTCTCCTTGCGCATCTTGGTTTCTTTCACGCGCGCGTCGAGCGCCTTGAGCGCCTGCGTGAGCTGATCGGCGTAGTCGGCCTGCTCGCGCAGCGCGCGCTCGGCCTCGGCGCGCTCGGCGTCGATCTCGGCCTTGCGCTCGAGCGCCTGGCGCGCCAGGTTCTCGTCGCCGGCGGTGAGCGCGCGCTCGGCCCGCTTCTCCCACTCGTCGGAGGTCTTGGCCAGCGCCTCGACGCGCTGCTTGTGGCGTTTCTCGACGGCGAGCGTCTGGCGCACCTCTTCGCGCGCCTTGCGCGCCTGCTCCTCCATCTCGAGCACGATCTGATCGATCTGCTTCCCCGGATCGGAGACTTTGTCGATCGCGGCATTGACGTTCGACTTCAGCAGCGTCGAGATGCGATTGAGGATGCCCATACCTTCTATATACGCCGAACGTTCGTGAGATTCAGCCCGCGCGTGCTAGGCTCAGCGGTCATGCAAGGACTCTCGGCCATCGTCGGGCAGCCGCGCGCCGTCGAGACGCTGCGCGCGGCGGTGGCGGCGGGCAAGGTGCACCACGGCTACCTGTTCGATGGCCCCGAAGGCGTCGGCAAGGCGACCACCGCGCGCGCGCTGGCGATGGCGCTCAACTGCGAGACGCCGGGCGGCTCGGGCTGCGGGCGCTGCGACTCGTGCCACAAGATCGCCGGCGGGCAGCACCCCGACTTCCTGGTCTTCGACATGACCAACAAGGGGCTCACCGAGCGCGTGCGCGATTTGATCGGGCAGCTCGGCTTTCGCCCGCACGAGGGGCGCGCGCGCGTGGTCGTGTTCGATCCGGCGCACGAGCTGGCGGCGCAGCAGGCGCAGGCGGCCAACGTGCTGTTGAAGACGCTCGAGGAGCCGCCGCCGCAGACGCACTTCGTGCTGGTGACGGCGGAGGCCAAGCGGCTGCCGGTGACGGTGCGCTCGCGCTGCCAGCGGCTGCGCTTTCAGCCGCTCGAGGACGCGACCATCGAGCGCTGGCTCGTCGGCGAGCACGGCGCCACGCCGGGCGCGGCGCGCGAGGCGTCGGCGCGCGCCGCCGGCAGCCTCGGGCGCGCGATCGCCGAGCTCACCGACGGCGGCGACGAGAACGCGGCGTCGCCCAAGCGCGCGCGCGAGCAGGTGCAGGCGCTGCTCGCGGCGGCGCGCAAGAACGACGCGCGCGCGATCTTCGACGCCGCCTCCGAGCTCGGCGGCGATCGCGAGCAGGCGGAGGCGGCGTGCCAGCTCTTGTGGACGGTGCTGCGCGACGCGCTGCTCGTGCGCGAGCGGCTCGAGCGCGGGCGCGTGTCGCCGGCGCGCGCCGATTTCGCCGCGCAGCTCGCCGGCGATCGCACGGCCGCGGCGCTGCTGCGATCGCTGCACGCCACCGACGAGGCAGTGCTGTCGCTGCGCGGAAACGTCGCGCCCTCGCTGGTGCTCGAGCACCTGATGTTCGCGATGGCCGGGCCCAAGGTCGAGGTCGCGCGATGACGCTCGGCGACGGCGGCAGCGGCAATTTGCCGCCGGCGGGCGGCCCACCGGGCGGCGGACCACCGGGCGGCGGCCCACCGGGCGGCGGCAGTGGGCGTCGCCGCCGCCGTCGCGGCCGCGGCGGACGCGCACCAGGCGCCCCGCCCGTCGAGGGCGCCGAGGGCCCGCGCACCGAAGGTCCGCGTGCCGAAGGTCCGCGTGCCGAAGGTTCGCGCGCCGACGGCGAAGCTCGTCCCGCTCCTCGCCCGCCGCAAGATCGCCGGCCGCCGCAGGATCGTCGCCCGCAAGATCGTCCGCGCGGCGATCGTCCGCGCGATGAACGCCCTCGCGATGATCGTCCGCGCGGCGATCATCCGCGCGATGATCGCCCTCGCGGCGATCGCCCGCCGCAAGATCGTTCGCGCGGCGATCGTCCGCGCGACGAGCGGCCGGGCGCCGAGCGGCGGCAGCCGGGTGGCCGTCCCGCCGAGCGCCGCGACGATCGCCGTCCGCCTCCCGAGCGACGCCAGCGCGACGACCGCCGCGGCCCGCCCGCCGAGCGCCCCGCTCCCGCGCGCGATCGCGATCGCGATCGCGCCGCGTCGCCCTCGCCCGCCGCCGCGCCGCAAAGCGCCGACGAGGCGACGACGACGCTCCAGCGCCCCGCCGCCGCCCTCGACTCCGGCTGGGGCCTCCCCGACGAGCCCGCCGCCGCCGACTCCGCCGCCGCCGCCGAGGTCGCGCGCACGCCCACCGTGCAGCCGCCGCCCGACCCGCGCGATCCCGACGGCGACGATCTCTTCGTCGATCTCAGCGACGACGCCGTCAAGCCCGGCACGCTCACCAACGTCGCCGGCATCAAGTTCCGCGACGCCGGCACCATCCACGAGTACGACGCCGGCGACGCGAGCTACGCGCGCGGCGACCGCGTGATGGTCGAGACCGATCGCGGCCCGCTCCCCGCCACCGTCGCCATCGCGTCGCGCCGCATGCCGTCGCTCGATCCCTTGCGCCGCATCCTGCGCCCCGCCACCGACGCCGACGCGCGCGCGCAGGAGAAGAACGCCGGCCGCGAGCGCGAGGCCTACGTCTTCTGCCGCCAGCGCATCCGCGAGCGCGGCCTGCCGATGAAGATGGTGCGCGTCGAGTACCCGCTCCAGTCGGGCAAGGTGCTGTTCTATTTCTCGTCGGAGGAGCGGATCGACTTCCGCGACCTGGTCAAGGATCTCGCGCAGCGGCTGCACGCGCGCATCGAGATGCGGCAGATCGGCGCGCGCGACGAGGCCAAGCTGGTCGGCGGCATCGGCTCGTGCGGCCGCGAGCTGTGCTGCTCGACGTGGCTGCCGGCGTTCGTGCCGGTCTCGATCAAGATGGCCAAGGATCAGGGCCTGGTGCTCAACCCGTCGAAGGTGTCGGGTCAGTGCGGCCGGCTCAAGTGTTGTCTCGTATACGAACAAGATATCTACAAGGAGATGCGCAAGACGCTGCCGAAGGTCGGCAAGCGTGTCACCACGCCCGCCGGCGACGGCAAGGTCGTGGAGCTCGACGTCTTGCGCCAGCGCGTGCGCGTGTGGTTCGACGAGGGCGGCTCCGAGACCTTCCCCGCGAACGTGGTGCAGCTGATGGCGCCCGTCGGGCAGCCGCCGCCCGCCGCGCGCGAGCCCGAGCCGGAATCCGAAGCGCCCGAATCGGAAGCTGACGAGTAATCGCGCATCTGATATCAAACGCCAACATGTCGCGCTTCTACATCACGACGCCGATCTACTACGTCTCCGACGTGCCGCACCTCGGCCACGCGTACACCACCATCGTCTGCGACGCGCTCTCGCGCTACCACCGCATGCGCGGCGAGCCGACGCGCTTTTTGACCGGCACCGACGAGCACGGACAGAAGATCGCGCGGCTCGCCGAGGCGCACCACGTGACGCCGCGCGCCTACGCCGACAAGTTCGCCGAGGCCTATCAGGCGACGTGGCGCGCGCTGGAAGTGGCGAACGACGACTTCATCCGCACCACCGATCCCGACCACGAGGCGACGGTGCAGGAGGTCTGGCGCCGCATGAACAAGAGCGGCGCCATTTACTTAGCCGATTACGAAGGCTGGTATTGCGTCGCCTGCGAGCAGTTCTATACCGAGAAAGAACTCAAAGGAAACGATTGCCCGGTCCACGGCCGCCCCGTCGAGAAAGTGAAAGAGCAGTCGTTCTATTTCAAATTGTCGCAATATCGCGATCGATTGCTCGAGCTTTACGATAAACACCCCGAATTCGTGCAGCCCGATACCCGCCGCAATGAAGTGCGGGCATTCGTGGCCGGCGAATTGAGGGATCTGTCGATATCGCGCACCACGTTCAACTGGGGCGTGCCGGTCCCCGATCAAGACAAGCACATCATCTACGTGTGGCTCGACGCGCTCACCAACTACTACTCGGCCACCCGCCGCAGCGACGAGGCGAAGCAGTTCTGGGACCAGCCGGACGCGCGCATCGTGCACATGATCGGCAAAGAGATCATCCGCTTTCACGCCGTTTATTGGCCGGCGTTCCTGATGGCGGCCGACCTGCCGCTGCCGACCACCGTGTTCGCGCACGGCTGGTGGACGGTCGACGGCGAGAAGATGTCGAAGACGCTCGGCAATGTCGTCGATCCGCTCAAGCTGTCGCAGGATATCGGCGTCGACGCGTTCCGTTATTTCGTATTGCGCGAAGTTCCGCTCGGCAGCGACGGGGATTTCTCGCACGAGGCGCTGATTACCCGCTATAACGCCGAGCTTTGTAACGATTTGGGGAACCTCCTGAATCGCACGTTGGGGATGGTTTCCAAGTACCAGTTCAATGCGATTGCAAACAGCGGCAAAGCGCTTTGCAATGATGTGACCAATTATTCGGCGCGCTTCGCCGAGGCGATGGAGGCGCTCGCGCCTTCGAAGGCGCTCGAGGAGATCTGGCGGCTGGTGCGGCGCGCCAACGAGTTCATCGACAAGGAAGCGCCGTGGAAGCAGGACCGCGCCGGGCAGGAGCGCATCCTCGGCGAGGTGCTGGAGGTGTGCCGCGCGCTCTCGCACCTCACGAGCCCGTTCATGCCCGAGCGCGCCGCCGAGATGCAGCGGCAGCTCGGCCTCGACGAGCCGCCGGCGATGCCCGCGTGGAGCGCGCGCACGTTCACGCCGGCGCAGGCGGTGCCGCTGTTCCCGCGCATCGACGACGATCGCAAGGCGCAGCTGCTCGCGCACTGGACGCCGAAGAAGGAGACGCCGGCTCAGCGCGAGCCGCGCGTCACCTACGCCGAGTTCCAGAAGCTCGACCTGCGCGTAGGCCGGGTGCTCGCCGCCGAGGCGGTGCCGAAGGCCAAGAAGCTGCTCAAGCTCACCGTCGACGTCGGCGCGACCGGCCAGCGCCAGGTCGTGGCCGGCATCGCCGAGACCTACCGGCCCGAGGAGCTGGTGGGCAAGCGAGTCATTCTCCTCGCCAACCTGGAGCCGGCGACCATCCGGGGCGTGCTCTCCGAGGGCATGATCCTGGCGGCCGGCGACGACGACGTGGTGGCGCTCTCGGGGCTCGACCGGGACGCGCCGCCGGGGACCAAGGTGCGCTGATGGCGACTGCGGACGAGGGACGGCAGCGGCGGCGCGACGCGCGCATCGCGGTGGCCTGGCCGGTCTTGTGCGAGAAGACGATCGAGATCGATCAGAAGCTCCCGCCCGCGCTCGAGCGCGTGTACCAGCGCGTGACCGCGGATCCCGACGGCGTGGGCGAGCGCTTCCAGGCGACGCTGCGCGATTTGTCGGTGAACGGCGCGTTCCTCGAGGGGCGGCCGTTGCCGCTGCTGTCGCGCGTGGCGATGGTGATCGACGTGCCCGAGTGGAAGCGCGTCGAGGCGGTGGGCTGGGTGTTGTGGCGGCGCTCGGACTCCTGCTCGGTGACGCGCGGCGAGGGCGAGCCGGTGGCGCTGCAGGCCGGGTTCGGCGTGATCTTCGAGTGGATCGCGCTCGAGACGCGGCTCGAGATCGCGCGCCGCGTGGCCGCCGCGCGCGCGTCCGAAAAAAGTGCCTGAGAAGTTCGCGCTGATCCTGACGCAGCGGCGAGTGCTGCCGGTGGCGGTGGCGTTCGCGCTCGTCGGGGCCGGTTTCTCGACGGCGTGGTGGGCGCGCGCCGGCTGCGCGGTGTTCGCGCTGGTGGCGCTCGCGCTGGCGCTCTGGCAGTGGCGCGCGCGTCCGCAGCTGGTGCTCGACGAGCGCGGCTACGCCGTCGAGGAGCACGGGCGCGAAAAATTGCGCGTGGCGTGGAGCGAGGTGGTCAAGGTGCTGGCCGACGCCGACGAGCACGCGCTCTACGTCGACTGCGGCGATCGCGCGCGCAACCTGCTGGTGCCGCCGCGGCGCGGGTTCGGCTTTCGCTTCGAGCGCGCCGACGTGCTGTACGCGCGCGTGCTGGCCGCGGTACCGGATCGCGTGGAGCTGGTCAAACGCCTCGACGCGGGCAAGCCGGAGAAGCCGTGAACCTCGAGGCGGCGCTGCGCGATCTCGCCGACCGCGATCCGCGCGTGCGCGCGCAGGCGGCCGACGGGCTCGGGCGCGCCGACGGCGGCGAGCGGGCGCAGGCGATCGCCGCGCTGAGCGCCGCCGCCGTCGACGAGCACGCGTCGGTGCGCTACGCCGCGCTGCTCTCGCTCGGCGAGCTCGGCGCGGCGGGCGCGGTGGAGATCGCCGCCGAGCGGCTCACCGACGGCGAGCCGCTGGTGCGCGAGGCCGCGGCGATCGCGCTCGGCGAGCTGGCGCTGGCCGCCGCCGGCGAGCCGCCCGACGCTGCAACGAACGCGGCACCGAACGCCGTGGTGGAACGGGCGTGGGGCGCGCTCGCCGAAGCGCTCGGTTATCCGCAGCCGGAAGTGCGGTTTCAAGCGATCGCGTCGCTGGCGCAGCTCGACGCCGCGCGCGCCGCGCCGCTGGTGCGCGCCGCGCTCGACGACGTCGACGCCAAGGTGCGCGCCCAGGCATGCGCCGCGCTCGGCGACGCGCGCGACCGCGGCTCGGCCGACGCCCTCGCCCGCCTGCTCGACGACGCCCCCGACGTGCGCCACGAGGCCGCGCTCGCGCTCGCGCGCATGGGCGATCGCCGCGGCGCCGCCTGGCTCGTCGAGGCGCTCGACCACCGCGACCTCGCGCTCGACGCCGCGCAGGCGCTCGCCGAATTGGGCGTCGCCGGCGACGAGCGCGCGCACGCGGCGCTCGCTCGCGTGCTCGGCCGGCTGCTCGGCGATCCGCTGGTCAAGGTGCGCGCCGCCGAGGCGCTGGCCCGCTCCGGCGACGCGCGCGGCCGCCGGCACCTCGAACGCGCCGCCCGCGCGCGCCGCGACGACGTGCGCGGCCTGGCGCAAACTGTGTTATCGGAGCTGCCCAAATGACCACGCCGGTCGAGCTGATCGATAGCCACTGCCACCTCGAGCCGAAGGACTTTCCCGAGGACCGCGACGCCGTGATGACGCGCGCGCGCGAGGGCGGGCTGGTCGGGATGATCTGCGTCGGCTCGGGCGCGACCCTCGCCGAACCGGCCAACGCGGTCGCTTTAGCCGAGCGGAACGGCGACGTCTGGGCGGCGGTCGGGATCCATCCGCACGACGTGGCGCGCATGCCGGACGGCGCGCTCGACGAGCTCGAGCGGCTCGCCACCTCGCACCCGCGGGTGGTGGCCGTGGGCGAGACCGGGCTCGACTATCATTATGATCATTCGCCGCGGCCGGCTCAAAAGGACGGGCTGCGCGCGTTCATCGGCATCGCGCGCCGGGCGCAAAAGCCGCTCCAGCTCCACATCCGCGACGCGCACGACGACGCGCTGGCCATCTGCGCCGAGGAGCGCGCCTCGGAGGTCGGCGGATCGGTGCACTGCTTCACCGGCACCGTCGACGAGGCGGAGCGCTGGCTCGAGC
>DASREC010000445.1:0-2056 GCA_035652295.1 Polyangia bacterium
CCGTGCTCGGCCGCTGCTACGCAGCGTCCTGCGCGCGGCACGTGCTTCGCTCGATTCGTCGCTGGCATCCTCGCGCAGACGCGAGGAGCGCTCCTCAACGCCGGCGAAAAACGATCTTCGCGCCCACCCGCTCATTACGCTTCCGGCAACGCCGACTAACGTCTGAGGGCTTTCAAGAATGGCTACTCAGCGCGGGCGGACTCGCGTTCTTTTTTTCGCCAGCCCGGAGGGCGCGCAGTTCAAACGAGCACAACCAGTCCTATGGCTTCGGGTAAGCCGTTCTCGTCGGAGCGGCAAGGAGTCGGAAGTCAGCCATATAGCGCCTGAGGACTGCCGAAAAAAAGAACGCGAGTCGCAAGCCCGCGCGGCTGTACCGAGGCTAAGGTTTCTCGACGATGTAGACGCGCTGCATGCGCGTCGGCGTCGCAGGCGGCATGCCGCGGGCGATGTTGGGCAGGACGGTGAGCCCTTCGCTGACTTTCGCAAAGATGGTGTACATGCCGTCGAGGTTGGGCGCGGCGGCGAGCGTGATGAAGAACTGCGAGCCGTTGGTGTTGGGATCGCTGGTACGCGCCATGCCGACGACGCCGGCGGCGTCGTAGTGGAGCGAGGCGACGATCTCGAGCCCGAAGGTGTAGCCCGGCCCGCCGATGCCCCACGTCGAGGTGTCCGCGTCGAGCGTGTTGGGATCGCCGCCCTGCGCGACGAAGCCGTCGATCACGCGGTGGAACGCCGTGCCGTCGAAGAAGTGGTGCAGCGCCAGCCACACGAACGAGTTGACGGTGATCGGCGTGTCGGTCTCGAGCAGATCGATCACGATGCGCCCCGCGTCGGTCTCGAGCACCGCTTGATAGTCTTTGTTCGGCTGCGTCGCCTGGCCGGCGGCGGTGAAGCTGTGCTGCGCGTCGGTCGACAAGAACGGCGTGAGCGTGAAGCCGGCGGGCAGGTAGTAATTGCCGCCGGCGAGATCGCTCTGCGGCGCGGCGCCGTCGGCGGGCGTGAGCTGCGCGGCGGGCGAGCAGCCGGCGAGCGCGATCGCGAGCGCGAGATATTTCATGCGCGCACGTTACACCGTTTTGCGTTCACAGTCCGGCGGCGCGGAACTGGCGCGCGTGAAACGCCAGGCTCTCGACCACGCGCTTCTCCCACAGCGCGAAGTTGTGGCGGCCCGGCACGAGCGCGAACTCGTGCGGGATGTTGCGCGCCGCCAGCACGTCGTGCAGATACGCCGCCGGGCTCTCGAGCGCGAAGTCGTCCTCGGTGCCGCAGTCGACGTAGAGCGCGAGCTTGCCCGGCTCGAGCGTCTGCGCGAGCGCGGCGGGATCGTGCGCGCGCCAGTTGGCGAGATCGCCGCCGAAGATGCGCCGCACCAAGAGGCCGATCGGACCGACCTGCTCGCCCCAGCGCGACACGTCCTCGAGCAGCCGCGCCTGGCCTTTGCGATACGGGTGCGGGCCGGCGTAGAGCAGCGCCACCACGCCCGAGTGGCTGGCGGCCGAGGCGAAGAGCTCGGGATGGCGCATCGCCAGCGACAGCGCGCCGAAGCCGCCCATCGACAGCCCGCCGATCGCGCGCCCGCGCCGCTCGGCGACGGTGCGGTAGGTGGCGTCGACGTGCGCGAGCAGATCCTTGATCACGTACTGCTCGTAGTCGGCGTGGCGCACGCAGTAGGTCTCGAGCGACTCCTCGCGGCGGAAGAAGCGCACCTTGGCGCCGTGCACGCACGCTTCGTAGTCGGCGGGCGTGGCGGAGTCGGCGTAGAAGCCGGCGTCGCCGTCGGGCATCACCACGATCGCCTGCAGCTTCAGCTTGTCGGCCGCCTGGTCGAGGTGCCCGCCGGAGACCCAGTCGTGCTCGTTGCCGTGCAGCCCGTGCAACAGGTAGATGACCGGGTAGCGCGCGGTGGAGCCGTCGTAGCCGGCGGGCAGGTAGACGAGGTAGTGCTTCTCGACGCCCAGCGCCGGCGAGGCGAAGCGTCCCTCGGCCACCCGGCCGCGGGCACCGGGTCCGCTCGGCGACGAGGCGCAACCCAAGGCGAACAGGAGCAGCGACGAGA
>DASREC010000446.1:0-32907 GCA_035652295.1 Polyangia bacterium
GTCGCGCGAGATGTCGACGTCGAACACCACCGGATCTCCCGGCATGACCTGCTTGACCGATTTGGTGCTGCCGAAGATGTTCGTCGTCAGGCGCACGACGTACTGGAGCGCCGTGACCTGGAGCGGCGTGGTCTTCTGATCCTGCTCGCCGTTCGCCGTCGCGGTGAGCGTGAGCATGTAGCTGCCGAGCGGCGCGTCGTTGTCGAGCTGCACGTCGAACCGGCCCATCGTCATCTTGGCGTCGAGCTGCACGTCCGAGACCGGCATCGTGTGGCCCGCGAGCATCCCGAGATCGAGGTGCACGTTCGCGTCCGTCATCGGCGAGCGCGTCACCTCGAACTCGATGCTCGCGAGCCCGCCCTGCCCGACCTTGGTATCGGCCTGCGTGATGACGAGGTCGATCGTCGGCGTGGCCGCGCTCGTGTCGAGCACCGCGCTGTCCTGCACGGTGGTGGACGGCGCATTGGTCGGCTTGTACGTCGCGCCGACGTGGAACTCGTACGCCTTCGGCTGCGCGCCCGCCGGCAGCGTGATGTCGAGCAGGTTCGCCGTCAGGTCGCCGACCATCACGCCGCCCACCGAGATCGGCGTCGGCGTACCCGGCGTGAGCGCGAACGTCGTGCCCGAAGGCAGCTCGGTCGGCAGTTGGATATCGACCTTGCCGAAGAAGTTGTAGCGATAGACGTCGACCGTGTAGCGCGCGGCTTTTCCCGGCTGGCCCATTTGCGACTTCGGCGACAGGATCACCGACACCGACGGCGTCTGCGGCAAGACGACGAGCTTGAGCGGGAGCTGATTGGTCTTGGCGCGCGGATCGGCGATGGTGCCGAGCGTGAGGTCGTACTTGCCGGGCACGGTGCCGTCCATGCTCGGCGAGGTCGCCATCGTGGCGACCTGGAACTGCGCTTGATAGACGGCGTTGGGCTTGGCCGTCGTCGGCAGCGCGTCGATCTTGATCGGCTGCGTGGTGGCCGTCCGCGGCAGATCGTTCGTCGGCTGCACCAGGATCGAGCCGAAGTAGAACTCGCGCGAGATCTGGATCGGGAAGGTCGCCGTGCCGCCGGCGGGGACGCGCGCCGTCATGTTGGTCGGATCCGGCAGGCTCAAGATCACGCGCGGCTGCTTGACCACCAGCGTGAGCGACGCCGACGACGGCATGCACATCCCGTCGACGCACGAGGCATCGAGCGTGAATTGATACGTGTCGTACGGCGTGTCGAGCGTGGTGGCGATGGTGAGCGTGCCGCTGCCGCAGCCGCCGCTCTGCCCCGGACCGCACGACGTGACGCGCGTTGGATAGTCGAGCGTGAGGCCGTTCGGCATCGGGCCGCTCACCTTTATCTTGAGCGTCTCCTGCACCGGGTTGTTGTTCGCGTCGGTGACGCTGACGGTGAAGCCGATGCGCTTGGTCTGCCCCGCGGCGATGTTGACGGTGATGCTCGTGCCGCTGGCGAGCGCGGGCTGAATGCCGTCGGGCGTCGGATCGGGATCGGTCAATTGCAGCGCGATGGTGCGCGTCCCGCTCGACGGCGCGACGAACGTGAACGCGCTCGCCAGCGTTGCGCTCTGTCCGTCGGGATTGGTGACGCTCAACGCCGCCGCGCCCGCACTCTCGGCCGGCGTGACGGCGGTGATCTGCCGCGCCGTCACGTTGCTGATTTGCAGCGCCACGCCGCCGAGCGTGGCCTTCAATCCCGTCTTGAAGTTTTGTCCATTGATGGTGATCGACGTGCCGCCCGCCGCCGGTCCGCTCGACGGCGAGGCGCCGGCAATGGAGGGCGCCGGCGCCGTCGTGGCCGCGCTTTGAATCGTAAACGGCGGGCTGTCGTTGGTGGTGCTCGCGCCGCTGTCGTTCTTGACGCCGACGCGCACAATCGCCCCGATGCTCGCCTGCCCCGCCGGCACGAGCGACGCCGGGATCGCCCAATCGTAGCTGCGCACCGAGCCGTCGAGCCCGGTCACGATGGGCGTAAAGCTGTTCCCGCCGTCGATCGAGTAGAGGACGCGCTGGCCGGTCGCGCCCGTCGAGAACCAGGTGACCGTGAACGTCGTGCCGGCCTGCGCCACCGTCCCGCCCGTGGGCGAGAGCACATTGACCTCGAGGACTGTCGCCATGACTCGAGTACGAACCAGCGCGAAATCGGATCGGAAAAAAAATTCGCTACGGCAAATCGCCGCAGCATGGCGAAGCCAGGGCGCGCAGATGCGCAGGCGCTGGCGGCCATATACGATTCGATCCGTGCGGATTGAAGGTGCGCCTATATCGGATGCTCATGCGGCACTTTGCCGCACACGGCCGGCAGCTTCGGACCGTGACGGCCGATGGGGTCGGTCAGCGTGCCGTCGAAGGCGACGTCGCGGATGAAGTCGGCGCGCGCGTCGTCGGAGAAGTCGGCGCGCTCAAAGAAGGCGCAGGCGCGATTGGCGAGGTGGATCCCGCGCAGCCGGCCGGCCTCCCAGAAATCGTAGAAGTTGAACTCGGGGCAGATGAAGTAGCGGCGGCGGTTGGCGCTGGTGCGCAGCCGCAGGCTGTTGCGCAGCGCCCAGCGGTGGCCGACCATCCGCCCGAAGTGCGCGAAGCTGCGCACCCAGCCCATCCACTGCCGGCGCGAGGGCGCGTCGTTCCACATCGCGCGGTACGATGCCAGCGCGAGCTCGACCAGCGGCGCCTCCACCGCCAGCCACACGAGCGAGCTGCGCTTCGTGACCGTCGTCTTCTCGTGCAGCTCGGCGCCCGAGCCGATGAGGTCGCGCCCCGTCGAGTCCAGGTGATAGAACAGCGCGTGGTATTTTTCGGCGAGGCGGTGATGGTGCGACTCGGCGCCGCCCTGCTCGCGCCGATCCCGCCGCGCGAGGAAGTTGACCAGCGGGTGCAGCGACAGGTCGAGCGCGACGTGGGAGCACAGCCCGGCCACGATCGCCAGCCGCTCGTCGCGCGTGAGCGCGTTGTCGATCGATCGCGCGGTGGCGACGAACCGCGCGAGGAACTCGTCGGGGCGATCCTCGTGGACGCGCGCGCCCCAGGGAGACTCCTCGGCGGGGAGGCGCAAGCCATAGCGAACGGCCATGAGCGCCATGTTTCCGTAATAGGCGAGGTCGTGGAAGATCGCGCCCAGGCGCGTGTAGCGGGGCTCGGCGCGACACGCGGCGCGCAGCGCACCGTCGAGCCGCGGCTCGCGCGACAGCAGCTCGGCGAACGTCAGGTGGAGCTGCGGTGCAGGCACGGCCGCGCCTACGCGCCGAGCGCGGTGACCTGAACGTCGCCGCGGCGCGCGGACGCCTCGGCCGCCGCGGCGGAGAGCAGGTTCTCGCCGGCCAGCAGCGCCGCGGAGCTGAAGCCGAACACGCGCAGCGCCAACCACGGCGGCGAGAACTGCAGATCCGACTCGTGGAGGAACAGCCGGCCCAGGTTCTCCGCGTAGGCGCGCGACAGCTCGCCGAACGGCAGGCCATCGAACGCCTGCGCCACGCGGCGGCTCGCCGCCGACGACGCGAGCAACAGCCAGAAGACCACGTGATAGACCACCTTCAGCTTGAGCCGCTGCGCCTCGCCGCGCGTCCGGTGGCGCAACATCTCGCGGATGAAATGGACGTTGAGCGGCACGTGGAACGATTCGTCGCGCGCCAGGATCGTGAGCATGCGCCGCACCGCCGGCTGCTTCACCCGCCCGAGCGCGAGGCGATACGTCGTCGAGCCGATGACCTCGAACATCACGTTGGTGAGCATGATGGTCTCGAGGTCGCGCGCCTTCGCGTACGTCCGGTAGAAAAAGCCGGTGAGCCCGCCGAGCGGCCGCACCTCGCCGCCGATGTCGGCGAGAAATTTTCGCAGCAGGCTGTGGTGCCAGCCCTCCTCTGCGCCGTAGAGGATCAGGCACTCGGCGAGATCCGGATCCCAGCCGCGCACCTCGGCGGCGAGCCGTTCGGCTTGCGACGCGCCCGACTCCTCGGCGCGCAGCGCGGCGTTGAAGAAGCGGATGCAGGCCCGCCGCTCCTCGTCGCTGGCGAACTCGACCGGCGCCGTCGGCGCGTCGTCGTCGTCGTACATCGACTCCCTGCGTTTGCGCAGCGTCTCCAGCCACCAGCTCGTCGGGCGCGTGATGGGCGCGCCGATGCGTCCGCGGCGGCCCGGCTTCCGATCGATCATACGTGCCTCCCTCCGCTCAAGCGTTTGGCTCTCGCGAGCCGCCAGATCACCGGGATGCCGAACAGCAGCGGATGGCGCCGCTCGCGCTCGCTCAAGGACCAGCGGTCGCCGGTGCGGGCCAGCTTCGCCAGCACGTAGTCGAGCCATCCGTCGTAGGTGCAGATGTACTTGGGCCAGCGGAGCACCGCGCGGCGGCGCGAGCGACGCAGGCGCCGCTCGACCTCGGCCGGCGTGATGCGGCCCGGCGGCAGGCCGGCGACGAGCGCGCGCCCGATCGCGCGGTAGTGCTCGCGCTCGACCTCGAAGAGCGCCGCCACCTTGCCGTGCTCGGCGATGCGCACCTCGGCTTCGTACGAGAGACGCAGCAACATGTGCATGAATTCGTCGACGCCAAGATCGTCGCCGAGGCGCGCGCGCGCGAGCGGCGCCAGCGTCTCGAGCGCCGCCTGCTGCGCGTCGACCACCAGCCGCCGCGACGCCGCGTCGCGCGACCACACCAGCGCGACGCGCTTCGACCAGCGGCCGAGGTGATGCAGATCGGGCGCGTCGGGGCTCACGTGGCGCGCGAGCTGCGCCGCCGACGTGATCGAGACCTTGGCCTCGAGCGCGCCCGCGCGCAGCCGGTAGATGCTCGGCGGCAGCAGGACGTTGAGCAGCGTCGGCCAGAGGCGCCGGTGCCACGCGCGCAGCGAATCGACGACCACGAAAAAATCGGGATGGCTGGTCGGCCCGCGCAGCCCGCTCCACAGGCACGACCCGTACAGCACCACCGCGCGCACGCTGCGTTCGGGGCGCGCGAGCTCGGCGAGGAACGGTTCGGCGACGGCGCGCGCCGGCGGGTGGTCGAGCGCCGCGTCGAGCAGATCGCGCAGCGACGGGATGCTGCCGGCTGCGGGGACGTCGGGGATCGGATCCGCGGTCGCCGTCATTCGGACGCTCCGGTGCGCGAGCGAGGCGGACGCCGCCGCAGCAGCGGCTCGACGCCGGCGCGGTCGCGCTCGCGCAGCGCGCGGAACACCGCCCACGTGCGCGACAGCGCGGTGAGGTGGCTGCCGAACGCCAGGAGCAGGATCGCGCCGACGGTCGCGACAAACGTCGGGTGGGCGCTCGGCTCGCCGTACGCGTCGACGAAGGGCGAGGCCGCCAGCGCGACCCCGAGCAGGAAGATCCGCTCCGGCCGCTGCATCGCGCCGTGCGCCGCCAGCTCCGCCGCGCCGAAGGCCTCGGCGCGCGCCCGCGCGTAGCTCACCATCAACGAGCCGAGCAGCGCGGCCAGCACGGCGACGCCGATCCACGAGCCGCGGTAGTACGCCATCAGCCCGGCGAAGATGGCGCACTCGGAGTAGCGGTCGGCCACGCTGTCGTAGAACGCGCCCGCGCGCGAGGCGCGTCCGGTCGCGCGCGCCACGCGCCCGTCGAAGAGATCGACGATGCCGACGAACAGGTAGAGCCAACCGCCGACGTCGAACCAGCCCTGCGACAGCGCGGCGCCGGCCGCCAGCGAGAGCGCGAGGCCGAGCGAGCTCAGCGTATTCGGCGAGACGCGCCGGCGCACCAGCGCGGCTTCGACCGGCGCGATCTCCCACAGCAGGTAATAGATGAGCCACTTGGGGATGAGCACCGAGCGGCGCCGCGCCTCGATGCGCGGCTCGCGAGCGACGCCGGCGCGCCGCGCGTGGCGCAGGTAGAACGGCACGCCGCCGACGAAGTAGACGAAGCACGAGACGGCCGGCAGCAGCGTGAGCTCGGAGCGCGTCATGCGATCCTCGCCGTCACGACCCCAGCACCTTCAGCCGCAGCGGCTCTCCCGGCAGCCGCGACGTGATCGGCTGCGCGAACTTCGGCAGCGGGAAGTCCCGCCCCTTGGCGTAGACCTTGTGCCGCGCGTGCGTCCGGTACCATTCGGCGACGGTCGCGTTCTGCAGCATCTTCTCGACGATGCTGCGCCAGCCGACGCCGGTGTTGTACGCGCAGAACGAGATCTCGCCGAGCTGCGTCGCGTACGGGATGATGCACATCTCGGTGCGGCGGAAGTCGTAGTTGAACAGGTCCTGGAACCACATGCCGGCGACGAACAGCACGCGCCACTCGAACTCGGCGGCGTCCGACTCGTACTCGCCGACGCGGCGCCCGCGCGCGCCGGTCTGCGACAGGAGCTGCTTCATCAGCGCGAAGAAGCCGTAGCCGCGCGGCGCGCGTTCGGGCCGGTAGCGCTTGAACAGCGCCACCGCCAGCTCGGCGATGGTGACCGCGCGCCCCTGCGCCGCGTCGGTGATCGCGCCGAGGTCGTCGAGCAGCCCTTCGACGTCGAGAAAGCTCGACAGCGGCACGGCCTCGCGCGTGCGTTTGTTGACCATGAGGATCGTGCCGATGCCGCAGTTGGGATGGCAGCCGCACTTCATCGATCCCCAGTCGGCGCGCTCGCCCATGAGCTGATCGACGAGATCGGAGAACGGCCCCAGCGCCGAGAGCGGGAACCAGTCGCGCATGGGCTCGGTGATGCCGGTCTGCGCTTTGACGTCGGTGGCGAGGTGCGACAGCGTGTAGCGCTGCCGGGCGCGCGTCTCGTCGTCGATCTCCTCGTCGCGGCCGGTGAACGACACCGGCTGGAACGAGACGACCGTGATCTTGTCGGGGTTCTCGACGGCGAAGCGCAGGATCTGGCCCACCTGATCGTCGTTCACGCCGTTGACCACGGTGACCACGAGGATGATGTCGATGCCGGCGGCGGAGAGCGCCTCGATCGCGCGCAGCTTGACGTCGAACAGGTTGCCGATCTTGCGGTGCGCGTTGGCTTCATTGCCGATGCCGTCGAATTGCAGATACGCCATGCGCAGGCCCGCCTCCTTCGCGCGCACGGCGAAGTCGGGCTCCTCGGCGAAACGCAACCCGTTGGTTGCGCATTGCACCGCGAAGTAGCCCACCTCGCGCGCGTACTTCACCGCGTCGAGGAAGTGCGGCGACAGCGTGGGCTCGCCGCCGGAGAACTGCACCGACATCTGGCGGCGCGGCTGGATCGAGAGCGAATCGTCGAGCAGCTTCTTGATGTCCTCCCACGCGAGCTCGTGGACGTAGCCGACCTGGTTGGCGTCCATGAAGCAGGGGTCGCACATCATGTTGCAGCGGTTGGTCAGGTCGACGGTGAGCACCGAGCCGCGGCCGAACTGGATCGACGACGAGCCGTGCTCGCGCAGCTTGGACGGCGGCGAGCGGAAGTCGCGGCCGGGATAGAGGCGCTCGATGCGCGCCAGCCACTTCGCGTCGGTGGCGAGCACGTCGCGGATGGTGCCGTGCTTGGCGCACGTCTTCTTCATGATCACCTGGCCGTCCTCCTCGAGGATCTCGGCCGCGATCTCGCCGGGCTTGCCCTCGATGAGCTCGAGCAGCGAGCGCTCGCCGTCGAGGATCGCGGCGCGCGCCTCGCGCACGCAGCGCGGACACAGCGAGTCGGTGGTGCGCGGCCAGCCGAGCGGCGGGAAGGTGCGCTCGCGCCGCTTGAGCAGCGGCTGCGGGGCCCACGACGGCCGTACCGACGGGCGCTCGAAGCGGTGGTTGTACCAGGCGACGAGCGGCCAGGCCGCGCGCGCGGTCGTGGCCAACAGATGTTCGAACCGGCGAAGCAGCTCCATCGTCGGAGTCTCCTGTGTGCGGTCGAGAGTTGGCTTAAACGCGGCGGCGGCGCAGTCACTCGGGTGACGAGCTGTGTGTCGAGAGTGATCAGCCGTCGAGCGGAACGAAGTGATAGCCGAGCGCGCGATAGCGATCGATGATCGCCGGCAGCGCGCCGATCGTCTGCTCGGCGCAGCGCGGATGATCGTGCAGGAGCAGGATGCGCCCCGCGGCCGCCAGCGCCACCGCGCGCGCGACGATGACGGCGGTGCCCGGCGCGTCGGTGTCGCGGATCGAGCCCTGCCACGCCACCAGCCTGAGCCCGTGACGGCGCAGCACCCGATGCAGCCCTACGGACTTGAACCCATGCGGCGGGCGGAAGAGCCGCGCCTCGACGCCGGCGCGGGCGAGCGCGCGCTGGCAGGCGGCGATCTCGTCGGCGATCTGATCGGCGGTGCGAAACGTGAGGAGGCGGTGGCGCTGGGTGTGGTTGCCGATGGCGTGGCCGTCTGCGGCAATTTGCCGCACCAGCTCGGGCCAGCGCTCCACCGCTTCGCCGACGAGAAAGAAGGTCGCGCGCACGCCCGCGCGGCGCAGCGCGGCCAGCAGCCGCGGCGTCGAGCCCGGGTGCGGCCCGTCGTCGAAGGTGAGCGCGGCGCGGCGCGCGCCCGGCACGCGGCGGATCGCGCGCCACGGCAGATCGAACCCCGGCGTGAAGGCGAAGGCGACGAGCGCGCCGAGCGGGGTCCACGCCGCCAGCACCACGAGGAGCCGCGCGAGCGGCGTCGCGGGCACGCCGGCGGCCGCGGCCAGCGACGCGAGCAGAGCCGCGCCGCCGGCGAGCGCGAGCCAGAGCAGCGTCGGCCGCTCGACGAGCGCGCGCAGGATCGCGCGCGAGCGCGCGCTCACGACGCCAGTTGCTCGACGGTCGGCCGCCGGCCGGCGGCGTGGTGGAGAATCTGCGCCAGCCGCGCGAGCTGCGCGTCCAGCGTGAAGCGGCGCCGCACCGTCGCCAGCGCCGCCCGTCCCAGCGCGCCGGCGCGCGGCGCCGAGACGAGCAGCTCGGCCACGCGCTCGGCGAAGCCCTCCGGATCGGACTGCGGGACCAGCAGCCCGTCGACGCCGTCGCGCACCAATTCGATCGTCCCGTCGACGGCGGTGGCGACCACCGGGCGGCCCATCGCCATCGCCTCGAGGAGCGCGTTCGGGCAGCCCTCGGTCCGCGACGTCAGGAGCACCACGTCGGCCGCGGCGTAGACCCGCTCCACCTCGGGCACGAAGGCCAGCCGCCGCACCGTCCCGTCGAGCCCGGCGGCGCGGCAGGCGCCGTCGAAGCGCGCGCGCCACCGCGTGTCGCCGGCGACCAGCACCTGCACGCGCGGCACCTGCACCTGGAGCGCGCGGCAGATCTCGAGCAGCAGCTCGGTGCCCTTCTCCGGCGACAGCCGCGCCGCCAGCGCCACCACCGGCGCGCGTTCGTCCAGCCCGAGCGCCGCGCGCGCCGCGCCGCGATCGATCGTCGGCGAGAAGCGTGCGGTGTCGACGCCGTTGTACACCACGTGCGAGGGCGCCACGGTCACGTGCTTCGCCAGCGCGCGCTCGACGGCGCGCGAGGTGCACACGATGGCGCGCGGCGGCCACAGCCGCGCCGCCAGCCGCAGCCACGGCGGCTGGAGCGGATGATTGAACAGCGTGCCCGCGCGCCAGATCACCGGCACGCCGAGCGCCGCGCCGACGCGACCGCCCACCACCCACGAGAACGGCCGGCTGGCGAAGATCAGATCGCACGGACGGCGGCGCAAGAGCCCGGTCAGCTCCTCGGTCATGCGAAAGAACGAGCGCACGTAGTGCGCGATCAGCGCCGCGCGCGCGAGCCCGCTGCGCGGCGCCTGCTCGTCCGAGGGAAATCCCGCGCGATGGATCCCGCGCACGCCGAGGCGCTCGAGCTCCTCGACGATCAGCGGCCCCGGCCCGACGGCCGCCACCACCTCGACGCCGTACCGCGGCAGGCCCGCGATCGAGTAGGTCGCCTGCCGCTCGGCGCCGCCGAAGTCGGTGGCCGGTTGCAGGTAGAGCACGCGCAGCGCCGCGCCCGTTCGCATGACTGCCAACTAAGCGTCGCGCGGCTACTGTCCAGGCGGCGCGACCTTGTTCGTGAGCGGCACGTCGAGCCGTCCGCCGCCGCCGAACTCGACGCTGCTCCATGGATCGACGTGGAGCAGTTGTTGGCCCCATCCGCCGGCGGCCTGCACGAAACCCTGCGCGGTCAAGTCGGTCACCAGCGGATGATCGGGCTCGCCGACGTTGAGCAGCGGCCCGGTCAGCCGCTCGCCGGCGTTGCACGCGTCGTAACAATTTCCGCCGCAGACCGCCCGCGAGAGATAGTTGGCGTGCTTGTCGAGCGAGGAGTAGACGATCACGCCGTTCGACGCGCCGCCGTCGGGCTGCTGCGCGCACGCGCTGGTCCCGGCCTGCGCGTCGCACGACGACGTCGAGCCGCAGGCGGTCCCGGCGTGCGCCCACGCTTCGACGCCGACGGTGGCGGGCGCGCCCGGCTCGGCGTCGAGGTCGACGGTGACGGCGAACGTCTCGGCGTCGCCGGGGTGGCCGTTCCATGGGCCGCAGTCCACTCCATAGAGCACGACGTAGGTGATGGCGATCCGGTTGGCGTTCTGCGGATGGCGGCGCGCGCGGTAGATGACTCCGTGCGGGGCGCCGCACGGCTCGCCCTGCGCCAGGTAGACCGTGGGGAAGTTGAGCCACGCGAGCTCGCGCTCGAAGTCGTCGTCGAGCCCGTCGCCGTCGGCGTCGGTGGCGACGCAGTAGCCGCGCTGACACGTGCCGGGCGCCTCGCACTGCGCGTCGGCCGTGCAGCGCAGCGCCGTCGGATACCACTGGTCGCGGCAGCGCGTCCCGTCGAGCGACGAGCACGGCGGACACCCGTCGGCCGCGGGCGCGCACAACGTGGCGCTGTCGACGGCTCCCCTGGCGACGGTACGCGTCCCGTTGTTGAACAGACATCCACTCGAGAAAACGACCAGCAACCAGCGCTTCACGCGGACGGCCTCCCGAAGGTGGGCGCGTGTTCTGACTCGGCGAGCGGCCGCGCGCAAGGCGAGAGTGGCAGAGCGCGCGCGCTTGCTTAGTCCCGCTGCATGACCTTCGTCGTGCGCCTGGTCGCCGGGCGCCCGCGCACGATCCTGTCGGTGACGGCCGCGCTCGTGCTGCTCGCCGGGTGGCGAATCGCGCGGCTGCGGCTCGACACCGACTTCGCGCAGCTCCTGCCGCGCAGCGCGCCGTCGGTGATCGCGCTCGAGGAGCTCGACCGGCGGATGGCCGCGCTCTCGTCGCTCGACGTGGTGCTCGAGGGGCCGGACGCGGCGGCCAACCGCCGCTACGTCGACGCGCTGGTGCCGCGCCTGCGCAGCCTCGGCGATCCGCTCATCGACGAGGTGACGAGCGGCGTGCACGAGGAGAAAAAATTCTTCGAGCACAACCAGCTCCTGTTCGCCGGGCAGGCGCAGCTCGAGCGCGCGCGCGATCGCCTCGAGCGCGAGATCGCGACCCACAAGAACCCGCTGATCGTGTCGCTCGACGACGACGATCCGCCGGACGAAAAAGTCGAGTCGCCGTTCGCGCGCTTCCCCGGCGGCTATTTCGCGTATCGCGACGGCTCGCTCTACGCGGTGCTGATCTGGCTGCGCAGCCCGCTGCTCGGCGCGGCCAACGCCGGCGCCACGGTGACGCGCATCCGCGAGACCGCGCGCGCGCTCGAGCGCGAATCAGCCGACTCCCGCCGCCGCGTCGGGCTCACCGGGAACTTGATCACCGCCGACGAGGAGCGCGCCGCGCTCACCGGCGACCTCACGCTGGCGACGGCGATCTCGGTCGCGCTCGTCTGCGCCGTGGTGCTGCTCTACTTCGGTCGGCCGATCGCGGTCGCGTTCATGGTGCTGCCGGCGCTCGTCGGCCTGGCGCTGGCGCTGGCGTTCGCGCAGCTCTGCTTCGGCGCGCTCAACACCGCCACCGGATTTCTCGGCGCGATCATTTTGGGCAACGGCATCAACTACGCGATCGTGCAGATGGCGCGCTACGAGGAGGAGCGCCGCCGCGGCGCCGGCGTGGCCGAGGCGTTGCGCGTGGCGCTCGACGCCACCTGGCGCGGCACCGGCGTGGCCGCGCTCGCCGCGGCGGTGGCCTACGGCTCGCTGGCGTTCACCGATTTTCGCGGCTTCAACCAATTCGGCTGGATCGGTTGCGTCGGCATGCTGCTCTCGTGGCTGGCGACGCTGCTGGTGCTGCCGTCTTTGTGGGTGCTGTTCGATCGCCGCCGACCGGGCGCGACGGTGCCGCGCGTGCGCGGATTCGCCGCCGCCGCGCCGCTCGCGCGCCTGGTCGTGTCGCGCCCGCGCGGCGTGCTCGCGGCGGGGATCGCGCTCACGCTCGTGGCGCTGCCGCCGCTCGTGCGCTTCGCCCGCGATCCGTTCGAGTACGACTTCGACAAGCTGCGCAACCAGGCGGCGCGGCGCTCGGACGCCGAGCGGCTGTCGTCGCGCCTCGATCCGATCTTCGGCCGCTCGCTCTCGCCGAGCTTCGTGCTCGTCGACGACGCGGGGCGGCTCGAGGAGATCCGGCGCCGGCTGCGCGAGCGCGACCGCGCGCGGCACGTGCTCGGCTCGATCAAGACCGTCGCCGACTACCTGCCCGGCAGCCCCGACGAGCAGCGGCGCAAGCTGGCGGTGCTCGCCGAGATCCGCCGCCTGGTCGACGCGAACGTCGATTTCGCCGACGACGATCAGCGCGCGCGCTTGCTCGATCTGCGTCCGCCCGACGATCTGCGCGTGCTCGGCGTGCGCGACCTGCCGCCGAGCGTGCTGCGCTTCTACACCGAGGTCGACGGCACCGTCGGGCGCGCGCTCGCCTGGTTCCCGCGCGACGACCTCGACGTCTGGGACGGCCGCGTGCTGCGGCAAATCGCCGCAACCGTCGCCGACCTGCGGCTCGACGACGGCTCGCGCGTCCACGCTTCGGGGCGCGCGGTGATCTTCGCCGCCATGCTCGACGCGGTGGTGCGCGACGCCCCGATCGTCACCGCGGCGTCGTTCGGCTCGGTGCTGCTGCTGGTGCTGCTGCTCGCTCGCGGGCGCGGCGCGTGGCTGATCGTCGGCTCGCTGGTGATCGGCGTGGTGTGGATGGTCGGCGCGGTGGCCGCGGCGGGCGTGCGCATCAACTTCCTCAACTTCATCGCGCTGCCGATCACCTTCGGCATCGCCGCCGACTACAGCGCCAACCTCTATCTGCGTTACCGCCAGGAGGGGCGCGCCGGGCTGGAGCTCGCCGTGTCCTCGACGGGCGGCGCGGTCGCGCTGTGCTCGCTCACCACCATCATCGGCTACGGCTCGCTCTTGGCCGCCGACACGCGCGGGCTCTTCACCTTCGGCGCGGCGGCGATCCTCGGCGAGCTGGCGTGCCTGACCACCGCGCTGGTGCTGATGCCGGCGGTGATCGCGATCGTCGATCGGCGGCGCGCCTGATGTGCGGCATCTGCGGCCGGCTCGATCGCGCGCACGCGGGCGCGCCCGAGGGCGGCGTGCGCGCGATGATGGACGCGCTGGCGCATCGCGGCCCCGACGCGGCGGGGCTCTATCGCGCGGGCCCGGTCGCGCTCGGCCATCGCCGCCTGTCGATCATCGATCTGCGCCCCGAGGGCCGCCAGCCGCTCGCGAGCGAAGACGGCTCGATCGTCCTCGTCGCCAACGGCGAGATCTACAACTTTCGCGAGCTGCGCGCCGGCCTGGAGCGGCGCGGCCACCAGCTCCGCTCGCGCTCCGACTCCGAGGTGATCGTGCACCTCTACGAGGAGGAGGGCCTCGAATGTCTGGCGCGGCTGCGCGGCATGTTCGCCTTCGCGCTGTGGGACGCGCCGCGGCGGCGGCTGTTCCTGGCGCGCGATCGCGCGGGCGAAAAGCCGCTCTACTACGCCGCGCGCGACGGGGCGCTCTGGTTCGCGTCCGAGCTGGGCGCGCTCGTGCGCGGGCTGCCGTGGCGCCCCGGCGTCGACCTCGCGGCGATCGACGAGTACCTGACGCTGCAATATGTCCCCGCGCCGTGGACCGCGTTCGAGGGCGTGCGCAAGCTGCCGGCCGCCCATTTTCTCACCGTCTCGCCCGGCGGCGCGCCGCGCGTCGAGCGCTGGTGGCGGCTGCGCTTCGGCCCCGCGCGCCCGGTGCGCGCCGACGACGCCGTCGCCGAGACGCGCGCGCTCGTCGAGGACGCGGTCGCCGTGCGCCGGGCCGCCGACGTGCCGCTCGGCGCGTTTCTCTCGGGCGGGATCGATTCGAGCACGGTGGTGGCGCTGCTGGCGCGCGGCTCGTCGCAGCCGGTGAAGACGTTCAGCGTCGATCTCCCGGCCGGCTGCGGCGGCGAAGCGGCGTACGCGCGGCTGGTGGCGCGGCGCTACCGCACCGAGCACCACGAGCTGACGCTCGCGCCGCACATGGTGTCGATCCTGCCGCGGCTGGTCGCGCGCTACGGCGAGCCGTTCGCCGATCCGTCGGCGGTGCCGACCTTCCACGTCTCGGAGCTGGCGCGCCGCCAGGTGACCGTGGCGCTCTCGGGCGACGGCGGCGACGAAGCGTTCGCCGGCTATCACCGCTACGCGATCGAGGAGCTGGCGCGCCGCGTGGGCCGATTGCCATGGCCGCTGCCCGAGCTGACGCACGCGATCCTCGCGCGGCTGCCGGGCGCGCGGCTGCGGCCGGCGCGCGAGTTCGCGGCGCACCGCCGGCGCGCGCCCGTCGAGCGCTACCTGTTTTTGCTGGCGCACTTCACCCGGCGCGACAAGGAGCGCCTCATCGGCCCGGCGCTCGTCGAGCACGCGCGGCGCGATCGAGCCGCGCGCGAGCTCGAGCGCGTGCTCGCGGCGAGCGACGCCGAGGATCCGGTCAATCGCCTGCTCGATCTCGACACGCAGACCTATCTCCCCGACGACATCTTTACCAAGGTCGACATCGCCTCCATGGCGCACGCGCTCGAGGTGCGCGCGCCCTTCTGCGACCACCTGCTGCTCGAGCGCATCGCGCAGTTTCCCGGCGCGCTCAAGCTGCGCTGGTTCCGCGGCAAGCAACTTCTCCGGCGGGCGGTGCGCGATCTCCTGCCCGCGCCCATCCTGACGCGCGCCAAGAAGGGGTTCGGCCTGCCGCTCGATCGCTGGCTGCGCGAGGAGCTGGTCGAGCTGTCGCGCGACGTGCTCACCGACGGCACCGCGGGCGCGCGCGGCCTGTTCGACGCGAAGCAGGTGCGGCGGCTCCTCGACGAGCACGCCGCCGGAACGAGCCACGGCCGGCGCTTGTGGAACCTGACCGTGCTCGAATTGTGGTTCCGCCAATGCGTCGACGGCGGCAGCGCCGTCGCGGCGTGCAGCGCGTGACGCCGCGGACGCGTGCGCTCCTCGTCCGGGCGGTTCGCGCCGCCGCGCTCGCGGTGGTGGCGCTCGCGTGCGCGCGGTTCGTGCGCCGCCTCGACGTGTCGCGGCTCGGCGCGGCGCTGGTGTCGGCGTCGGTGCCGCTGGTGGCGCTGGCGGCGGCGGTGAACCTCTTGCAGGTGGGCGTGCGCGCGTTGTTCCTGCGCGCGCTGCTCGCGCCGGTGCGCGCCGTCGGGCTGTGGCCGCTGTGCCGCTACAACCTCGCGCTGTTCGCCGGCAACAATCTCCTGCCGGCGCGCGCCGGCGAGCTGGTGCGCATCGAGCTGCTGCGGTCGTGCGAAGGCGTTCCGCCCTCCACGTCGCTGGTGGTCGCGGTGGTGGAGAAGGTGCTCGACGTGATCGCGCTGCTCCTGCTCGCGCTGCCGCTGCCGCTCCTCGTGCCCGGGCTGCCGCGATCGATCTCGACGGGCCTCGGCCTCCTCGGCGCGGGCGGGCTCATCGCGCTGGCGGCGGCGTACGCGCTGGCGCGCTGGGGGGCGCGCGCGCCGGGCCGGCTCGGACGGCTGGCGCGCGGCGCGGCGGTGGTGCGGCGCGGGCGCTCGTCGGCCGAGGCGCTGGGCTGGTCGCTGCTCTCGCACGCCGTCGACGCGGCGGCGATCGCGATCTGCCTGGCCGCGCTCGATCTGCGCCTGCCCGCGGGAGCGGCGCTGCTGGTGCTGCTCGCGGTGACGCTGGCGCTGGCGTTACCGTCGGGGCCGGCCGGCCTCGGCTCGCTCGAACTGGGCGCGGTCGCGGCGCTGCGCCTGCTCGGCGTCGACGAGACGCGCGCGCTGGCGTTTGCGCTCGTCTACCACGCGATGCAGGTCATCCCCGTCACCTTGCTCGGCCTGAACGGACTCCGCCGCACGGCGATTCGTTACGACCGCGCCGCGAAATAGCGAGGATTGAGCGCGGAACGAATCGGTTCGCGTGACGTTCTCCATTGCGATGCTGACGCCGGCGACGCTGACGACGGTTTCTCGCCTGACCTCCTGGCTTCGGTCGCGCAGCGATGCGCAGCTCCCGCGCGGCGTCTTGCGCGGCACCCTGCTGCCGTTCCTGCTGATCGCGCTCTGTCCCTTCGCGGTCGTGCTGCTCTGGTACGCGTGCCAATCGTGGGACGGCGCGCTCACGCACGCCGCAGCGCGCGCGTCGCTGTCTCGCATGCTGCTCGAGTGGCCGTGGCCGACGAGATCGTCAGTCTCGATCGTGCTCGGTTTCGCCGCGTGGCAGGCGCTGTTGATGGTGGCGCTCCCGGGCAAGCGCGTCCTCGGACCAGTGACGCCGGCCGGAGCACGCGTTCAATACAAGGTCAATGGACTGCTCGCTTGGGCGCTGACGCACCTCGCGCTCTATGTCGCCTGTTTTCGTCTCGAGTGGTTTTCACCCACTATCGTCTATGACCACTTCGGCTCGATCATCATGACGTGCAATCTCTTTGCGCTCGTGTTCTGCGCGTTCCTGTATCTAAAAGGAGTCTATTCCCCGTCGGGACGCGACGCCGGCCGCTCGGGAAATCCGGTCTTCGATTTCTTCTGGGGCACCGAGCTGCATCCGCGCCTGTTCGATTTCGAATTGAAACAATTCGCCAACTGTCGTTTTGGAATGATGAGCTGGACGATCATCATCCTGTCGTTCCTCTTCAAACAACGAGCGCTGTATGGCCACGTCTCGACTTCGATGCTGGTCTCGGTCGCGCTACAGGTGATTTATGTCGTCAAGTTCTTCTGGTGGGAAGACGGCTATCTCGCGTCACTCGACATGATGCACGATCGCTTTGGCTTCTATATTTGTTGGGGCGTCATGACCTGGCTGCCCGCGGTCTACACCTCACAAGCGCTCTATCTCGTGCGCCATCCAATCGCGCTCGGTCCGTTCGTCACCATCGCGCTGCTCGTCGCGGGAGTCATAGCCATCTATGTCAACTATGACGCCGACGCTCAACGCCAGCGCGTTCGCCGCACGAACGGCGCCACCACCGTCTGGGGCCGCGCGCCAAAGCTGATCGTCGCCGAGCACCGAACCGCCGACGGGCAGGTGAAGCAGAGCCTGCTGCTCGCGTCGGGTTGGTGGAAGATATCGCGCCATTTTCATTATCTCGCGGAGCTGGCGGCCGCGCTCGCGTGGACGCTGCCGTGCGGCTTTCATCATTACCTTCCTTATTTCTATGTGACGTTCTTGACCATACTGCTCTTCGATCGCGCCCTGCGCGACGATCGGCGTTGCAGCGCGAAGTACGGACGTCATTGGCAGGAGTATTGCCGTCTCGTCCCTCATCGCATCATCCCGCGCGTCTTTTAATCGGTTACCAGAGAATACCCGGAATGATGGTCAGTCCCGTGAACGCGCTGACCGCGCGCTGCTCCTGAATCCATCCGACGTCGAAACCGAGATCGACCACCAGCCACGAGCGCGCCGCATAGGCGGCGGCGATCAGCGTGCCGCCGTCGCGCGGCGCGATCGGAGCCGCGTCGGTAAAGTAATAGAGCTCGAGCATGGCCGTGAATCGGCGCGGCAACTCTATGGAGGCGGCCAGCGCGATCCACGGCTGTATCAAGACCGGCCCGTCGAGCCTCCAGAGATTCACGCCGAGATTGAGATCGAGGTGCAAACGGCGCACGTCTTTGGTGACATACGCCGTCAAGAACGAGTCATAGGTTCTCACGTACCCGGGTTGCGCGCCGATTGGAACGCTCAGCGCCGCGGACCAGGACAACGACGGAAAGAGGTCGCGCTGATTCACGAGGTGAAGCTTTGCGCCGATCACCACGTCATCGACGAAACGCGCGGGAACCGCACCGCTCGCGTAGGTGTAGCCGTTGGTGTCGACCTGGAGCTGCACCCACCGGGCGAGCGTCAGCTTGACGAGCACCGGCGTCGAGTGCTGGAGCGCGCCGGCGCCGAGACGACGAAAGAGATAACCCAGCTCGACTTCGACGCTGCCCGGAGGGACGAGGTCCGCCGTGCAGGCGATCGTCGGCCGGCACGGCAGCGCATGGTCGTCACCACCAGGCCAGCGCGCCGCGCCCGCCGCCGACGAAGCAAAGATCGCGAGCGTCGCAATAAGCGCGACGGCCCGATGCTCAATAACCGCCGCCCGTCGGAATCGCCGTGACTGTGACCACACCGGTCATTCCCATCGATTCGTGGAAGCGGCAAAAGTACGGCTGATCGCCCACGGTCGTAAAGGTGAAGTCGAACGTGCCGCCGCTCGAAAGTGGACTGTCGAAGACGGCTCCCGGCGAATCGGCGGCTTTGGAGCTCGCGCCCGAGGTGACGGTGTGCAGCGCCGATCCGGTGTTGCGCCAATGAACCGTGGTTCCCACGACCACGGACAGGCGCGACGGCGAGAACGTCAGCGCGTCCGAGGCGTCGATCTCGTTGGCCGCGGGCGAGCCACCACAACCGCTCGCGGCCATGACGATCGAGAACGCGGCGGCGGACAGGCGAGGCAGGCGGTGCGACATGCGCGGTTCCTCCGCCGTCGAGAACGGCGCAGCCGCCGGTTCGTTCCGTCAGCGCGCCGGCGCGGCGGTTTGCCGCAAGCGCGCCTGGCTGCGCTCGACCCACGAGAGCACGCGATTCCGCTCCCCGTCATCGAGCGCCGCGCTCCAGTGCATCACGCGATAGCGAAGCGGCGGCATCGAGCGATCGGTGATGACGTCGTGGACCGCGTCGAGATACTCCGCGGGCGTGCCGCGGCCGCGAAATGGAAAGTCGTGCGACATATCGACGGTGCGTCGCGCCTTGGCGACGTCATCGTCGATCAGGCCGCGCGCGAGCGGCAGCGCGTGATACCAGGGCAACGCGTTTCCCGCGCCGTGGCAGCTCGCGCACGCTCGCGCAAACAACGGCTTTACGGACACGACATAGTCGTCGTTGATCGCCGTCAGAGCGGGATTCATCGGCGGCGCTGCGCTGTCCGTCGGCGCCAGCGTCGGTCCCGCGCAGCCCGCGATGAAGACCGTTACGATCCACATTCGATTCATGGCGATCCTCGCAAGCTCAAAGGCAGCGTCTTGGCGAACAAAAAGATCCGCGACCAGAGGGCCACGTACCAGATCGAGAGGCCGTCGGCGTCGGCGGCGCGCGCGAACCAATACGCGAGGCCGGGCTCGAGCGCGCGACGCACGAGGCCCTGGGCGTCGATCGCCCGCCGCACGTCGGCCGGGCGCCTGCGGCTGAGCAGCACGGATTGGATGGCGGCGTCCATGGGCAGGCGCTCGTTTGTCTCCCAGCGATAGAGCGCGCGCACCAACCGCCGCGTCATGATCTCGATGTCGAGCGGGTCGCCGTCGCTCCGCGCGCGCGCGTCGGGTGAGCGCCACGTGAGCCAGAGGCGCAGTTGAACCCGGCGCACGTCCTGCGCGCAGCCGCGGCACGCGGGGACGCCCGGGCGCACGACCGACCACGGCGTCTCCTCTGGAAACCATTCGTCGGCGAAGACGCCGTGCCGCGCGACGTCGAGCTCCTCGCCGCCGGTTCCGCAATAGGTGCATTCGTCGCTCGCGACCACGCGATCTCGACAACGCGAGACGGCCGAGAACGTTCCGTGCGCGTCGGGCCGGAGACCTGGGAACGAATCGTTCAGTGAGCCGTTGGGTATCGCGGGAGGCACGCATGTCGTTTTCAGGGAGCCGTCGAGATTTCTTGAAGCTGGTCGGCGCGGGCGGAGTGGTCTTCGCGTCGGGGCTCGCGGGCGCGTCGCCGCTCGCCAAATCGAAGAAGAAGTCGGGCCGCTTCGAAGACTTCTTCTTTCTACAGCTCTCCGACACGCATTGGGGCTTTGCCGGGCCGCCCAATCCGCAAGCCGACATGACGCTGAAGAAGGCGGTCGCGACCATCAACAGCGTCGCGCAGCAGCCGGACTTCATCGTCTTTACCGGCGACCTGACTCACACGACGGACGATGCGGCGATTCGCCGCAAGCGCATGTCCGAGTTCAAGCAGATCGTCTCGGAGCTCAAAGTGAAGACCTTGAAGCTGATGGCCGGCGAGCACGACGCTTCGCTCGACGCGGGCGCGGCCTATCAAGAGTTCTTTGGAGAGCTTCACTATTCATTCGATCACAAAGGCGTGCACTTCGTCGTGCTGGACAACGTCTCGGACCCGGGCGCCGCCGTCGGAGACGCGCAGATCGATTGGCTGTCGTCGGATCTGAAGCGGCTCGGCCGCGATGCGCCGATCGTGGTGCTCACGCATCGCCCGCTGTTCGATCTCTATCCGCAGTGGGATTGGGCGACCAAAGACGGTTCAAAGGTCGTCGACGTCTTGATGCCCTACAAAAACGTCACGGTCTTTTACGGACACATCCATCAAGAGAATCATCACAAGACGGAGCACATCGAGCACCACGCGGCGCGCTCGCTCGTCTTCGCGCTGCCGGCGCCGGGCTCGCAGCCCAAGCGCGCGCCGGTGCCGTGGGACGCGGCCGAGCCGTTCAAGGGGCTCGGCTATCGCCGCGTCGACGTCGAGCCGTACGACGGTGACACCAAACTGCTCGAGCTTCCCGTGACCAGGGTTTGAGCCCATGACACGATCGAATCGACTGTCGTTCGCCGGCGCGCTGTTGGCGACGCTGGCGCTGTGCTGCGCGCGCCCGTCGGCGAAAGAGCCGGGCGAGCAAGTCATCAAAGTGACCGCAAAGAAGTTCGAGTTCTCGCCCGAGAAGATCGTCTTGAAGAAAGGCGTGCCGGTCACGCTCGAGCTGACGACGCTCGATCGCAAGCACGGCTTCGCCGTCCCCGAGCTGGGCATTCGCGCCGAGATCAAGCCGAACGAGACCACGCGCGTACGCATCGTCCCCGACAAGGTCGGAACCTTCGCGTTTCATTGCGACGTATTTTGCGGCGATGGGCACGAGGGAATGTCGGGACAGATCGTCGTCGAGCCCTGAGCTATCCGAGGTAGATCGCCGTCAGCGTCTGGTGCATGTGCCCGAGCCAGGACTCGCCGTGCGTATGAAAGCCGGCGGCGGGAAACTCGATCAGCCGCGCATAGTCGTCCGTCTTCTGCGTCGCCTCCAGCTCCAGCCGCCGGAGCGCGCAATCGAACAGCAGCGCTCCCCGAATCCTGCCGAGCTCCGCGCGCGCGAGGACGATCTCCTGCCGCAGGTGGCCGACGAGACCGAGGCGCGGCTTCATGAAATGGAGCTCGGCGCCCTCGGCGATGGAACAGCCGAGCGTGATCGCGCCGCCGTCGACCACCGGCGGCACCACCTGGCGCACCCACGCCTTGCCGTCGATCACGATGCCGGCCGGATTGGCGAACAGGTTCTCGAACGAGAGCGCCTCGGGCGGGCAGCCGATGTACTCGGCATAGACCTCGGCGGCGGGCCGCCCATCGAGCTCGAACAAGCGGCGGCCTTCGGCGCGCGTGACCCGAAAGCAAGAGTTGGTCGGTTCGAAGTGGCAGGCCTTGCTCACGCGAAACGGACGCAAGAGCTCGAGCAGCATCAGCGCGGCGCCGTGCCGCGTCGAGCCGGCGCACGTGACCACGGGCGTCTCTTTGAACCGAAGATTGTCGCCGGCGGAGCCGCCGACGAAGCTGAGCAGCGGGGCGTGATTGCCGAGCGCGACGTTGGTGCTCTCCTCGACGCCGTGCGTGCTGTCGACCAGGACCAGGCCGACGTGGGTGGTCGGATCGAGCGCGCCGAGCGGACCGAACGTCGACTCGAGCTGCGCGACCGCGCGCGCGACGCCCCGCTCGACGCCGTCGTGAAAGTCGGCGAGCGCGACCGCCGCGCGCCGGACGAACCGCGCGTCGAGGCCGGCGGCGACGATGCTGTGGTTTCGCAGGACGCCGGTCGAGATCTCGCCCGCCGTCGAGCAGCCGATGATGCGCGTCCTCGGCCAGGCCGCGCTCAGCGCTCGAATGACCTCCTCGCCCGGCCGATCGGGCGCGAAGAAGAGCACGACCGCGGGCGGCGCCGCCCCCAACCCGGCGTACAGGTCGGCGATGACGTCGTCGACCCGCTCGGCCGAGGTATGCGCCACCCTGATGCCATCGTCGCTCATCGGCTCTTCTCCTTCAGGTAGCCCATCGCGCGCAATTCGAGGAGCGCCCGCTCGAAACGGCCGGGCTCGATTTGAGTGTCGAGCTGATTGAGGTTGACGCCCGTGCGCAAGATCAGGCGCGTGTTGATGAAGGCAAACGACGCTTCGTTGCCCACCTCGATCATGACGAGGCGCTTCAGCTCGAAGATGGTCATCCCGGCGTCTCTCCGTCCATGCGATCCGAACGTGAGAGCCGGCGTTTCGTTCCCGAGAAAATCAGTCCGCGTCGACGCGGTCGGCGCTGCCGGCGGGCTCGCCGAGGAATTCGACCCACGCCTTCTTCATGCACGGGTAGCGCTTCGCGGCTTCCACGAGCTCGAGGAACGCGGCCAGGTTCTGATCGAAGCGCGCGCGCAGCTTCTCGTCGGCGATCTGGCCGCCGGCGTCCAAGGCTTTGTCGGCTTGCGCCAGCGAGAACATATCGGGGAACACGCGCGCGCCGAGATGCTCGAGCGGCATGCGCAGCGACCACAGACCGCGATTGCCGCCCGCCATCGACGGCGACGCCGAGAGCAGAAGCGCGTGACGCGTGTTGAACGGCTGCGGCCGCACCCGCGAGACCCAATCGATCACGTTCTTCAAGTAGCCGGGCATCGAGCCGTTGTACTCGGGCGACACGATCACGAACGCATCGTTCGCCTGCAGGCGCCGGGTCAGCTCGCGCGCACCGGGCGGAAGGCCCTCTTTGCCCTCGACGTCACCGTGGTACGACGGAGAATCGAAGTCGCTCATGTCGGCGGAGTCGACGGCGGCGCCGTGTCCGGCGAGCACGGTTCTCACCAGCGCTGCCAGCCGCGCGTTGAGCGAGCCCGCGCGCAGCGAGGCGGCGAACACCAACACGCTGACCGGTTCCTGCTCGGCGCGAATGCGATCCATGTTGGGCATCACGCGACGCGAAGGATGATCTTGCCGTGTTTTCGGCGAGTGGCCTTCGCAGCTCCAGGACCTCCGGCCAGGTCTTCCCAAGCGCGAGCCGCCTCCTCGAGCGCATACACCGCCGCGACATCCGTGCGGACACTGCCCGCCTCGAGCAAGCGCGCAATCCGGCCCAGGCCCTCCGCCGACGGCGTGACGTTCATCATGAGCCCGGTCACTCCGTGCTTCGCGGCCTCCTCTTGCGATACGGGCTGATTGGCCGCGATCAAATAGCCGCCCTTTCTCAGCAGCTGGAACGAGCGCTGCTGCGTCTCGCCGCCAATCAAGTCGAAGACGACGTCGACCTTGTCACGCAGCTCATTCTCGAACCGCAGCTTCCGATAGTCGATGACGCGGCTCGCGCCTATCGACGTCAGATAGGATTCGTCGGCGCCGCTTGCCGTCACGATGACCTTTGCGCCGGCCTGTGCCGCCAGTTGAACGGCGTAAGCTCCGACGGCGCCCGCGCCGCCGTGGATTAAAATGCTCTGCCCCTTTGCGAGACGGCCATGGGTGAAGATGCCCTGCCATGCCGTCTGCGCGGCGACGGGAACCGAGGCCGCTTCTTCATAGGACAACTTCGACGGCTTCTTGACGATCGCGGCCGGCCTGACCGCCAGATATTCCGCATAGGCGCCGGACCGGCTGTTCCCGAACACCGCATCGCCCGGCGCAAAGCCGTCGACTGCTTTGCCGAGCCGCTCGACGACGCCGGAGAACTCATGGCCGGGAATCCAGGGCAGGTCGATGGGAAAGATGTTTTTGGCCGCGCCCGACGCCTCGACCAGATCGAGGTGATTGACCGCGGCGCTCTTGATCTTCACCAGGACGTCGTCATCGGTGATGGCCGGCGCGGGAATCTCGTCGAGCGCCAACGGTCCAGCGTACGCGTGCAGTCTGATGGCCTTCATGGTCGGATCCTCCGCGAGTTGGGGGGAGCTCAGGCGGGCTGGCCGTCGGGACCAAGGCCGACCATCTCGAGACGGCGGAGGTCCTGCGCGGCGGTCGGGGCTTCACGGACGTACCGCAGAATGGCCTCGGCCTCCTCGCCAACGCCCGCCAGGATGGGCGCCGGATTCTGCTCCGCGATTGCGACGACGCGCGCCGCCGCGTCCTCCGCGGACATGCCGCTCCCCTGCATCGTATTGAGCTTGTCGGCGAAGGCGCCGAAGGACTTGCCATAAAGTTTGCGCTGCTCGTCGGTGAAGTCGCCGGCGATCTTCTGTAGCGCCGCCGCGACCAGGGCCGGGCCGCCCGTGCGCATGTTGCCGGGCGCCGCCACCACCACCTCGACGCCGAAGGGCTTCAGCTCCGCGCGGTGGATCGTGGCGATCACCTCGAGCGCCGCTTTGGACGCACCGGACGGCCCATTGAACGGAAGCGGCAGGCTCGCCGTCCAGGTGCTGATATAGACGATGCGACCGCGCTGTTTGCGCAATGCGGGCAGAAACGCATTGGTCACGGTGAGCGCCGCGAACACGTTGACGTCGAATTCGCGCTTGATCGCGTCGAGCTTGAGCGCCTCGAGCGGACCCGGCGTGAGCGTGCCGGCGTTCTGAATGAGCAGGTCGAGCCCGCCCTTGGTTTGATCGGCCACCTCGCGCGCCCAGGCGGCTACCGCTCTTTCGTCGGTGATGTCACAGATCGTCAAGCGGACGGCACCATTGGACGCTTGTTTGAGGTCAGTGATGTTTGCCGGCTTCAATGCGGTCCCAAACACACGATAGCCCTTGGCGGCGAATGCCAGCGCCGTCGCGCGGCCGAGTCCTCCACCGGCGCCGGTGATTGCGACCGTCCTTTGCTCAGCGACCATGACGTCCTCCTCAGAACATTCCGTTTGAATTGGCGCGCGGGATATTCGGCCCCAACAAGGGAGCCGAGTTCTTGGGATCGCCGACGAACTGCAAGGTGTCCCAGTGCTCGATCGCCTTGCCTTCGGCGTCCATCTTGTAGATGTCCACGCCGGCGATGCCCGTATCGTCCGGATCGTCATTGAACAGGTTTAGAAAGTTCACGTGCGCCCAGACCCAGTCGCCCACCGCGATGATCTTGTGGACCACGACGCGGGCCCGCGCGCGCTCTGCGGTGATCTTGGCGAAGAACTGGCCCAGCGCGACGGAGCCGTCCGGGATCAGCGGGTTGTGTTGGACGTACGAGGGCCGGACGTGCTTCGCGGTGCCCTCCGCCGATCTCTTCGTGTTGATCATCAACTCGTAGAGCTCGAGGACGTTGTTCTTGTTGCGAACGGCGCGGCTGTCATTGGTATCGACAATTTCGATCACGATTCGCTCCTGATTGGCTCGTGATTTGGCTCGGGCGCGCGCCGCGCGGCAAAGACTTTCTTGGTGCTTCGAGCATACCTCCTGGGTATGCTCGCGCTCATGGAGCTTCGGCACCTTCGCTATTTCGTCGCCGTCGCCGAGGAGGAGAGCGTCACGCGAGCGGCGACGCGCCTCCACGTCTCGCAGCCACCGCTGAGCCGGCAGATTCGCAGCCTGGAGCGGGAGCTCGGTGCGGACCTCTTCGACCGCAGCCCCAACCGGCTGCGCCTCACGACGGCGGGCGAGACGTTCCTCGCCGAGGCACGTGCCGTCCTCCAGCGCGCCGAGGACGCCGTCGAGCTGCTCAAGGCGGTGGCGCTCGGCAAGCAAGGCAAGGTGCGCGTCGGCCACGCGCCGGCGGCGATCGAAGTCCTGCGCCGCGCGCTGCCGTCATTTTCGCGGACGCATCCGCACGTGATCGTCGATCTGCGAGAGATGACCAGTCAGGGGATGCTGCGCGGGCTGCGCGACCGCGAGCTGGATGTCGCGCTCACCGTCGCCATCTCGCCGCACGACTTCGAGGGACTGGCCTTCGAGAATCTGGCTGCGTATCCGATCTGTCTGGCGATGAACCGCAAACACCGGTTTGCGCGGCGGCGCGTGGTGCCGCTCCGTGACGTGGCCGGCGAGCCGATCGTCGGGCGCTCTCGCAAAGAATATCCCGAGGCGCACGCAGGCGTGCTCAAGATCCTCGCGCCCTATACGCGCTCGCCCAAGCTCGTCGAAGAGTACGACAGCTTCGCGAGTCTGATCGCGGCCGTCGAAGCCGGCCGCGGGGTCGCGTTCGTCGTTCAAATCATGTCGCGCGTCCCGGGAAAGCGTCTGGTGCTGCGCCCGCTCGAACCGACGCCGCCGCGGGTGCCGGTCGTGATGGCCTACCGCACGGAAGGAGTCTCCGCCACGGCGGCCGCCTTCTTGGCTGCGACGCGAGCGGCGAGGCTGAAGCGGCCTCGCGCGGCTCACCC
The DNA here is from genome assembly GCA_035652295.1 of Polyangia bacterium. Lineage (GTDB taxonomy): Bacteria > Myxococcota_A > Polyangia > Palsa-1104 > Palsa-1104 > DASREC01. The sequence continues at coordinate 26,475 of DASREC010000446.1, forward strand.
GATCCTGACCGCGTAGCCGTGAGTCCTTACCGCTTCGGCGCCGCCGGATAGGCCGACTTCACCGTGCCGGCGAGTTGGCGCAGCGCCGTCACGAGCGGAGAGCGCTTGCGCCAGACGAGGGCGATGGTGCGGCCGGGCTCGGGGCGCGAGAACGCACGAACGCGCAAGTCGGCGCGTTTCGCTTCCGTCGCGACGGCGAGCGCCGGCAACAGCGTCACGCCGGCGCCGGCCGCGACCATCTGCGCCAGCGTCGATAGGCTCGTCGCGCGGAACTCGAGCTCGTCGGCCTTCGCCTTGGAGCAGATCGCGAGCGCCTGATCGCGGAAGCAGTGGCCGTCGTCGAGGAGCAACACGCTCGCGCCACGAAGATCCCTCGGCCTGGCCGCGGACGCTCTCGCTCCGAGCGGATGATCGGCGGGCGTCACCAGCATGAATGGATCGCGCGCCAACACCTCGCGCTCGAGGTCGCCGATGTCGGCTTCGAGCGCGAGCAGCGCGGCGTCGAGCGTTCCTTCGCCGAGGCGCCTGACCAGCACCTCCGTCTTGTCCTCGACCCACAAGACGGTGAGCCGCGGGTACGCCTTCCGCAGCGCCGGCGCGACGCGCGGCAACAGATACGGCGATACGGTCGGAATGACGCCCAGGCGCAGCGTGCCGGAGAGCGGATCGGAGCTGCGCCTGGCGACGTCGACGAGATCATCCGCGCCGAGGATCACGCGCCGCGCGCGTTCGACCAGCTCGCGTCCGGGGCCGGTCATGAGCACGTGGCGCCGGTCGCGCTCGAACAGGCGCACACCCAGCGCCTCCTCGAGCAGCGCGAGCTGGCCGCTCAGCGACGGTTGCGAGACATGGCAGCGCTCGGCGGCGCGACGAAAGCTGAGCGAGTCGGCGACCGCGATGACGTACTGGAGCTGCCGCAGGGAGAACGGGTGCGGGCTGAGGCTCATAGACATTACCTATCACATACATCGAAACAATGTCTTGGCCCGATGAGCCGGCGATCGGCACGCTCGGCGGTAGAGCTGCGGCTCAGGAGGCCAGGATGCGAAAGGGAATCGTCACTGCTGGGCTGATCGTCGTCAGTACCGCCGCGATCGCGGCCGCGCCGATCGCGAGCGAAGGATTCCTCGCGATGGTGAAGAAGAAGAGTGACGCCAGGCCGGGGATCATGAAGCGCGCGCGCGACCTGCTCGCCGCGCGCTACGATCTGTCGGGGCGCACCGATCCGATCGCGCGCATGTCGGGTGGCAAGCGGATCCCCGTCGGGCCGACGGCGCGGCTTCACGCCGGCGTGAGCTGGGACGCGCTCGCCAGGCTGTCGCCCGAGGAGGTGAAGCAGCGCGGCCTCTTTCCCTATCTGCCGCTGACGCATCCGCTGCAACCGTACGACGGGGGCATGGTGTTCCCGCCGACGCAGCTCAAGAGCCATCCCGAGCTGGTGCGCTTCGACGTCGACTTCGACCTGCCGGAGGCGTATCTGCCGGAGTTTCCGCCGCCGATGTACCTGACGACGCGTCCCGATCTCGGCGACGTCGCCAAGGGACGCGAGATCACGCTCGAGAACTTCCATCCCATCTTCAAAGACATCCTGACGCCGTTCCAACTCGAGGGACTGCGCCTGCTCGTCTCGCCGTTTCCGCAGCAGCAGTTCAACGCCACCGAAGAGCGCTCCGCGGCCAACGCAGGCAACGCCGTCACCTGCTTCTCCTGTCACGTCAACGGCCACACTTCGGGCCCGTTCCACCTCACGCCCGACGTGCGGCCGCAGGCCGAGCGTTTCCGCATCGAAACACCGACGCTGCGTGGCGTGTTCGCGCAGCGGACGTTCGGCTCGAAGCGCAACCTGCGCTCGCTCGAAGATTTCACGGAGGTCGAGAACAACACGGCCTACTTCGACGGCGACATCGTCGCGGCCGAGACCAAGGGCGCGCGGCACTTTTCGCGCCGCGAGCTCGGAGCCATGGCGGCGTTCCAGAACATCCTCGACTTTCCGCCGGCGCCGAAGCTCTTGCCCTCGGGCGATCTCGACCGCGCCCAGGCGACCGCGAGCGAGCTGCACGGAGAGACGATCTTCCGCGGCAAGGGACAGTGCGCGAGCTGCCACTCGGGACCCTATCTCACCGACAACGCGTCGCACGACCTGCGCGTCGAGCGCTTCTACGCCGGGCGCGCCGAAGGCATCATGAAGACGTTCCCGCTGCGCGGCATCAAGGACACGCCGCCGTACCTCCACGACGGACGCTGCCCGACGCTCGAAGACTCGGTCGAGTTCTTCAACCTCGTGCTCGGCACGACGCTGACCGCCGACGAGAAGAAGGACCTGGTCGCGTACCTGCGCGTGCTTTGAGCGCGCTACCGCTCGTCCGCTCGCGACGAGACGATCGGATCCTCGTCGGCGCGGTGCCACGACAGCGACGGCCACCAACGCTCCGACGGAGGCGGCGTCTCGGGCTCGACGCTCTGCCCCGGCCTCGGCGTGAGCAGCGGGACGCCGGCCGCGTGCGCCGCGACGAGCGCGCGTTCGATCGGCTCGGTCCAGCCGTGATACGCCAGCGCGAAGAGCCCCCAGTGCACCGGCAGCATGATCTTGCCGCCAACCCACTGGTGAGCGCGCACCGCCTGCTCGGGACCGCTGTGCCAGTCGGGCCAACCTTGCGCGTATTGCCCGACTTCGATCATCGTCAGGTCGAACGGCCCCAGCTTCGCGCCGACGTCGTGCAGCGCCGGGAACAGCCCGGTGTCGCCGGAATAGTAGACGCGGTGCCGCGAGCCGAGGAGCGCGTAGCCACACCACAAGGTCGCGTCGCGGTCGAAGAGTTGCCGGCCCGACGCGTGCCTCGCGGGCGTGCTCGCGATCTCGAGCGCTCCGATACGCGTCCGCTGCCACCAGTCGAGCTCGACGATGTGCTCGGCTGCGATGCCCCAGTATTCGAAATGCGCCCCGACGCCCAGCGGTACCACGAAGCGGGTTCCGCGCGCGTCGAGCGCGACCACGGTCGCGCGATCGAGATGATCGTAGTGATCGTGCGAGATCAAGACTGCGTCGATCGACGGCAGCTCCTCGAGCGGCAACGGCGGCGGATACCAGCGGCCGGGCCCGATCCCGGCGATCGGCGTCACGCGCTCGCTCCAAAACGGATCGGTCAGGACGCGCTGGCCGTCGATCTCCACCAGCGTCGACGAGTGGCCGAGCCAGGTGACGCGCAGGCCGCTCGCCGGCGCCGCGCGCAGATCGGGGTGGACCGTCGCCGGCGGCGCGCTCGGGGTCGTCGCCGGGTCGGCCGAAACGAGGCCTCGCAGCATGGGCCCCCAATGGTTGACGATCGGCTGCGGGTTCACGAACTCGCTGCCGTGCCACTCGGGCGAGCGCTTCATGCGATCGCGGCGGGCGCCCGTCGCACGGTGGCCGAAGTTGGTCCAGCCCGCCACCACGGCCACGAGCGCCGCCAGCAGCAGCACGAGGCCGATCGCCTTCACCAGTCGCCACAGCCGGCGCTTCACTCGAGCGGCTCCACGTCTTCGACGACCAACACTACCCCGAGGGGTGAAGCGACGCGACCATGGCTCGAATGTCTCGATTCTCGAGGATCGGTCCCGGCGGGCCTGCGGCTCCCCGTACGGCAGCCTCCACCATGACGCGCGCCAGGTCGTCGGCGCGAATCACCTGATTGGGGAACAGGACCCGAAACGCGGGATAGATCGCGCGCAACATTCGATAGCTGAAATTCGGTTCTTTGCGCGGCTCGACGGGGTAGATGTACGCGGGCCGAAACAGGTACACACGCGGGAACCCCATCGCGACCAGCGCCTTCTCCGCCTCTCCCTTGTAACGCGCGAAGGCCATCCGACTCTGCCCCGTCTGGTCCGCGCCGTTCCCACTCAAGAATGAAAATGCGGCGCCGGGGTTGCCGCTGCGAAAAACTCGGGCGAACTCGATCGCGTAGTCGACCGTGATGGCGCGGAACGCCGCGTCCGTCACCGCGCCGGTATACGCGCCCAGGCAGAAGACCGCTGCGTCGTGGCCCGAGAGCGGTTCCGTGAGCGCCGAGCAGTCGGCGAAGTCGCTGTGAAGGATCTCGACGAGCTTCGGGTGAGAGAGCCCGACCGTCTTGCGCCCGATCGCCGTCACGCGCTCGACGGCCGGGTCCTCGAGCGCGTAGCGCAAAGCGTATCCACCCACCATTCCGGTCGCGCCCACGATCACCAGGCGCTTCATGACAGCGCGCGCTCCTCGATCCAATCGACGTAGAGCAGGCGCTCGGCGAACAGCCACGCGCCGTCGAGCTTCACGAACGTGTCCGCGTAGCGGAGCGCGGCGATCATCAGGCGACGCTTTGCGCCGTCGACCGTCAGGTGATGCGCCAGCGTGTAGGCCTCGCCCGTCGCGCGGCCGCCGGCGAGCGTGAGGATCGTGCTCTGCCCGACGAAGTGCATCGTGGCGGCGTACTTGTTCAAGTCGTCGAACACCGGCGCGAGCGCGGCGCGCGAATGAAGCTCTTGTGAAGGTTTTGGATCCTTTGCGTTCATGTAGACGACGAAGTGCGTGTCGTCGGTAAAGAGCGCCATCTGGCCTCTTGCATCACGGCGATCCGCGCAGTGTGCATACGCCTCGACGAGCTCGCGGATGGCGAGACGATCGGCGGCTTCGTCGGGGGATATCGCGACGTGCTTGCTCATGGGGCTTCTCCTTTGGCCGCGCGCCACTTCGCCGGCGTGGTGCTCTCCCAACCGTGAAAGGCGCGCGAGAATGAATTGACCTCTTCGAAGCCGAGCAGGAACGCGACTTCGCCCAGGCCGAGATCGGTGTTCGCGAGCAGCCGCCGCGCCAACCGGTGACGAACCTCGTCGAGGACGTCCTGGTACGTCGTGCCCAACTCCTCCAGGCGGCGCTGCATGGTGCGCGCGCTCATTCCGAGAGACCTGGCGACCTTCGTGATCGCGGGACGGTCCCCGCACATCGATTCGCCGAGCGCCAGGCGCACGTCGTCGGCGAGCGTCCGCGCCCGCTCTTCTTGCGCGATCGCCAGCTCCAGCCCGGGCACCAGCACGGCGAGAAGCTGGGCATTGCGATTCACCATCGGCAGCGCCAGCGCCGCCTCGTCGAAGACGAGCCGGTCCTCCGGCGCATCGAAGCGCAGCTCGCATCGGAAGTGACGCCGGAGCAGCGCCTCGTGGGCCCGCCGCCGTCGGAGCTCGAGGCGCAGCGGCCTCACCTCCGTCTTCGTGCCGTGCTGAGCGAGATTCACGAGCCCGGAAAAGACGAGATCGGTCAGCAGCGTCGGCGGATCTTCGTCGGCGAACAGCCACTCGAGGCTCAGGCGAGCCTCTCCCGCTTTCATCTCGATCGTGATCCGCTCGGGGCACACCAGCCGCTTGTAGCGCGCCAGCTTTTGCAGTCCCTCGCCGAGCGTTGCCGAGTGCAGCGCCGCGAGCGCGACGACGTTCTCTTCGTCGGTGAGCGCCTTGACGCCGAGCCGCAGCCCGAGCGACGGATCGGCGCCGCACGCTTCTACCGCGCGCCACAGCGCAAAAAACTCGGCGGTGGTGCCCTGCGGCCTGGCGACGTTGAACCGCGAGCGCGCCAGCTTCGCCTTGCGAAGCACCGCGTCCACGTCGAGGCCCGCCGCTTCGAGCCGCGTGAACAGAGCGAGCGGAATGGGCACGAGATCAGCCATGGCGTTCGCACCGGCAAGAATAGGCGAGACGCACCGACGGCGGTAATCCAATCGCGTCAACTTCCAATCCGATCGCGCCGCGGGCGCTAGGAGTCGTCGCGGCGAGATTGGCGTGCGCGCGCCTGGAAGACCGGCCATCCGATCTCGGTTCGCCATTCGGCGGCGGCGCCGGTCTGGAAGCGGTCGACGAGATAGGATTCGCGTATCGGTCCGTCGAGGCCGAGCTCGTGCTCCTGAACGTAGGCCCCGAGGGCGCCGTAGGTGCGGTCGATGTCGTCGTGAGAGCCTGCGTGCACGGTGACGGCAAGCTCGGCGGCGGGGATGACGATGGGCGCCGCGCGGCCGACCGTTCGCACAGGTCCTCGGACCGGGACGAAGACGGTCGCGTCGCCTTCGTCCTCGGAAAACAGCTCGGTGTGATAGAGGCCGCCGCCGGGTCCTTCCGCCTCGACGCCGAGCGCACGCATGGCGTCGCGGATCTCGAGGAACGCGGCGCGCCACCAGGAGAGGATGCCCGGGTGACGGACGCGCTCGGAGATGGCGAGCGCATGGGTGTCGGGGACGCTGCGGTGGCCGATCTGGAGCGTCACGTTCGGACGATCGAGGAGCGAGCGCAACGAGGCGACGGCGGCGGTGGTTTGTTCGAGCTCTCGTTCGAGGCGCTCGAGGTGCGCCCCGATGATGCCCGCGCGTTCGTCCGGGTCGGTCGCGGCGAGAATGGAGCGCACCTCGTCGACGGGCACGCCCAGCGCGCGGAG
>DASREC010000447.1:0-3065 GCA_035652295.1 Polyangia bacterium
GAGCTCGACTTCGTGCTCGCCAAGCGCGTCGACGATGCGCTGGCCGCGGCGCTCGAGCCCGAGCCGCAGCCGACGATCGAGCTGCCCTACGGCGCGCACGAAGGCGCGGTCGTCTAGCCGCTCGCGCGATCGCCGCCGCGCCGGCGGTTCACAGGCCCGACCTATTTTCACGTCACGGTTTGGTGACTTCCCGTCGGTGGTTGGGTACTCTTCCGCGAAATGCCGGCGCCCCACCTGCACCTCACGTTCGGCTCGATGGTGAAAGATCAGCCCGGCGTGCCCGAAGATCTGAAGCGCGCGTGCGCCGCCGAGCCGGTGTACACGCGCCTCGGATCGATCTTCCACGACCTGCCCTACTACGGAAACATGCTGGTCGAGGCGATCCGCTACGGCCTCGCGTCGCAGGCGCTCGACGAGCCGTGGGCGTACCGCATGCACTCGGTGCGGCCGGGCCACTTCGTCGCGTCGTTCATCCGCGCGGCGCGCACGCTCGCGGCGCCGCTCGAGCGCGACGAACGGCTGGCGCTCGTCGGCGGCCTGATCTCGCACGCCGCGCTCGATCTGACGATGCACCCGCTGGTCAATTATTGCGCGCGCCGCGACGCCGCGCTCCTCGGCGGGCACGAGTCGTGGCACCACCGCCAGACCGAGATCCACCACGCGCTCTACTTCCACCAGCTCGAGCTCGGCTACGATCCGATCGCCACCGGCGAGCTGCGCCGCCTCACGCGCGTGGTCAAGCACGGCTCGCTGGTGCGCGCGCGCGTCGAGGCGCCGCTGGTCGAGCTGATGCGCGACGCCTATCGCGGCGCGTACGGCGGCGCGCCCGACGGGCGCGCGTGGGCGCGCTGGGTGCGCAACTTCCAGCAGTTCGGCCGCGTGGTGTCGAACCCGATGGCCACGCGCAAGTCGGCGCTCGCGCTGCGCGACCCGTCGCTGCGCGATCGCTACTTCGACAACGACCGCTTCCGCTTCCTCGAGTTCTACGCGTGCGCCGAGCGGCGGCTCGCCGGCCTCGCCGCGCTGGCGTACGGCTACTTCGACGCCGGCGACTTCTCCGCCGCGGCCGAGGCCGCCTTCGTCAAAACCGCGCGGATCGACGATCTGGCCGAGCCGGAGCCCCAGCCCGAAGACGCGCTCCCCTCACTGCCGCGCCTTCCGCCGGTGCGCCGCTACCGCCTCACGCCGCCCGCGACCACGCGCGCGCAAGCCTGACAGAGTTTTGAAACGCCAAGACGCCAGGACGCCAAGGACAGAAATTAATAATTTCTGAGCTGGCGTCTTTGCGTCTTGGCGTTTTTCTATTCTGACTTCACGGCGCGGCGAACATCAAATCGTCGTCGGTGCCGGCTTCGCGGTCGGCGCCTTTCGACATGACCACGAAAGCGCGCGGCCCCTCGACGCAGCCGAACAGCAGCTGCTCGCCCCACGGATCGATCGGCGCCGCCAGCAAATAGCCGTCGCGCCGCAGCGCCGCCAGCGACGGCGGGCAGGTCTGTCCGTGCGACTCCGCCCAGTGCTCCACCGCGTCGCCGACGAAGCGCAGCTCGCCGCGCGCCACCAGCGCGAGGTGCGCGTCCCCTTCCGCCGGCCGCGCCGGATCGGGCAGGAGCGCCGCCCCCACCGCCGCCATCCCCGACGCCATCAAGCACGTCACCACGCCCGCGGTGCGCGCCGCCGCCCGCAGCCGCATGCGCCGCACGATCCGCAGCGCCGTGCGCTTGCGCTCGAGAAAGCACACCGCGCACTGCCCGAGGCCGCGGCACTCGTCACAACAGATGAGCGCGCACCGCTCGCACGGCTTGAGGGCGCGTTTGCCGCCGCAGCGCGCGCAGATGGCGAAGCCGGGAATTCGATCGTGCCGCACATGCTCACGAGGAGCATTCCGTGGGCCACTTCGCCAGCGCCGCGCGGCGCGGCTCGGTGGAACGCCGGTTCCTCGACGAGGAAAACCGCGGCGCCGTTTACGCCTCGCGCCCGCCGCTCGCGGTCTTCGGCGCGCCTACGCCGACTCGCCGATGCGCCGGCACACCGCGTCGGTGAACGTGCGCGTGTCGCCGCGCCCGCCGAGATCGCGCGTGCGCTCGTTGGCATCGCCGAGCGCGCCGTACAGCGCCGCCCGCACGCGCCGCGCGGCGTCGCGCTGCCCGACGTGATCGCACAGCGCCGCCGCGGCCAGCGCCAGCGCCGTCGGGTTGGCGAGCCCTTTTCCCGCGATGTCGGGCGCCGTGCCGTGCACCGCCTCGAAGATGGCCGTGTCTTTTCCCAGGTTGGCGCCCGGCGCCACGCCGAGCCCGCCGACCAGCCCCGCGCAAAGATCGCTCAAGATGTCGCCGAACAAGTTCATGGTCACGATCACGTCGAGCTTCGTCGGATCCTTCACCAGCTGCATCGCGGTCGCGTCGACGATCATGTCGTCGAACGCGATGTCGGGAAACTGGCCGGCCACCTCGCGCCCGACGTCGAGGAACAGCCCGTTCGAGAACTTGAGGATGTTGGCCTTGTGCACCAGCGTCACGCGCTTGCGGCCTTCGCGGCGCGCGTACTCCATCGCGTAGCGCACGATGCGCTCCGAGCCGTGGCGCGTGATCACCGCGATCGACTCGGCCGCCGAGCGCCCCGGCCCGACGTAGTGCTCGATGCCGGCGTAGATGTCCTCGGTGTTCTCGCGCACGACGACGAGGTCGACGTTCTCGTAGCGGCTCGGCACGCCGGCGATGGTGCGCACCGGCCGGACGTTGGCGTAGAGATCGAAGTGCTGCCGCAGCGCCACGTTCACCGAGCGGTAGCCTTCGCCCTTCGGCGTGGTGAGCGGCCCCTTGAGCGCGACCTTGGTCCGCTCGATCGACTCGATGGTCGCGCGCGGCATCGGATCGTGGAGCTGCTCGAGCGCGGTGACGCCGGCGAGCTGCTCGTCGTACTCCAGCTCGGCGCCGGCGGCCGCCAGGATGCGCAGCACCGCCTCCGAGATCTCGGGGCCGATGCCGTCGCCGCGGATGAGCGTCACGGGGGTCTTGGTCATAGGCGGATGTCGAGCTCCTTGAGCTTGGTGTAAAGCGACGCGC
>DASREC010000448.1:0-11293 GCA_035652295.1 Polyangia bacterium
GTCGAAGTCGGATCGCTGCTCGATCGGATCGCTCGCGTCGAACGATCTGGTGCTGGAGGACCCGACGGTGTCGCGCTTCCACTGCGAGATCACCATCGGCGAGGGCGGCGCGCGGCTGCGCGATCTCGACAGCCGCAACGGCACGATCCTCGACGGCGTGCGCGTGGTCGAGGCGTTCCTCAAGAACGGCAGCCTGGTGCGGCTCGGGCAGTCGACGGTGCGCTTCGAGTCGGGCGGCGCGCGCATCCACATGCCGCTGTCGGCGGGGACCAGCTTCGGCACGCTGGTCGGCGTCTCGGCGGCGATGCGCGCCACGTTCGCGCTGCTCGAGCGCGCCGCGTCCACCACCGCGACCGTGCTGCTCGAGGGCGAGACCGGCACCGGCAAGGAGGACGCGGCCGAGTCGATCCACCGCGAGAGCGCGCGGCGCGACGGGCCGATGGTGGTGGTCGACTGCGGCGCGATTCCGCCGAGCCTGCTCGAGAGCGAATTGTTCGGCCACGAGAAGGGCGCGTTCACCGGCGCGGTCGGGCGGCGCATCGGCGCGTTCGAGGAGGCGGCGGGCGGCACCATCTTCCTCGACGAGATCGGCGAATTGCCGCTCGACCTGCAGCCGAAGCTCTTGCGCGTGCTCGAGCAGAAGGAGGTGCGGCGCGTCGGCTCGAACGGCTTCCGCACCGTCGACGTGCGCGTGATCGCCGCGACCAACCGCGACGTGCGCACCGAGGTGAACGTCGGCCGCTTCCGCGCCGATTTATATTTTCGATTGGCGGTATTGAAAATTCCGATGCCGTCGCTGCGCAGCCGGCCCGAGGACATCCCGTGCCTGGCCGAGCGCATCCTGGCCACGCTCGGCGCCGGGCCCGACGAGGTGGCGGCGCTGCTCACGCCCGATTACGTCGCGCGGCTGCAGTCGGGCGCGTGGCTCGGCAACGTGCGCGAGCTGCGCAACTACCTCGAGCGCTGCCGCGTGTTCGAAGGTCCGCTGCCGCTCGCCGACGTGCGCACGCCCGACTCCGGCGAGATCGACGCGCGCGTGCCGTACCCCGAGGCCAAGCAGCGCGTGGTCGCGCGCTTCGAGCGCCGCTACCTCGAGGAGCTGCTGCAGCTCCATCAGGGCAAGGTCGCCGCCGCCGCGCGCGCCGCCGGCGTCGACCGCGCCTACCTCTACCGCCTCCTGCAGCGCAACGGCATCAAGACCTGAAGCGTTGCGGCAATCCGAAGAGGATTGAAACGCCAAGACGCCAAGACGCCAAACAGATCTGAAATAGTAATTTCTGAACTGGCGTCTTGGCGTCTTGGCGTTTCATCACTCCGAGTGAGCGCGCCGTAGTTCGCAGTGTCGACGATTGGTCGACAGCGGTGCGCACCGTTGTCGACGAATTGTCGACAACGCGCGCGTGGGAGTGGCGTGACGGGCGCGACCGTGAGTGGCCTGCACATTGCGATGGGCCGGCCGCATGAGGAAGCCAACGTTCGGTTTGCTGGCGCTCGTCGGGCTCGCCGCTTGCGCGGGAGCACCGGCCGACGTCGCGCACACGGCGGCGCCGCTCGCCGCGATCAACCTCGGCGTCACCGACGCTACCGAAAAAGTGCGGCCGGACTTCGTCGTGCCGGCGGCTGCCACTGCGAACGTCGAGGCGGCGCGCAACGAGTTCGAGCCGTTCCAGATCGTGCTCGGCGGCGGCGCGTCGGGCCTCGCCGGCGTCACCGCGTCCGCCGGCGCGCTCACCGGCCCGTCGGGCGCGCAGCTCCCGGCGAGCGGCGTGCGCCTGTATCGCGTCGATCTCTATCACGTCGAGTACGCGTCCAACGCCGAAGGCGCGGCGGGCGAGTGGCCCGATCCGCTGGTCCCCGACGTCGACGCCTACTTCGGCGAGCAGCGCAACGCGTTCCCCTTCGACGTGCCCGCCGGCGAGTCGCGCGCCATCTGGGTCGAGCTCTACGTCCCGCCGGGCACGCCCGCGGGAATGTACTCGGGCGCGGTCACCGTGCAGGCGAGCGGCGTGGCGCCGGCGAGCGTGAGCGTGTCGCTGCGCGTGCGCGGCTTCGATCTGCCGTCGACGGCGACGCTCAAGTCGGCGTTCGGCTTCTCGGTCGACATGGCGTGCCGCGCGCACCGCGGCGTCCAGTGGTGCAACTCCGACGCGGACGCCGAGCCGTGGATCAAGGCGTACGGCCGCGCCGCGCTCGATCACCGCATCTCGTTCTGGAACCCGTACTACGTCTTCCCGTCGAGCGGCGACTTCAGCTACTTCGACACCGTGCCGGGCGCGCTCATCGGCGGCACCATGAGCACGCTGATGAGCGGCGCGTCGATGACCACCACCGCCGTCGGCACGACCAATCCGTCGGGCATGGCCGCCGCCGCGTCGCACTTCGCCGCCAAAGGTTGGAAGGGCCTGTTCCAATACACCTGCGACGAGCCGCCCGCGACCTGCGCGTTCTCCGACATTCCCGTTCGCGCGCAGGCGGCGCACAACGCGGGCGTGCGCACGCTGGTCACCACCAACTACGACAACCTGGTGCAGTACGGCCTGCTCGACGCGGTCGACATCGTGGTGCCCGTGATCGATCAAATGCAGCCGCCCTCGAGCGCCGACGCGAGCGACGCGCGCGCCGACTACGACGCGTTCCTCCAGCGCGGCCCGTCGAAGGAGATCTGGATCTACCAGTCGTGCGACCAGCACGGCTGCCACGCCGCGGGAAGCTGCGACGCGAGCCAGGCGAGCGACCCGCAAGTCGGCTGGCCGTCGTACATGGTCGACGCCTCCGCGCTGCAGAACCGCGCGATGGAGTGGCTGTCGTATCGCTTCCGCGTCTCGGGCGAGCTGTACTACGAGACCGTGCAGCACCTCGACGACGCGTGGAACTCGCACGTCGCCGGGCACGACGCGTTCTGCGACTTCGGCGGAAACGGCGACGGCGCGCTGTTCTATCCCGGCACGCCGGCGCGCATCGGCGGCACGACCGACATCCCCGTCGAGTCGCAGCGGCTCAAGATGATCCGCGAGGGCATGGAGGACTACGAGTACCTGCACCTGCTCGACTCGCTCGGCGGCGCGGCGCAGGCGCGCGCGGCGGTGGACGGGCTGTTCCCCGCGGCGTTCAAGGTCACCCAGGGATCGCCCGCCGCGCTCTACGCCGCGCGCTCGGCGATCGCCGATCAGATCGAGCAGCGGCTCGGCACCGCGCCGACGATCGCGCCGCTCGGCGTCGCGCGCGCGCCCGCGCCCATCGACGTGCATGGCGATCCGGCGGCGTTCTCGACGGGGACCGCGGTCACGGTGAGCGCCGGCGACGCGCAGGCGACGTTCCGCCTGCTGTGGGACGAGACCGCGCTGTACGTCGCCGCCGACGTCACCGATCCCTTGCTGCGCGTGATCGGCACCGGCCGCGACGGCGAATTGTGGAACGCCGACGGCGTCGAGCTGCTGATCGATCCGCTGCACGACCGCTCGCCCGCGCCCGACGCCGACGATCGCCACGTGATCGTCACCGCCGCCGGCGATCTGCTCGACGCGCGCGGCGCCGGCGCGGGCGAGGATCGCAGCGTCACGCTCGGCGTCGACTACGCGGTGACGGCGAACGGCGTGGTCAACGGCGGGCAGCCGTCGCAGGGATATCGCGTGGCGATGGCGATTCCGTGGAGCGCGCTCGGCGTCACGCCGAACGCCGGGCGCACGCTCGGGCTCGACCTCGCGCTCAACGATCTCGGCGCGAGCGCGCTCGCGTCGCGCGACTGGGCGGGCGCGTCGCCGTTCGCGCAGCCGTCGCGGTGGAACGCGGTGCAGCTCGACGCGGCCGGCGGCAATTTGCCGCAGGGCGGGCGCGACGGCGAGCACAAGGCGGTCGGCGGCGGCGCCGTCACGCCGCAGCGGTTCGGCTGCGCGACCATCCCGGGCGCGTCGTCGAGCGATCTCGCGCTCGCGTTCGCGCTGGCCGCGTTCGCGCTCCTTCGTTCGCGCTCGCGCTCGCGTTCACGATCGCGTTAAACGTTCCCGTTCGCGCTAGACTCGGATCGTGCAGCGCACGATCTTGCACGTCGACCTCGACGCCTTCTACGCCTCCGTCGAGCAACGCGACGATCCCTCGCTCGTCGGCAAGCCCGTGGTGGTCGGCGGGCACCGGCAGCGCGGCGTGGTGCTCGCCGCTTCCTACGAGGTGCGGCCGTACGGCGTGCGTTCGGCGATGCCGATGGCGCAGGCGCTCAAGCTCTGCCCGCACGCGGTGGTGATGCGGCCGCGCATGGCGCGCTACGCCGAGCTGTCGGGCGAGTTCTTCGCCATCCTGCACCGCTACTCGCCGCTGGTCGAAGGGCTGTCGCTCGACGAGGCGTTCCTCGACGTCACCGGCGAGGAGCGGCTGTACGGCGACGGGCCGGCGATCGCGCGCGCGATCAAGGCGCGCGTGCGCGAGGAGCTGCGCCTGGTCGCGTCGGTGGGCGTGGCGCCGTGCAAGTTCGCGGCGAAGATCGCCAGCGACCTCGGCAAGCCCGACGGCCTCGTCACCGTCGAGGACGGGCGGCTGCGCGAGTTCCTCGAGCCGCTGCCGGTGACGCGGCTGTGGGGCGTCGGGCGCGTCACCGAGCAGGAGCTGCGCGCCTTCGGGCTGCACACCATCGGCGACGTGGCCCGCGCCGATCTCGACGTGCTCGAGCGGCGGCTCGGCCGCGACACCGCGCGCCACCTGCGCGCGCTCTCCGAGGGCGAGGACGATCGCGCGGTGGTCCCCGATCGCGCGCCGGTGTCGGTCGGGCACGAGGACACGTTCGATCGCGACCTGCGCGATCGCGAGGCGCTCGGCCGCCACCTGCTCGATCAAGCCGATCGCGCCTGCGCGCGGCTGCGCGATCTCGGCCTGCGCGCGCGCACGCTCACGGTGAAGATCAAGTTCGCCGATCACCAGCGCACCACGCGGCGGGTGACCTTTCCGCGCGCCACCACCGACGGGCGCGTGGTGGGGCCGGCGGCGCGGCAGCTGCTCGGCGACGTCCCCGGCGTCGAGGCGCGCGGCGTGCGGCTGACCGGCGTGAGCCTGTCGGGGCTCGAGCCGGCGGGCGCGCGGCGGCAGCTCGTGCTCGACGAGGCGAAGGTGGAGCGGGGCGAGCAGCTCGGCGCGACCATCGATCGCATCGCGGGCAAGTTCGGGCGCGCCGCGATCCGCCGCGCGGTGCTGCTCGACGAGGACGACGAGTAGCGCGCGGCACGCGGCTTGCTGATTTTGCGACCCATGTCGGAGCAGAAGAAGAAAACGCCGCGCGAGCCGGAGCGGGACGCGAGCCAGCGACGGCCGCCGCCCGACCCGGAGGCGGACGAGGCGCCGGTCGCCGAGCCGCCGAGCGACAAGCCGAAGGCCGAGGGCGACACCGGGCTCGACGGTTTCAAGTAGGAAGAGCGCGCGCCGCTTCCCGTAGAATGACCTCATTAATAGGAGGTCGTTTGCGCGGGATCGTTTGCTTCGTGCTCGTGCTGGGCGCCTGCTCGTCGAGCGGGCGTGACTCGGGCGGCGCCGACCTGGCGCACGGCGGCTCGCTCGACGGCGGAATGGCCGCGCGCGATCTCGCGTCGGCCGATCAATCGCCGGCATCGAACGACTTCGCGCCGTCGACGAATGACTTCGCGCCGTCGGCGAATGACTTCGCGCCGTCGGCGAATGATCTTTCGCCGGCGTCGAGCGACCTCTCGTCGGCGCCGAGCGATCTCGGCAAGCCGCCCGCCGACATGACGCCGTCGCGTCCGCCGTGCACGCACGGCCCGGGCTTCGCCGCCTTCCGCTTCCACTATTCGCAGAGCAGCGGCACCCAGGCGATCCTCGACGCGTTCGGCCTGCCCGACAACAGCAACTGGGAAGCGGTGCCGGTCTACCCGACCTCGTACACCGACACCAACTTCGGCGGCGGCATCGAGCTCGGCAGCGGCAACTGGATCCTGATCCGCTACAGCGTCGCCGGCCTCACGCAGATCAACGGCGCCACGTTCTCGGTCTATGGCCGCAGCTACGACGTGAGCGCGTCGGGCAGCTTCGACGCGTGGTCGCCGCTGTACGGCGACGACTTCGCGCCCACCGACTCGATGTCGGTGTACCCGTACGCGTGGAAGAGCATCGACTTCACCGGCTTCGTGCAGGTCGGCGACGATCCGGGCTTGACCGGCATTCGCCTGTACCCCGGGCCGAGCTCGAACGATCTGATCGTGCACACCGTCGAGCTGTGCATCGACGGGCAGTGAGCGCGCGCTTATAATCGGCGCATGAAGCGGGCGGCGCTGATTGCGTTGGTGGTGATCGCGGGGACGCTGGCGTGGCGCGCGGGGCGGCGCGGCGCGCCCGACGCGAAGTTGCTGTTCGATCGTTTCTGGATCGATCACGCGGCGCGCGATGGGCGCGAAGAGTTCCAGGCGCTGTTCGTCGACGGCGAGCACCCGTTCGGCAACTTCGCGACGCGCACGTGGTGGACCGGCAAGTGGGAGCTGTTCCACTACCACCTGTCGGCGCGCGAGGACGGCACGCTCGACATCATCTTTCCGCGCACGAACGAGCGGGAGCGCGTCCGCTACCGCGCGCGCACCTGCGACGAGCAGGGCTTCGACTTCTGTCTCGAGATCGAAGGCGCCTCGCGAGGAGTGAGGCGCTACTTCAGCAAGAAAGGCTGGGAGGTCAAAAACGCCGACCTCGATGCCGTCGCTGATCGCTTATTCGGTTCGGCCGTCCAGTAGCGCCAACGAAGTCTTTGCGGGAGTCACGCGCGGGCTTGCGCCCCGCATTCGTTTCGTCCGGCGGTACTCGGCGCTATGCGCCTGCGGCCGTACACCAGTGCCGTGTTGACCGACCGTGGTCGAAACCGTTGACCGCTTTGGCTTGGACGGGAAACGCGCCTCCGTTCCGGCGGGCGAAACGAACGCGGGTCCGCCCGCGCTACTTAGCCGTTCGGTTGAGTCTCAAAACGCCTCAATACGCTTAAAGTGAATCAGATTGGCAAATGGAGCCATTCTGGAGACGTTTGCTGAATGGCCTTAGTAGCGCGGCGGAGCCCATGTTGCTTCGGTCGCCGGAACGGAGGGCGCGATTCCCAAACGAGCCGAAGCGGTCAACGGTTTCGACCACCGTCGGTCAACACGGCACTGGTGTACGGCCGCAGGCGCATAGCGCCTGAGTACCGCCGAACGAAGCAACGTGGGCGGGAGCCGCGCGGGTGTTTCGTCCGTGATCGTTCGTCAGAGGATCGCGCGCGGAAGATCGGCGTGCACGGCGCGGAAGTATTCGCCGAGGGTTTTGGCTTGGGGATCGGAGCGGGCGGAGGAGGCGACGCCTTCGCCGAGGAGACCGCGGATGTAGAAGTTGAGGGCGAGCAGGTTGGGGAGATCGTCGCGCTCGATGGGGAAGGGCGCGACGTCGGGGAGGAGAGACTTCAGGCGCTCGACGGTGAGCCACTCGCGCAGGAAGGCGAACGCGGCCGGCGTGCGCGCCCAGACGCCGAGGTTGGCGTTGCCGCCCTTGTCGCCCGAGCGCGCGCCGAACGCGCGGCCGAGCGGCACGCGCACCGTCTCGCCCGACGGGGGCGGCGGCAGCGCGATCGACGGCGGCGCGATCGCGGGCGCGTCCTCCGTCGAGCCGCCCGGCGCCGGCGCGATCGCGATCGTCTCGCCCTCGAAGATCACCCGCTCGCGCAGCTGGCGCGCGTCGACCAGCGCCGGCCAGTACACGAGGTACGGCTGCGCGTCGCCCGGCGGCGTACGCGACGAGAAGCCCGGCACCGTCGACAGCGCCAGCTCGACCACGCGCGACGCGAAGCGCCGACCGACCAGCTCCGCGTCCGGCGACATCACCGTCACGCGCAGGTACGCGAGCGCCTCCTCGTTCGAGCGCGGGTGCTCGCGGTCCATGCGCTGGAGCCGCACGTCGACCGCCGCGTACTGCGCCTTGCCGCCCAGCTCATCGAACAGCATCTCCTCGACGATGCGCGCCTTGCGCTCGAGGTCGAGCCCGCCGAGCAGGATGGTCATCGAGTTGCGAAATCCGCCGGCGTAGTTGATCGCCACCTTGGCGGTGCGCGGCGCCGGCTCGCCGCGCGCGCCCTCGACGCGCACGCGATCGGGCCCCTCCTCGACGAGCCGCAGGGAATCGAAGCGCGCCACCACGTCGGGATTCGCGTAGCGCGCGCCTTGAATTTCATAGAGCAGCTGCGCGGTGACGGTGCCGGCGTTCACCAGGCCGCCGGTGTTCGGGTGCTTGGTGATCACGAACGAGCCGTCCTCGTGCATCTCGGCGATCGGGAAGCCGAGCCGCCGCCAGTCGCGCACCTCGTCGAAGAACGCGTAGTTTCCGCCGGTGGCCTGCGCGCCGCACTCGAGGATGTGGCCGGCCGCGACCGCGCCCGCCAGGCGATCCCAGTCGTCGCGCCGCCAATCGAAGCGCCACGCCGACGGGCCGACCGCCAGCGCTGCGTCGGTGACGCGCGGGCACACCACGAGGTCGGCGCCGCGCGCGAGCGCCTCGCGAATTCCCCAGCCGCCGAGGTACGCGTTGGCGGTGAGCACTTCGCCGGGCGCGCTCTCGAGCGGCGTGCCGTGATCGAGGTGCGCGAGCGGCTCGCCGGCGCGCGCGAGCTCGTCGAGGCGCGCGGTGAGATCGTCGCCCTCGACGTACGCCACGCGCGGGTGCAGGCCGAGCTTCTGCGCCAGCCGATCGATCGCCTCGGCCAGCCCGCGCGGATTGAGCCCGCCGGCGTTGGTCACCACGCGGATCTTTTTGTCGAGGCACTCGCCGAGCACGCCCTCGAGCTGCCGCAAGAACGTCGGTACGAAGCCGGCGCGCGGATCTTTCAGCCGGCTCTTGTGCAAGATCGCCATGCTCAGCTCGGCGAGATAGTCGCCGGTGAGCACGTCGATCGGCCCGCCGCGCACCATCTCCTCGACGGCGCCGAGCCGATCGCCCCAGAAGCCGGACGCGTTGGCGATGCGCAACATGCGGCGCGAGCTTAGCTCAACTCGCCGAGCACCCAAACCAGCGCGGCGGTGAAATCGATCGCCGGCTCGTTGGTGACGTAATCGCCGGCGCTGTCTTCGTAGAGCAGCTCGTCGGTGGACCACGCGGCGTAGGCGTCGCTCGCGGGCGGCAGCGGCAGCGACGCGCCGGTGAGCACCGAGGCCGCCGTCGGGCCGCCGACGATCGCGCCCGGCAGCATGAGGCCCGCAGACTGCGCGAGCGCGTGGTGCAGGTTCTGCGGATTGGTTTGCCCGAGGCCGACGAGGAACGAGACGCCGAACGGATTTTGCCCGAGGAGCCAGTGGAGCTGCGAGCGCGCGACCTCGGCGCACGCGGCGTTCGCCGTGGCGTCGACGCGGCGGGCGGCGAGACACGTGGCGGCGGCGCCGAGCGACTCGGCCAGGCTGCCGTCGCCGAATGACGGCAGCGCGTAGCGAAACGCGGCGCCGGGGCCCGCGGGCGCGCCGCCCGAGGCGAGGATCGGCGCGGCGAGCGCGTCGAGCTTTTGCGCGAGCTGCGCGCGCGCGGGGCTCGCCGGCGGAAGCGCCAGCGCCGCCTCCGAGAGCGCGAGCGCGTCGACCGAGTCCCAGCCGACCGGCGTGCCGGCGGCGGGCGCGAGCGCGAGCGCGAACGTCTGCGCGTCGGCGAGAAACGCCGCGTCGCCGGTCGCGCGCGCCAGCACCGCTGCCGCGAGCGCGAGATCGTCGTCGCCCGAATCCTCCATGTAGAAGTCGGGCGGATCGGGATTCTGCACCGCGCTGCGCGTCTTGGCCGCGGCGTACGTCGTCTTCGCCGCGGCGAGCAGCTGCGCCGAATACGCCGCGTCGCTCGCGAACACCTGCGAGCCGAGCGCGAACGCCGCCGCCGATCGCCCGAGCAGGTTGCGTCCCGCGCCCGTCGCCAGGCGAAACAGCGGCCGCTGATCGTACGCGGCGATCGGCGTCTGCGTATCGGCGTCGGGCAGGCGAAAGCCGGCGTCGTGATCGCCCGCGCCGCCGACTTGATGATAGGGCTCGGCGCCGGCGATCATCTTCACCAACCAGTCGAGCCCCCAGCGCAGCTCGCCGGCGAGCGCGCCGTTCGCGTCGAGCGCGGGCGCGTGATCGCGCAGCGCCAGCAGCTCGACGTCGAGCACGTAGGCGGTGGTGCCGACGAACTTGAGGTAGTCGCCGGCGTCGTGCCAGCCGCCCTCGGCGTCGACCTGCGGGCCGATCGTGGCGGTGACCGGTCCCGCGTAGCCGTCGTCGACGGCGATACCGTCGCCCGAGTGCGCGTTCGCCAGCGACGCGAACAGGTGACACGGGCCGTGCTGCGAGATCGCCTTGGTGGTGGGGCCGCAACGCTGCGCTGCAAAAAAATGGACCAGCTGCGGCACCACCTCGGCGTAGACCGCGGGCCCGACGGCGATCGGGCCGAAGCGCGTGCCGTCGTCGAGCACCACCAGGTAGTTGCCGCCGGTCATCGCCGACAGATCGGCGCGGTCGCCGGTGAGCTTCGAGCCGGCGCGGCTGATCACGTCGAGCACGCGCGGGCCGGCGGTGCCGCCGCCGACGAAGCACTGCGCCGCGAGATCGTACACGCGGTAGCCGGGCGCCGGCAGCCCGGGCGAGACGAACACGCCCCAGCGCTCCCCGTTCGCGAGATAGCCCGCTTGATCGTAGCGAAGCTGATACGGCGAGCCGATGAGCTGGCGCGGCAGCGTGCAGTCGACGCCCGCGTCGCCGCCGTCGCGCGCGCCGCCGTCACGACCGTCACCGCCCGGCGCGCCGCCGCACGCGACGGCGAACAGCGCGGCGGCGGCGAGCGATCTCACCGCCCCATGATAGCGCGAGCTGAGGTAAGCTGCCGTCGGGAGGACAGACGCGCATGAGGACATCGATGGTGGTCTGGGCGGCGCTCGTGGCATCGGGATGCGGCGGCGCGATGCTCGCCGAGCGCCCGCACGAGCTCAAGGTCACGCGCGCGGTCCTGTACCAGAACGGCATCGGCTACTTCGAGCGGCGCGGCAAGATCGACGAGGACGTGCTCAAGATCCGCGTGCGTCCCGATCAGATCCGCGACGTGCTCAAGTCGCTCACCGTCGTCGACATGACCTCGGGGCGCGCGGTGTCGATCGCGCTGCCGATCGAGAAGTCGCGCGCCAAGCAGCTCTCCGATCTGCCGGAGCAGGTGCGGCAGCAAGGCGGGCTGCTCGCGATCGCGCAGGCGTTTCGCGGCGCGCGCTGCCACGTCGAGGCGGACGCGGAGGCGATCGGGCGGCTGGTCGGCGTCGAGAACCTCGGGCCGGAGTCGGGCGGCGCTCCCGATT
>DASREC010000449.1:0-2150 GCA_035652295.1 Polyangia bacterium
CAGCCGCTGCCCCAGCCGGTCGAAATGCTCGGCCAGCTTGCCGACCGACTCGTACAGCTTCCGCCCGGTGTCGGCAATCTGCTGCGCGTCGCGCGCGACCGCCTCCTGCTGCCACCCGTACGCCACCGCCCGCAGCAGCGCGATGAGCGTCGTCGGGCTGGCCGGGATGACGCGTTTGTCGACGCCGAATTCGATGAGCGTCGGATCCTGCTCGAGCGCGGCGCTGAAAAACATCTCACCCGGCAGGAACATGACGACGAACTCTGGGGTGACGGCCACCTTGCCGAAGTACCCCTTCGCCGACAGCTGCGACATATGCGCACGCACCTGGCGCGCGTGATCGGCGAGCAGGCGGAGTCGGGTGTCCTCGTCGGGCGCTTCGAGCGCGCGCAGGTAGGCGTCGAGCGGCACCTTCGCGTCGACGATGACCTGCTTGCCGCCCGGCAGTTGAATGACGACGTCCGGCCGCACGCGCCCCTCTTCGCTTTGAATCGTCTGCTGCTCGCTGAAGTGGCAGTGCTCGACCATGCCGGCGAGCTCGACGACGCGCTTCAGCTGCAGTTCACCCCAGCGCCCACGGACGCCCGGGCGCTTGAGGGCGTCGGTGAGGCGGCGCGTTTCGTCGCGCAGGTTCTGCCCCACCGAGTCGAGCGACGCGATCTTCTCGAGCAGCGTCGCGCCGGCGGCGGCGCGGCGGCGCTCCGCGTCGGTGATCTCGCGCTCCACCTTGTCGAGCGTCGTCTTCATCGGCGCGAGCAGCGCTTCGATCGCCTGGCGGCGCGCCTCGATGTCGGACGTCGCTTCGCTGCGCGATTGGTTCAGCCGTGTTTCGGCCAGCTTGAGGAACTCTTCGCTGTTGGCGGCGAGCGCCGACTTCGACAGCGAGGAAAACGTGTCGCGCAGCCGCGCATCCGATTCCTGATACGCCTTCAGGCGCTCGGCGTGGACCGCCCGCGTGGTCTCCAGTTCGGTCTGCAGACGCACGGCGCCGCCGCGCCCGAGCAGCCAGCCGACGAACGCGCCGAGCGCGAGGCCGAGCGTCAGCGTGACGACGAAAGCAATGTCCAAGTGGCGCCCCAGTATCGCATGAACGAATCAGCGCGAGACGACAAACGGCAGCCACGCGTCCGGCAGCTGCAGCTCCGCGGCGCGCGTCGCCGACGCGATCAACCGATCGCGGAGCGCCGCCGGCGCGTGTCGCGCGTGGATGCCGGCGACGATCGCGTGCAGCGCGTGCCGCGCATCGATCTGCGCGCGCCGCCGGCGCTCGACGTAGACGCCCGTTCCGTCGCGCGCGGCGTCGCGCGCCGCCGCGCGCTCGAACTTCAACGCCGCCAGACGGCTCGTGTTGACCGGCTCGAACGGCAGCGCGTACTGAAACCGCGCCTCGGTCGCCGTGTCGAGCTCGCCGGCAGCGCTGAGCGCACGCCGGCGATCGAGCTCGGCGCGGTAGCAAGCGAAGCAGAGCCTTCGCGGTGCCAGGGTGCCTGAGTGCCCGGGTGCCTTGGTGCTGGTGCGGCGGTGCTCAGGTTCTGGGGTGCTCGCGCTCGGCGCGGTGGCGGCGCGTTTCAGGGCCGCGCGGCAGGCTGGGCACAGCGCTTTGGGCGTCTGCCCTTCCAGCTCGCCGCCTGGAAACGCAACCCATTCGTATTCAGTGTCTTGCACCATCCCCATCGGCCCGACCTCCTCGCAACGGGACCAGGATACTTGGAGGCTGTGACAGGGCAGGTCACGCTTGAACAGGCGATCGAACCGTCACATCGTCAGAAACCTGACGTCGTTGCCACACGCCGCGAGGAAGCGTTCGAAATCGGCCGCCGCGATGACGTACGTCCGGGTATTGATGTTGGGGTGGAACGCGAGGCGCGGCGCGGTCTGCAGGTCGCGGTCGATCACGACCCGGACGGCGTGCGCGGTGTCGTTGATGAGTCCGAAGGGCGAAACCGATCCAGGCGTGACGCCGAGGTGCGTCATGAGGCGCTCGGGCGACGCGAAGCTGAGGCGACCGTCGCCGATCTGATCGGCAATCGCGCGGAGATCGGCTTTCTTCGCGACCGGTAGGATCAGCAGGTAGTGGCGCGTGCCCTTCTGGTTGCGGACGAAGAGATTCTTGCAATGTGCCGCGTCGATCCCCGCCCAGTGCTGCTCCG
>DASREC010000450.1:0-3152 GCA_035652295.1 Polyangia bacterium
GCTGATCGGATTGATGCACGGCACGCACAGCTCGTCGTCGCGGCAGCCGTCCTGGCCGAGCAGCGCCGCCTGCGGATCGTTGGCGACGCGCGGGATGCACTTGGTCAGGCACACGCCGGGCGCCTTGCCCACCGACGAGACGCAGCTCTGCGGCATGAACGCGGCGCCCTGCTCGATGCCGACGTCGGGCAGACAGAGCCCGGGCGTGCCCGAGTCGTCGCACATCTCGAGGTTGGCGCCGACCGCTTGCGGCACCGAATCGGCCGGAACGCAGTGCATGGCGCAATCCATCGAGCACTTGGGCAGGCCGGCCTGCACCGGATCGAACCCGGCCACCGGATTCGACGAGCACGGATCGAAGCTGCCGCCGCCCACGCCGCCCAGCGGCGGTCCCTCCTGCGGCGACGACGAATCGCAAGAGATCGCCAGAACCGACAACACGAGCGCCGCCCCGAGCCGCATTTTCCCCTCCAGCTTCGAAAGCCAAAATACGCCGCGGCTCTCGACGGGAGAATCTGACAAAAGTGTCACGCGGCGACGGGGAGGCGCGGCCCGCCCGACGCGTCGCGGACCGCGGGTTGCGATCTTTGTCAGCGCGCTTGCGTCGGAATCCGACCGTATGGCATCAAAGCCACGGTGCGTTTCCTTCTTCTCCTGTTGCCGTCGGTCGCGCTGGCCGCCCCGCTCTCCCTCGACGATGCGCTGCGCATGGCGCGCCAGCATCATCCCAACCTCGCGCTGGCGCAGGCGCAGATCGCGGTGGCGCGGGCGCGGCTCGAGGAGTCGCGGGCCGGCTTCTTCCCCGGCATCACCGGGACGTTCAGCTACCAGCCGCAGACGGCGAACTTCGCGCCGACGCCGGGCTTCCTGCGCGCCCTCAAGTCGTCCGCGTCGTCGACGTCGTCGCTGCCGCCGCCGGACTACACGCCTTACAGTTACTGGGTCGGTGCGCTCGGCATCTACTGGACCGCGTTCGACTGGGGCAAGACCGCCTACGGCTTCGTCTCGGCGCGCTCCACCGTCGAGGCGCAGGGGCTCTCGGCGCAGGCGACGCTGCAGCAGATCGAGCTCGACGTGAAGGTCGCGTTCTACGAAGCGATGGCGGCGCGCGCCTCCGTCGACGTCGCCCGCGACGCGCTCACCACGCAGCAGCGACACGCGGCGCAGGCGCGCGCGTTCTACGAGGTCGGCACGCGCACGCGCATCGACGTGGCGTCGGCGGACTCGGACGTGGCGGCGGCCGAGCTGACGGTGGCGCGCGCGCATGGCGCGCTCGAGGCGGCCGACGCGGCGCTGGCGGCGGCCATCGGGCTCGACGAGTGGAAGCCGTTCGAGCTGGTCGCGCCGCCGCCGCCCGCCGATGCGCCCGCGCCGGAGCAGTCGGCGCTGTTCGACGAGGCGCTCCGGTCGCGCCCCGAGCCGAAGGAGCTCACGCTGCGGGCGCGCTCGATGGTCGAGCAGTGGCGCTCGGCGCGCGGCCAGTTCCTGCCGGCGCTGATCATCCAGGCGGGGCCGAACTGGTCGGGCACCGACATCTCGTCGCTGGCGACCAACCTGCAGGTGACCGCCTCGCTCTCGTTCCCGATCTTCGGCATGAACCCGTACCTGGTCTACGAGCAGATGCGCGAGGCCAAGGCCAACGAGCTCACCTTCCTCGCGCAGGAGCGGCAGATCCGCAACTCGATCCGCCTCGAGACCGCCAACGCGCGCGCGGCGCTCGACTCGGCGCGCGAGTCGGTGGTGGCGGCGCGCAAGCTGGTCGAAGCGGCGCGGGTGCGGCGCGATCTCGCCGAGGGCCGCTACAAAGAGGGCGTCGGCAACATCATCGAGCTCTCCGACGCCGAGCTGGCGTTCGTCAACGCGCGCTTTCAGGAAGTGCGCGCCAACTTCGACCTCGCCGAGGCCGACGCCCGCTTGATCCACGCGCTCGGCCGCCGCTAACGGCGCGGCGAGACGCGATCGAGCGCGTGCGAGGCGAGGATCTGCTCGGCCATCGCCTCGCCGAGCCGCGCCACGCCCGCGTCGTTGAAGTGGCAGCAGCTGTCGATGTAGCGGGTCTCGGCGACGTCGCGGAACAGCTTGGTGAGCGAATGGATGCGCACGCCCTGCTTCTGAAGTCGGGTCACCATCTCCTCGAGCCGCTGGTATCCGCGGGTGGTGATCCCGTCGAGGTCCGGATCCATCGCCGCCAGCTTCTGCTCCTCGGCCGAGAGCTTCTTCGCCCCGGCGTCGTGGAGGTTGGGCTGGATGAAGTCGAAGAAGAGCGTCCCGGTGGTCTCGGCGATCGCTTGTGAGGCGCGCACCAGGTGCTCATAGAGCGCGAAGTAGCGATCGCGCCGCGCGACCACCTCCTCGTCGCTGCGGACGGCATCGGCGCGGTGCCGCTCCTCGGCCGCGGACTGCTCCAGCGCCGCGCGCAACGCGGTCGCGCGCGCCAGGTAGCGCCGCGCATACAGCCGCCACACCAGGTGCGCGATTCGGCTGCTCGCGAGCGGCCAGGCGTCGAACCAGGCCGTGAACGCGGCGGCGGCGCGATTGGCGCGGATGAGCTCGGCGCGCAGCAGCACGTCCTCCTCGCGGCCGGCGCCGATCAAAAGGCTGTACACCTGGCCGGCCGGATAGTCGGCGGGATGGCCGCGCAGCCGGTCGTCGCCGAGCCAGTGGATCTCGTTGAAGCCTTCGAGCGAGACCATGAGATCGAGGTCGGGCGCGTTCTTCGCCAGGGCGTCGAAGGTTTGCGGCTGGCGCCACCCGCCGATGGCGAATGAGCGCAGCGACACACGCTCGAAGCCGCGCGCGCGCAGGGCCGGCGTCAGCCGATCGACGAGCGCGTCCGGTGCACGCGAGAGCTGCGCCGCGACCGAGCCGCCGAACAGCCCGATCACGAACTCGCGCGGCTCGCGGCGATACGGCGGTTCGCGTCCGTTCGACGGAAAGCCCTCGCGATCCGCGGGCGGCACGCCGCGTGGCAGGACGTAGCCGTAGTACGGATGCAGCTCGCGGCCCGGCTCCTGCTGCTGGCTCGGGAGCTGCGCGACCAGCGCGTGACGCTCGCTCAGCAGCTCCGCGGTCGAGAGGCGCAGCATGGTGCGCGCGGCGAGCTCGCCGAGCAGCAGCGCCAGCACCGTCGAGCCCGCGACCAGGGCGATTCG
>DASREC010000451.1:0-15011 GCA_035652295.1 Polyangia bacterium
TCGACGCGCTGATCGCGCGCTTCGCCCGGCACGGCGCCGTGTATTTGTGCATCAATCGATTTTTGCCGACGGTGCGCGGGTTCTTTTTCGTGGCCGCGGGGCTGGCGCGCCTGCCGCCGTGGAAGGTGCTGGCGTTCGGCGCGGCGTCGGCGCTGGCGTGGAACCTCTTGCTGTTCGCGCTCGGCGCCACCGTCGGCACGCACTGGGAGCGGCTGCGGGCGATCGCCGAGACGTACGCGGTGGTGGCGACGGGCGTGCTGGTGGTGGTGGCGCTCGGGTTCGCGATCGTCTGGTGGCGCAGGCGGCGCACGCCGGGCTAGTGACCCATCACGGTCTTGCGGCGCTTGGGGCGCTTCGAGCCGCCGCCCTTCTTCGAATCCTGCGGCGAATCCTGCGGCGAGTCCTGCGGCTCGTCGTCGTCGCTCTCGCCGTTCTTGGCTTCGTGCGACTGCTCGACGGGCGCGGCGGCGGGAGCGGGCGCCGCCTTGGCCGCGCCGCCGAAGCGCACGGTCACGCCCGGCCCGTTCCCTTCATTGATCTGCGCCACGCGGCCCGCGCGATCGCCGTCGGGCGTGCGGATCGTCAGGTGCGTGCCGACCGGCATCGGCGACTCCAGCTCGACGTAGAGCGCGTCGCCTTCGGGGCGCGCGTTCGCCCCCTTGGCGAGCGTCAGCCCTTGGTAGAGGACGTCGACGATCATGAGGCCAGTAGACTACCACAGGTCTTCCTGTAAACTCTCGCTCTCCATGGGCGCCACCGACTGGATCAAATCGCGCGTCCAGGCCTGGGTCGACTCCAAGCTGGAGCCGCAGTTTCGCGCCAAGCTGCGCGCGCTGCCGACGCGGCAGAACGAGTACGGGTTCGATCCGTTCGGCTTCAACCGCGACGAGGCAAAGATCGGCGCGCTGATGGCGCGCTTCTTCTACAAGGTCTATTTCCGCGTCGAGACGCACGGCATCGAGCGGGTTCCGCCGGGCCGCGTGCTGCTGATCTCGAACCACTCGGGCCAGCTCCCGTTCGACGGCATCGGCATCGGCGGCGCGCTGCTCTTCGATCACGATCCGCCGCGCATCGTGCGAGCGATGGTCGAGAAGTACGTCCAGACGCTGCCGTTCGCCTCGTACATCTTCGCGCGCTGGGGGCAGATCACCGGCACGCCGGAGAATTGCCGCCGCCTGCTCGAGGACGAAGAGGCGATCCTGGTTTTTCCCGAGGGCGCCAAGGGGATCTCGAAGCCGTTCACGCAGCGCTACCAGCTCCAGGAGTTCGGGCTCGGCTTCATGCGCCTCGCGCTCGAGACCAAGACGCCGATCGTGCCGATCGCGGTCATCGGCGCCGAGGAGCAGGCGCCGGCGGTCAACGTCAAGTCGATCGCCAAGCTGATCGGCGCGCCGGCGTTTCCGGTGCTGCCGCTTCCGCCGTTCTTCCCGATCCTTCCGTACCCGGTGAAGTACCGCATCTACTTCGGCGAGCCGCTGTCGTTCGACGGCGACGCCGACGACGAGGACGAGGTGCTCGAGGAGAAGGTGCGCCACGTGCGCAACGAGATCCAGAGCATGATCCGCATCGGGCTGAAGGAACGCAGGCACATCTTCTGGTGAGGCGATGGCGAGGCGGGGCAACGGGGAGTCGAAGCGCGACAAGATCGTCCTGACCGGAATCGCCGGCCGGCTCGGACGTCTGGTCGTGCGCCGGCTGCACCGCGAGGGCGACGGGCGCGTGGTCGGGATCGATCGGCGCGAGTTCCCCGGGCGGCCGCGCGACGTCGAGCACTACCAGGTCGATCTGCGCTCGAAAAAAGCGCGCGACGTTTTTCGCGCCGGCGACGTGCGCGCGCTGATCCACATGGGCGTGATGCACGACCCGCGGCAGGGCGAGGCCGAGCACCACTCGTGGAACGTGCAGGGCACCGCGCGCCTGCTCGACGCCTGCGCCTCGTACGGCGTGCCGAAAGTCATCGTGCTCTCGTCGGCGAACGTCTACGGCCCGCGGCCCGACAACCCGCAGTTCCTGACCGAAGACGCGCCGCTCATGGCGGGCCAGCACTTTCCCGCGATCCGCGACCTGATCGAAGTCGACATGCTGGCGTCGTCGTTCTTCTGGAAGCAGCAGGAGTGCGAGACGGTGATCTTGCGGCCGGTGCACATCCTCGGCGGCGTGCGCAACGCGCCGTCGAACTACCTGCGGCTGCCGTACGTGCCGACGCTGCTCGGGTTCGATCCGATGGTGCAGGTGATCCACGAGGACGACGTGGTGGACGCGATCTGCTGCGCGCTCAAGCCGGGCACGCGCGGGATCTTCAACGTCGTCGGACCGGGCGAGGTGCCGCTGTCGACGATCCTGCAGGAGCTCGGGCGCAAGACGATCCCGGTGCCGCACCCGTTGGCGATGCCGCTGCTGACGGCGCTGTGGCGGGGCAAGCTGACGTCGTTTCCGGTGCCGGAGCTGGATCACATCCGCTACGTCTGCATGGTCGACGGGACCCGCGCCCGCGAGACCCTCGGCTTCCGGCCCAAGCACAGCCTGAAAGAGACCATCCGCGCCGTGAACGCCCGCTAGCGTCGACCCCTCGGCGGCTCGACCGTGCGCTTTTCAAGCGCGCAAAGCGCGCGTCGGCGCGGGGTCGCGCCGTAGCAGAGGAGGGGCCCCGGCGGGCTTTGCCCGACGGGGAGGAGCGGCACGCTCCTCCCTAAACGATCGCCAACTCAAAGATACACGGCGTGTGTGAAGCGCCGTTCACGAGCCCCGCCCGACCCCTCGCCGACCACTCTCAGCGACCGCTTGCCAGCTTGGCACAAACGCTGCTCTTGCCGCTCCCCGAATGAACCGGAGGACTGCAATGCAGCGCGTCTTGTGGGTGGCTCTCCCGCTGTTGTCGCTCGCGTCGGGCTGTAAGCTGTTCGAGCATCCCGATCCGTTCTACACGTACTGCGACGACACCGGCTGCTACCGGTGCGACGAGAACGGCTGCTCGCGCAACGGCACGCCGCCCAACACCGGCTCCAACTGCTCCTCGCAGTCCGACTGCGCGCAGGGCTGCTACTGCGCCGCCAACGGCACCTGCACCGAGGGCGGCTTCTGCGACACCACGGCGGACTGCTCGAGCGGCATGATCTGCGACGTCTCGCGCCACTCGTGCATGCCCGGCTCGAACCCCGACGGCGGGCCCGGCAACTCGTGCATGACCGACACCGACTGCGCCACCGGCTACTTCTGCCATCCGACGACCAAGCAGTGCCTGCCGAGCGTGATCTGCTCCACCACCGCCGACTGCGGCGCCGGCATGGTCTGCGATGCGCGCCACACCTGCGTGCCCGGCGCCACCTCGTGCACGTCGAGCGCGAACTGCGCGCCCGGCTGCTACTGCGCGAACGGCAAGTGCACCGAGACCGGCCTGTGCAAGGTCGACGCGGACTGCGCCACCTACGGCTCGGGCTTCACCTGCCAGGGCGGCACCTGCGCCCCGTCGTCGAGCGGCGGCAGCTGCACCAGCGACGCGAGCTGCGCCGCCGGCTTCGTCTGCGGCAACGGGCAGTGCAAGCCCGGCACGACGGTCAACCCGGCCACCGCCTGCACCTTCAACTACGAGTGCGGCGTGAGCGGCCTGTGCGTGAACGGCGCCTGCGAGCGCGCCTGCTCGACGGCCGCCGACTGCGGCACCGGCCAGGCGTGCGACGCCGGCGGCCACTGCGTCTCGGGCACGGCGCCGAGCCCCGCCCAGTGCGTCTTCAACACCGACTGCGCCTCGGGCGGCACCTGCATCAACGCCACCTGCCACGCGGCGTGCAGCGCCACCACCGCCTGCGCCAACGCGGCCGACTTCTGCTCGGGCGGCGTGTGCCAGCCGGACATCCGCAAGGTCGCGCAGTGCAAGCTGAGCGCGGACTGCCCCGCCGGCGCCGAGTGCGTGAACGCCGTCTGCCGCAGCCGCTGCTACACCGGCACCGACTGCGCGAGCTGCGCGAACGCCCCCATCTGCAACATGGGCTACTGCGAGTCGCAGCTCGAGGTCTCGCCGCAGTGCCACCTCGCCGGCGACTGCGCCGCGGGCCAGTCCTGCGTCAACGCCACCTGCCAGTAGAACGCCGCCGGTAGAACGCTAGCCGACAACGTCTAGCTTTGGCGCGGGGAGCCCCACCAGGAGCTCCCCGCGCTTTTATTTTGCACCGCAACAAAAAACCGGCCTCTTGCGCTCTCCGTAACTTTCTACGACTGTGGCGTACGACTCACAGGACCAACCTTCCAAGGAGAGCGAGATGACGATGAAGGGTGCATTCGTAGCGGCGGCGGTCGCGGGCATGTTTGCGTCGGCGATCCCGGCGGTCTCGTTGGCGGCCGACACCGGCGGCGTCAAGTGCGCGGGCGCCAATGCGTGCAACGGCAAGGGCGAGTGCAAGTCGGCGACGAACGGCTGCTCGGGCCAGAACGGCTGCAAGGGCAAGGGCTGGATCACCGCCAAGGACGAGAAAGAGTGCACGGCCAAGAAGGGCAAGGTCGTCAAGTAGCGCTGACGAACGCGGCCTCGCCGGGCACGCTCGGCGGGGCCGC
Organism: Polyangia bacterium; assembly: GCA_035652295.1. Taxonomy (GTDB): domain Bacteria; phylum Myxococcota_A; class Polyangia; order Palsa-1104; family Palsa-1104; genus DASREC01. The sequence continues at coordinate 4,549 of DASREC010000451.1, forward strand.
GATTTTCCGGCGTCCATGATCGACCTGCCGCGACTCGGCCACGGCATCGGCCTGCGCACCGAGCACTACGCCGCGGTGCTCGACGGCGGCGCGCGCCCGTCGCCGGCGTCGTCCATCGACTGGTTCGAAGTCATCAGCGAAAATTTCATGGCGCCCGGCGGCAACCCGCGGCGCGTGCTGCGCGCGGTGCGCGAGCGCTGGCCGGTGGTGCTGCACGGCGTGTCGCTGTCGCTCGGCTCCACCGACGCGCTCGACGAGCGCTACCTCGCCTCGCTCGACGCGCTCCAGCACGAGATCGAGCCGGCGTGGATCTCCGATCACCTGTGCTGGACCAGCGTCTCGGGCCGCCACGTCCACGATCTCCTGCCGCTGCCCTATACCGAGGAGGCGCTCGAGCACGTGGCCGCGCGCGTGCGCCGCGTGCAGGATCGCCTGAAGCGCCGGATCCTCGTCGAGAACGTGTCGAGCTACCTGACCTTCGCGCACTCGACGCTGCGCGAAGAGGAGTTCCTCGCCGCCCAGTGCGAGCGCGCCGACTGCGGCCTGCTCGTCGACGTCAACAACGTGTTCGTCAGCGCGCACAACCACGGCTTCGACGCGCGCGCGTTCCTCGACGCGCTGCCCGCCGATCGCGTCGGCCAGTTCCACCTCGCCGGCCACAGCGAGTCGGGCCCGCTCAAGCTCGACACCCACGATCACCCGGTGTGCGACGAGGTCTGGTCGCTGTACGCGCACGCGGTCGAGCGCTTCGGCCGCGTCTCGACGTTGATCGAATGGGACGATGAGATCCCGCCGCTCGAGCGCGTCGTCGAGGAGTCGCGGCGCGCCGCCGAGATCGAGCGCGGCATTTTGCCGCAGGCGCAGTCGCAGGAGCCCGCGTGAAACCGCCCGCGCCGCGCGCGCCGTCGGCCGCCCCGTCGCTGCGCGCGGTCCAGGAGCGCCTGCACGCGCTCATCACCGCGCCCGCCGGCGTGCGCGCCGGCCTCGACGCGCTCGGCCTCGACGAAGCCGCGCTCGCCGAGATCGTCCGCGGCGACGCCCGCCGCTCGCCGGTCGAGCGCCTCGACATCTACGCCAACATGTACTTCTTCCGCATCCTCGACGTGCTGCGCGACGATTTCCCGTCGCTGGCCGCGCTCACCGGACCCGATCGCTTCCACAACTTGATCACCGACTACCTGGCCGCGTGCCCGCCCGTGCACCCTTCGATCCGCGACGTGGGCGCGCGCCTGCCGTCGTTCCTCGCCGAGCACGCGCTCGCCGGCGAGCGCCCGTGGCTGGCCGAGCTGGCGCGCCTCGAGTGGACGCGCCTCGACGTGTTCGACGCCGCCGACGCGCCGCTGGTCACCGTCGACGCCCTGCGCGCGCTCGACCCCGACGCGTTCGCCGCGCTGCCGCTGCCGCTCATCCCCGCGCACGCGCGCCTGCGCACGCTCTACGCCGTCGACGAGACCTGGCGGGCCGTCGAGGGCGGCCACCCGCCGATCGATCCCACGCGCGCGCCGCGCACCCTGCTCGTCTGGCGCCACGACTGCGCCGTCTTCCACCGCCCCGTCGAGAAGCTGGAGTCCGACGCGCTCGATCTCGCCGCCGCCGGCCGCCCGTTCGGCGCCGTCTGCGACCTGGTGAGCGCCCGCGTCCCCGCCGACGACGCCCCGCGCGTCGCCTTCGAGCTGCTCCTGCGCTGGACCTCCGACGGCCTGATCGCCGCGGTCTAGCCGAATACTTTTGTTATAGTGACAAAATGCTCCACGCCCCGACCCTGATGGGCGTCGCCGTCGACGTGGCGGTGTTCACCGTGCAGAAGGGGGAGCTGCACGTGCTGCTCCTGCGCATGAAGCGCGCGCCGTTCACCGGCAAGTGGGCGCTGCCCGGCGGCCGCATCGGCGCCGCCGAGTCGGTCGAGGACGCCGCCGCCCGCGAGCTGGCCGAGAAGACCGGCCTCGCCAAGGTCTACCTCGAGCAGCTCTACACCTTCTCGCGCCCCGACCGCGACCCGCAGGGCCGCTGCATCTCGGTGGCCCACCTGGCGCTCATCCCGCCCACCGCGCAGTTGCGTACGACTGACAAATACTCGGCCATCGGGTGGTTCCCCGCCGAGCGCCTGCCGCCGCTGGCGTTCGATCACCGCGCCATCGCCGGCTACGCCGTCAAGCGGCTGCGCGCCAAGCTGGCCTACACCAACGTGGCCTACAGCCTGCTCGACGAGCGCTTCACCCTCGGCGAGCTGCAGCGGGTCTACGAGGCGATCCTCGGTCGCCCGCTCGACGCGCGCAACTTCCGCCGGCGCATCCGCGAGATCGACCTGGTCGAGGAGACCGGCGAGCTGCGCACCGGCCGCGCGCACCGCCCGGCGCGGCTGTTCCGCTTCGCCCACCGCAAGCCGGTGGAGGTGGCGGTCCTCACTTGACTATAGTTATTGTCAGTATTACGTAACTAGCAGGGAGGGCGCAGTCATGGACCTCGACGACCGAACGGACGCGCTGCTGGTGATCGATCTGCAGCCGGACTTCATGCCCGGCGGCGCGCTGGCGGTCGAGGAGGGCGATCGCATCGCCGCGCCGCTGGGCGCGCTGGCGCGCCGCTTCTCGACGGTGGTGGCCACCCAGGACTTCCACCCGCGCGGCCACGTCTCGTTCGCCTCGACGCACGGCCGCCGCCCGTTCGAGACCGTCCCGCTCTACGGCGCCGAGCAGACGCTGTGGCCCGATCACTGCCTGGCGGGCGCGCCCGGCGCGGCGCTGCACCCCGCGCTGCCCGACGACTCGGTTGCGTTGATCCTACGCAAAGGGACGCGCCGCGACGTCGACTCCTACAGCGCCTTCCGCGAGAACCTCGGACCCGACGGAGCACGCGCGACCACCGGCCTCGGCGCGTGGCTGAAGGCGCGCGGCATCCGCCGCGTGTTCGTCGCCGGGCTGGCGCGTGACTTCTGCGTCAAGCACAGCGCGCTCGACGCCGCCGCCGAGGGCTTCGAGACCTTCGTGCTCGACGACCTCACCCGCGCCGTCGACGCGCGCCACCGCGCCGCCGACGATCGCGCCTTCGCCGCCGCCGGCGTCGAGCTGCTCGACTCGGCCGCGCTCATCGCACGCAGCGCGCGCGAAACCAGCGAGGCGCGGTCGTGAGCCTCTCGACGCTCGGCCTCGACGCCTACCAGCTCACCACGCTGGTGGCGCACGCCGACGCCGATCGCCTGGCGCAGCGGGTGGTGATGAGCTTCTTCTTCCGCAAGCTGCCGGCGGCGCGCAACTACGTGGTGTTCTGCGGCCTGCGCTCGATCGTCGAGCACGCGCGCCAGATGCGCTTCGAGCCCGACGAGCTGCGCACGCTCACCGGCCACCCGCTGATCGGCCCCGCGCTCACCGCGCGCCCCTCATTAATAGAAGCGCTGCGCGGCCTCGACGGTTTCGCCGGCGACATCGACGCGCTCCCCGAGGGCACCATCGCGTTCGCCGGCCCCGCGCTCTCCAGCGACGGCAAACCGATCTCGATCTTCGGCGCGCCGCTCAAGATCTACACACCCATGCTCCAGGTGCGCACCGACATGATGCGCGCCAAGCTGATCGAGACGCCCTGGTTGTGTCGGATCAACCATATGAGCATGGTGGCGTCCAAGGCCGCGCGCGTGGTGGGCGCCGCCGCCGGCAAGCCGGTGCTCGAGTTCGGCACGCGCCGCACCCATCCCGCCGCCGCGATCGACGCCGCCTACGCCGCGTATCTCGCCGGCTGCGCCGGGACGTCCAACCTCGCCGCGCAGCACGTCTACGGCGTCCCCGCCACCGGCACGATGGATCACTTCGCCGTGCAGGCGTGCGCGCGCCCCGACGTTCCTGTCGGCGAGACGGAACAAGAGTCGTTCGCCGGCTTCTACCACGCGTTCCCCGCCGCCGCGACGTTGCTGATCGACACCTACGACACCGAGCGCGGGATCCGCCGCGCGGTCGCCGCCACCGGCGGGCGCCTGCAAGGCATCCGCATGGACTCGAACGTCACGCCCGAGAGCGTGGCCGAGGCGCGCGCGCTGCTCGACGAGCTCGGCGCGACGCACGCCAAGATCTTCGTCTCCGACGCGCTCGACGAGTGGCGCGTGCGCGGCCTGGCCAGGCTGGCCGACGGCTTCGGCGTCGGCGAGAACATCAGCTGCTCGCCCGACTCGGCGACCGGCATCGGCGCGGTCGCCAAGCTGGTGGTGAACGGCTATGGGCAGCTGACGATGAAGCTGTCGCGCGGCTCGGGCAAGGCCACGCTGCCGGGCGAGTTGCAGGTGTGGCGCTTCGCCGATCACGACCTGGTGGCGCTCGAGCGCGAGGCGGCGCCGTCGGGCGGCCGCGCGCTGCTCGAGCCGCTGTGGCGCGACCGCGAGCTGGTGCGTCCGCTGCCGCCGCTCGACGAGAGCCGCGCCTACGTGCGCGCGCAGTGGCAGGCGCTGCCGGCGCACCTGCGCTCGATCCAGCCCGCGGACGAGCCCTGGCCGCTGGTGGCCTCCGACGGCCTGGTTGCGTTGATCCGACAATTAGCCGAAGCTGCGTATGGAGCCCGCGCATGAACGGCGACGCATGAGAGGCGACGCATGAGGCTGATCCGCATCGCGCTGTGCAGCGTCGACACCACCGTCGGCGCGGTGACCTCGAACGTGAGCCGCGCGCTCGAATTGGCGCACGCCGCCGCCCACGACGGCGCCACCATCGCCGGCTTCCCCGAGCAGCTGGTGAGCGGCTATCCGCCCGAGGACCTGGTCCACTGGCGCGCCTTCGTCGAGGCGCAGTGGGCCGAGCTCGAGCGCTTCGCCGGCGAGACCGCCGCGCTCTCGACGGCGCTGGTGGTCGGCGTCACCGTCGCGCGCGGCCCGGGCGTCTACAACTGCGCCGCGCTGGTGCACGGCGGCCGCGTCCACGGCCTGTGCCCGAAAGAAAAATTACCGACGTACAACGTCTTCTACGAGGGGCGCACGCTGGCGCGCGGCGCGCCCGGCCTCGTCGACGACGTGCGCGGCGTGCCGTTCGGCGACCTCCTGTTCGAGCTCGACTTCGGCACCGTCGCGCTCGAGGTCTGCGAAGATCTGTGGTCGCCCGACGGCCCGATGCGCCGCCGCTGCTATGGCGGCGCGGAGCTGGTGGTCAACGTCTCGGCGTCGCCGTTCCGCCTCGGCGTGCTGGCTACGCGCCGCGAGATGATCGCCACGCGCTCGGGCGACAACCAGGCGACCGTGGCCTACGCCAACCTGGTCGGCGCCAACGACGGGCTGATCTTCGACGGCGGCGGCTTCGTGGCACAGAACGGCCGGCTGCTCGTCGAGGCGCCGCGCTTTCGCGAGGGCTTCGCCGCGGTCACCGTCGATCTCGATCGCACGCGCCGCCTGCGCCTGGAGAACACCACGTGGCGCAACGACCAGGAGGCGTACGCGCAGACCGCGCCGCTGGCCCGCCGCGTGCGCGTGCCCTCGACGGCGCCGCGCGACGGGCTGATTTATCCCGCACCGCAGCATAAGAGCTTCTTCCTGCCGGCGCCCGACGGCCGCCGCCCGGCGCGCGAGGAGTTCTGCGAGGACCTGCTCGACGCGCTCCAGCTCGGGCTCGGCGACTACTTCGAGAAGGTGGGCGCATTCAAGTGCATCGGCGTGGCGCTCTCGGGCGGGCGCGACAGCCTCTTGTGCCTGCTGATCGCGCGCCGCTACGTCGACCGCCGATTCGCCGCGCTCGACGAGAGCGGCCGGCGCGCCAAGGCCGGCGAGCTGCTGCGCGCGTTCTTCTTGCCGACGCGCTACTCGTCCAAGGAGACCGCCGCCGCCGCCGAGCGCGCCGCCGCCGAGGTGGGCGCGCCGTTCGCCGTCGTCAGCGTCGACGAGGCGTTCGAGCGCGAGCTCGCCGCCGTCGAGAAGATGCTCCAGCCCGGCGAATCGCTCACCTCGGTGGCGCGGCAGAACGCGCAGGCCCGCGTGCGCGCCGAGCGCATGTGGACCTGGGCCAACGCCGCCGGCGGGCTGTTCCTCCAGACCAGCAACATGAGCGAGAAGGCGGTCGGCTACGCCACCATCGGCGGCGACATGGAGGGCGCGCTGGCGCTGATCGCGAACCTGCCCAAAACGGTGGTCAATTACCTGCTCGATTACCTCTACGAAAAGACGCAGTCGGAGGGCATCCGGCTGACGCTGCTCAAGCCGGCGTCGGCCGAGCTGGCCGACGATCAGGAGGACGAGAAGGAGCTGATGCCGTTCCCGGTGCTCGACGCCTGCTTCGCGCTCTACGCCGGCGAGAAGATGGCGCCCGAGGAGGTCGAGACCGCGCTCGGCGCGCTGTTTCCCGACGAGGATCCGGCGCGGCTGCGGGCGTGGACCGAGAAGTTCGCGCGCCTGTTCACCGCGTCGATCTACAAGTGGGTGCAGACCGCGCTCAGCCTGCACGTCGGCAACCTGGACCTCGAACGCGAGCGCGCGCTCCAGCTTCCGGTCGTGCAGCGCACCGAATGGCAGCGCCGCCGCCCCAAGAGCGATTGACGCGAGTTTTGCCGTAAACTTTGATTAAAAATTAAGCGTCAATAGTGCGGTAGCCACGTCCGGTTCAGCGCCGCGCGAATCAGCGTGCCCGCGTAGGCGTGGTCGGCGCTGGCCGGCGTCGAGAAGCGCATTCCGCGGCGCCAGCTCTCGGGCGCTTCGGGATGAACGCCCGAGAGGATCACCCAGCCGCCGCCGGCCATCCCCTCGACGACGGCGGGCGTCCCGTCGGGATATTTGGCGACCACCGCGCCCCAGCCGCCGAGCTGCGGGCCGTCCTCCCAATATTGCTCGAGCGGCGGCGTCCCCGCGCCGGTGATCGCCACCGCCGCCTTGCGGATCCCGCGATTCTCGTCGGCGTAGAAGCCGAACCGCACGCCCGACGTCAGGTTCAAGCCGTTGTACGGGGAGTCTCCGGCGAAGAACCCGCCCGCGCAGATTCCCAGGTAGCTCGAGCCGTTCCGCACCGCGTTGCGCACGTTCGCCGTCGCGCCCGGCGTGAGGTTGTTGCCGATGATCTCGAAATTGCCGCCGGGAACGATCAGCAGGCGGTGCGCGCGGAGCTGCGCTTCGCTCAGTTCATTGAGCTGCGAAGAATTCACCGTCGAGTATTCGAGATGGTTGTCGTTCAAGACGACTTCGACGGCCGCGACGTCATTGGGAGACGTTCCGGTTCCATTGAACAGCAGAATGGGAGCCGCGCGGCTCGACGTGAGCGGAACCGCGGTCGCGCCCGGATTCGCGCACGCGGCCAGCGCGAGCGAAACGACGGCGATCGACCGGACGCTCACGCGCGCGCTCGGGTCAGTAGGGCTTGCGCACCCAGCGGTGAGCGCGGAGCTTTTGCAAGACCTCGGGCGGCAGCGGGCCGTCGTCGGAGGCGGCGGTGTTCTCGTCGGCCTGGTGCGTGTTGCGCATGCCGGGGATCACCGTCGAGACCGCCGGGTGCGACAAACAGAAGCGCAGCGCCCCGCGCGCCAGCGACGTCGCCGCCGACTCGACGATCGGCCGCAGCGCCTCGACGCGATCCACCGTCTGCGCCAGCAGCGCGCCGCCGAAATACTCGGCGCGAAAATCGCCCGCGGGAAATTTCGTCTCGCGCGTGAGCTTGCCCGACAGGCTGCCCTCGTCGAGCGGCACGCGCGCCAGCACGCCCACGCCGTGCTCGACGCACGCGGGAAACAGCTCGTCCTCCGGCGACTGATCGAAGATGTTGTAGAACACCTGCAGCGCGTCGACGCGCCCGGCGCGCACCACGCGCACCGCCGACGCCGGGTCGTGCGAGTTGATCGAGATGCCGATGAGCCGGATCTTGCCCTCGTCGCGCAGCGCGGTCATCGCGCGGTACCACTCGTCCTCGTCGGTCCACGCGTCGGCCCACACGTGCAGCTGCAGCACGTCGATGCGCTCGACGCCGAGGTTGGCCAGCGACTTCTCGCAGCACTCGCGGATCCACGCCGCGGGAAAATTGTCGGCGAGCTTCGCGCCCGGCCGCGCCGGCCAGTTGAACGACTTCGGCATCACCTTGGTCGCCACCGCCACGTCGCGGTGCGCGCGCAGGAACTCGCCGACGAGCCGCTCCGAGTGGCCTTCGCCGTAGACCAGCGCGGTGTCGATCAAGTTGACGCCGCGCTCGTAGGCGCGCTCGAGCGCCACGCGCGCGTCCTCGTCGCGCCGCCCGCCCCACATGGCGCCGCCGATGGCCCACGCGCCGTAGCCGATCTCCGACACCCGCAGCCCGCTCTTACCCAGCGTTCGAAATCTCATGACGACACCTAATCACGAAACGGTTTTGCGCACCAACCGCGTCTGCTATCGTCCCGCGCCATGAAGAAGCTCATCGTGCTCTCGACAGTCGTGCTCTCGACGTTCGCGACGGCGGCGGTCGCGGTGACCAAGGCGCCCGTCGGCAAGACGGTCAAGTCGCCGGCCGATTCGTTTTTGCAATATTACGACTCGCTGTTTCTCGGGCTCACCCGCGTGGCGCAGGAGGCGCAGTGGCTGGCGTCGACCGACGTCTCCGACGCGCACGACGGCGAGCGCACCGGCGCCAACACCGCGCTGGCGGTGTTTCAGGGCGACCGCGCGGTGATCGAGAGCTGCCGCGCGTTTCTCGCCAAGCGCGCGTCGCTGCCGCCGCTGGTGGCGCGCGAGCTCGACAAGATCCTGCTGGCCGCCGCCGAGGGGCCGGGCACGATTCCCGACGTCGTCAAAGAGCGCGTGGCCGCCGAGTCGCGCCAGTCGTCGACGATGGACGGCTACACCTACAAGCTCGACGGCAAACCGGTCTCGGCCAACGACATCGACGACATCCTGCACAAGTCGACCGACCTCGCGCTGCGCCGCCGCACCTGGGAAGCCTCCAAAGAAATGGGCAAAGCGCTCAAGCCCGGTTTGCAGAACCTTCAGAAGCTGCGCAACCAGGTGGCGCGCGAGATGAAGCACGCGTCGTACTTCGCGCTGCAGGTCGCCGATTACGACATGAGCGACAAAGAGATGATGGCGATGCTCGACGGGTTTCTCGCCGATACGCGCCCGCTCTATCAGAAGCTGCACGCGTGGGTGCGATTGAAATTGGCGCAGCGTTACAAACAGCCGGTGCCCAATCTGATCCCGGCGCACTGGATCAACAATCGTTGGTCACAAGAGTGGACCGGCATTGTCGACAACTCTGTGGATATGGATCCGTTGTTCAAAGACAAGAGCCCGGAGTGGATCGTGAAGACCGCGGAGAAGTTCTGGGTGTCGCTCGGTTTCCCGTCGCTGCCGGGGACGTTCTGGGAGCGATCGGATCTCTATCCGGTGCCGGCGACCGCCAAGCGGAAGAAGAACGCGCACGCGTCGTGCTGGCACATCGATCTGCAGAACGACATCCGTTCACTGATGAGTGTTCAGAACAACGCAGAGTGGTTTCGCACCGCGCACCACGAATTGGGACACGCGTACTATTTCATTTCGTACTCGCAGCCGGAGGTGCCGGCGATCTTGCGGCAGGGCGCCAATCGCGCGATGCACGAGGCGATGGGCGACCTGGCGGCGATCGCGGCGTCGCAGCCGGTGTACTTGAAGGCGGTGGGCGTTTTGCCGCAGGCGACCAAGATCGACGAGCGCGCGGCGCTGCTCGACGAGGCGCTGGAGTCGGCGATTCCGTTCATCGCGTGGTCGGCGGGCACCATGGCGCACTTCGAGCACGATCTCTATGGCGACGATCTGTCGCCGGCCGATTGGCAGGCGCGCTGGTGGGAGTACGTGGCCAAGTATCAAGGCGTGGCGCCGCCGGACAAGCGCTCCGCCGACGGCTGCGACGCGTGCTCCAAGACGCACATCAATGACCTGCCGGCTCAGTACTACAACTATGCGCTGTCGACGGTCATCAAGTACCAACTGCACGATCACATCTGCAGAAAGATCCTCAATGCCGATCCGCACTCGTGCAACTACTACGGACACAAAGAGGTCGGCGACTTCTTGCGCGGCATCATGAAGAGCGGGGCGACGCGGCCGTGGCGCGACGTCATCAAGGACGCGACCGGCGAGCCGCTGTCGACGCGCGCGATGAACGACTACTTCAAGCCGCTCGACAGTTGGCTCGACGGGGAGCTCAAGGGGCAGAAGATCGGTTGGTAATCGCCGGTATCTGACTCCCATTCTCAATCTTCAATTCTCAATCCCCAATTCTTAATCGAAGACGGCCGTGTCAGTCGACGGGGGTTTGCCTGTGGGCAGGTGCTCGGGATGTGTCTTGCCGAGATTGGCGCAGCTGTCCACAAGCAAAGGCGGAGCCGTCCCCGTCGACGTTCGGAGCGAAGAGCTCGTGTCACCACATCTGATTTCAGAGTGTGGTGAGTTGAGGGTTTGTATTTCAAACGGCGGCGGGGACGGCTCCGCCTTTGCCTGTGGACAGCCGCGTTAGACATATCTCGCCATAAGTCACTGAGCGCCTGCCCACAGGCAAACCCCCGCCGCCTGA
>DASREC010000452.1:0-13326 GCA_035652295.1 Polyangia bacterium
TGACGTCGCGCTCCTCGGGGCTCTCGATGCCCTCGGCGACGATCTTCATCCCGAGCTCCCGGCACATCGAGATCATCGTGCGCACGAGCGTCTGCTTGGTGGGCTGGGTGTGGACGTTCCGCACGAGGGACATGTCGAGCTTGACCACCTCGGGCTCGAGCTGCGCCACGCTCGACAGGCTCGAATAGCCGGAGCCGAGATCGTCGACGGCGATGCGGTAGCCGAGCCGGCGCAGCGCCGCCACGCAGCCGGGCACGTCGCCGAGATCCTCCAGCGCCGCGCGCTCGGTGATCTCGAGGACCACGCGGCGCGCGAAGCGCGACAGCGGCGCGTCGGGCGAGTACAGCGCGTCGTCGAGCAGATCGAGCGGGTGCAGGTTGACGAACACCAGCTCGCACGGCGAGGCGGCGAGCTGCGACGCCACGCGATCGCGGATCACGCGCCCCAGCTCCTGCGTGCGCATCAGCCGCTCGGCGGCGGCGAACAGGCGGCCGGGGTTGTCGAGACCGCGCTCGGTGGGGCGCACCAGCGCCTCGTAGGCGTAGACCTGCCGCGCCGCCGGCCGCACGATCGGCTGGTACGCCATGTACAGCGTGGCGAGCGCGCGATCGAACGACTCCGACAGCGCGCTCAGATCCTCCTTGTGGTTGCGCTTCCGGAGCGCGCGCGACTCGCGGTACTCTGCCACCGCCGTGCCGACGAGCTTGCGCAGCGCGCTCACCTCGAGCGGCTTGGTGAGGTAGCGCAGCGCGCCCAGCTCCACCGCCTGCGTCGCCGACTCGATCGCCGGCGCGCCGGTCATCAGGATCACCGGCAGCTCGGTGTCGCGCGCGCGCACGGCGCGCAAGAGATCGAGGCCGCCGACGAGCGGCATGGCCAGGTCGCTCAGCACCAGGTCGAACGCGGTCTCGTCGAGCCGCGCGATCGCCTGCGCGCCGTCGGACGCCGACTCCACGGTGTGGCCCGCGCCGACGAGCGCGCGCACCAGCGTACGCGAGAACGCCGCGTCGTCCTCCACCACCAACACCTTGGCCCGTCCAATCACGCTCACCGTCCACCTCCGTCGCTAGGGGCGACGCGCGCGCGCAAGAGCTCGCGCAGCGTGGCCAGATCGAACGGCTTCTCCAGCCGCGGATTTTCGATCGAGTCGAGGAACTGCCGGGTGCGCGGCGTGAACGCGCCGCCGGTCAAGAACACGATGCGCCGCTCGGCGCCCGGCCGCTCGATCTTGAGCGTCTCGAACACCTCGACGCCGCCGACCTCGGGCATCAGCACGTCGCACAGCACGGTGTCGAACTCGGCGCCGCCGAGCAGCAGCTCGAGCGCGCGCCGACCGTCGGTGGTGACGGTGACGTCGTGATCGGCCGAGAGCGAGCGGCGCAGCGTGCGGCCCACCGCCTCGTCGTCGTCGACCACCAGCACGCGCCCGCGCCGCGCCGCGCCCGCGGCCGCCGGCGCCGGTTTGCGCGCGGGCGGCGCCCACTGCGACGCGGGCAGCGACACGCGGAACGTCGAGCCGCGCCCCGCCTCGCTCTCGACCTCGATGCGGCCGCCGAGCGCGCTCACCAGCGTGTGGCAGATCGACAGCCCGAGCCCGGTGGCGGCGCCGATGCGCTTGGTGGTGAAGAACGGATCGAACACGCGGCTCACGTGCTCGCGCGCGATCCCGGCGCCGGTGTCGCGCACCTCGACGATCACGCGATCGCCCTCGGCGCGCGTGGCCAGCAGGATCTCGTTGTGCTCGGCGTCGCCCTCGACGATCGCCTGCGCCGCGTTCATCAATAGATTGACGATCACCTGCGCCAGCCGCGCGTCGTTGGCGCACACCGGCGGCACCGGCTCGAGCTGCTTGACCACGCGCGCGCGGTGGCGCAGCTCGTTGCGCACCATCTTGAGCGCCGAGTCGATCACCGCGTGCACGTCCACCGGACCGGCGCGCTCCTCGTCGACGCGCGCGAACAGCTTCATGTCGCGCACGATGGCGCTCACGCGATCGGACGCGGCGCGCGAGTCGGCGATCATCTCGTTGATCTCGGCCAATCGCGCGGCGTCGAGCGGCGCGCGCTGGAGATCCTCGGCGATCATCTCCAGGTTTCCGATCACCGCCGCCAGCGGGCTGTTGATCTCGTGCGCCACGCCCGCCGCCAGCCGCCCGACGGTGAGCATGCGATCGGTCGACAGCACCTGCGCCTCCATGCGGCGGCGGCTGGTGAGATCGTGGACGAACAGGAGCAGGCTCGGCAGCTCCTCGAAGTCGATCAGGCCGGCGGGCTGCACCTCGACGTGCACCACCTGGGCGGCGGCGCCGATCAGCCGCAGCTCGCGCGCGTCGACGCTGTGCTCGCGCAGCCCCGAGACCTCGTCGGTGTGCACCAGCTCGGCCACCAGGCGGCCGATCAGCCGATCCGCGCCCTCGTAGCCGAGCATCTTGGCCAGCGCGGGATTGGCGAACACCACGCGATCGTCGCGCTGGATGATCACGCCGTGGTGCGCCTTGGCGACGATCTGCCGCAGCTCGTGGTGCGAGCGCTCGAGCGCGGCGCGCTGCTCCAGCTCGCGCGTCACGTCGCGGAACACCACCACCTCGCCGCCCGCGCCGGGCATGGGCGCGCCGGTCGCCGAGATCGGCCGCAGCCCGCCCTCGCGCCCGACGAGAAACTCGCCGCGGGTGCAGAACACCGCCTCGAGCGGCAGCGCCCGCGCCTCGGAGAGCGGCCACTCGGTGAGCGCCTCGGCCAGCGCGTTCATGTGCGTCACGCGGTGCTCGCCGTCGGTGACGATCACCGCCTCGGTGATGTTGTTGAACGCCGCCAGCAGGCGCTGCTCGGCGAAGGCGGTCATCGCGCCGCTCCCGCCACGCGCACGCCGGCCCGCGGCGCGCCGCCGAGCACGTAGTCGGTGCGGAGGCCGGGGCGCGCCACGCGCACGCGGTGCTCGCCGCCGTCGAGCAGGCGATCGCACGCGGCGGCCGAGTCGAGGTGGCGGCCGTCGACGGCGAGCAGCACGTCGCCGCGGCGCACGCGATCGCCCCACGACGGCGGCACCGCGGTCACCAGCACGCCGCCGTCGACGTCGTCGAGCACGCGGCGCCAGTCGATCGGCAGCATCGAGAAGAAATAGTCGCGCGCGCCGGCGTCGGCGGCGCCAGAGCGCCACATGCGGCGGTGCGTGTCGACGTACGCGAGGCCGGGCACCGACTCGCGCGGGCGGAGCGCGAGCGCGCGCGCCAGCTCGGCGGTGGCGCCGCGCAGCCCGGCGGTGAGCACCGGCTCGGGATCGAGCACGCCGGCGCGCCCCGGGCCGAGATCGCTCTCGTCGGGATCGAAGGCGGCGCGCGCGATCGGGCGGCCGGCGCCGTCTTCGAGCGTGAGCCGCACGCGGTAGGCGATCACGCGGTACTGCAAGCTCGGCTGCGGCGCCAGGCCGCCGGCGGCCGGGGCGCTCGGGATCTTCCAGTCGAGGTCGTGGCGCTCGATCCAGGTGCGCAGCACGGCGACGCGCGGCGCGCGGCCGAGACGCGCGGCCAGCTCGGCGCGCGCGCGCGACGCCGCCGCGCCGTCGGACTCGGAGGCGTCGATCACCAGCGCGCCGCGCGCGCGCAGCGTCTCGATCACCTCGGCCGCCTTCTCGTACTCGGTGCTCGGCGACGCGAGGAAGCCGAACTCGAGCGGCGCCACCAGCACCGCGTCGACGGCGCCGGCGTCGCGCGCCACCGAGACGCGAATTCCCGCGCAGCCGACTGCGAACGTCACGGCGGCGAGAAAAACGATCTTGAAGGCCATCCGCGTCACCTCGCCCCTCCTTCGGCCAAAGCGCGGCCGGCTTGAGCTTCGCGACGACGGAGAGGCGCTGCACACACGCGGCAATTTGCCGCATTTCATATTGTCGGCGATTGGCCGTATCATCTTTGCGTGCCGCCTCCGCGCAAGCTGCTGATCGCCGAAGACGACCCTTCGCTCAGGCGCATGCTCGAGCGCTGCATCGCCGGCGAGGGCTACGCGGTCAAGTCGGTGCAAGACGGGCAGGAGGCGATCGACTACCTCGAGGCGGGCGAGCCGCTCGATCTGATCCTGACCGATCTCGACATGCCGCGCGCCGACGGGCGCATGGTGCTGGCGGCCGGCATGAAGCGGCGCATCCCGGTGGTGATCCTGACGGGCAACGGCACGGTGGCGGTGGCGGTCGAGCTGATGCGGCAGGGCGCGGCCAACTTCTTGACCAAGCCGTTCTCGCCGCCGTCGCTGCGCGCGGTGCTGGCCGACGCGTTCGGCGCCGCGCAGGCCGCGCAGACGCAAGCAGCGCCGCCCGCCGCCGCCGGCGCTGCTGCTGCCGTCGCGCGCGCGAAGCCGGCCGGCGATCGCGGGCTGATCGGCGAGGACGGCGCGCTCAAGCAGGTGCTGAGCGTGCTCGAGTCGGTGGCCGAGACCGACGCCACGGTGCTGGTCACCGGCGAGAGCGGCACCGGCAAGGAGGTGGTCGCGCGCGCCATCCACCGCGCGAGCCCGCGCGCGCGGGCGCCGTTCGTGGCGGTCAACTGCGGCGCCATCCCCGAGCCGCTGCTCGAGAGCGAGCTGTTCGGCCACGCGCGCGGCGCGTTCACCGGCGCCACCCAGTCGCGCGCCGGCCGCTTCGCGCTCGCCGAGGGCGGCACGCTGTTCCTCGACGAGATCGGCGACATGCCGCTCGGCTTCCAGGTCAAGCTGCTGCGCGTGCTGCAAGAGCGGCAGTACGAGGTGCTCGGCGATTCGCAGACGCGCAAGAGCGACGTGCGCGTCATCTGCGCCACGCACCGCGACCTGCGCCGCCAGGTGGCCGAGGGAAAATTTCGCGAGGACCTGTTCTACCGCGTGAACGTGATCGAGCTGGAGCTGCCGCCGCTGCGCGATCGGCGCGGCGACATTCCGCTGCTGGTGGAGCACTTCCTCGACGCCGCCAATCAGCGCCACCAGCGCGCGGTGGCGGGGCTGCACCCCGACGCCATGGCGGCGCTGGTACGCTACGCGTGGCCGGGCAACGTGCGCGAGCTGGCCAACGTCATCGAGCGCGCGGTGGTGCTGCGCCGCTCGGGCGAGATCGGCGTGGGCGATCTGCCGCAGCAGGTGACGTCGGGCGGCGCGCCGGCGCGCGGCGGCGCGGTGTCGCAGCTACCCGAAGGCGGGATCGATCTGCGCCAGGTGCTGGCCGAGTTCGAGGAGTCGCTGATCGATCAGGCGCTCACGCGCACCGGCGGCAACCGCAACGCCGCCGCCGCGCTCCTCGGCCTCAACCGCACGACGCTGGTCGAGAAGCTCAAGCGCAAAGGGACCTGACCGGCAGCAGCAGCACGCGATCGCGGCCGGTGCGCTTGGCGTTGTAGAGCGCCTCGTCGGCGTCGAGCACCAGCTGCGCCGGCGTCACGCCCTCGGCGCCGTCCCACACCGACGCGCCGACCGAGATGGTCACGCGCAGCGGCTCGCCGCCGGTGGCGATCTCGCACGCGGCCACGCGCCGCCGCAGCCGATCGCCGAGCGCCAGCGCGCCGGAGCGCGTCAGCTCGGGCGCGATCACCGCGAACTCCTCGCCGCCGATGCGCGACACGGAGTCGGTGTTGCGCAGCGCCGCGTGGAGCGCCCCGGCCACGCGCTTGAGCGTCTCGTCGCCGACGGGGTGGCCGTGCACGTCGTTCACCTTCTTGAAGTGATCGACGTCGACCACCATCACGCCGAGCGAACGGCGATAGCGGACGGCGCGCGCGTGCTCCGCCGCCAGCAGCTCCTCGAAGCGGCGCCGGTTGGACAGGCCGGTGAGCGGATCGGTGTTGGCCAGCTCGGCGAGGCGCTGGTTCTGATCGGCGAGCGAGTCGGTCATCAGCTTGATGCGCATCAGCGCGGCCACGCGGATCTGCAGCTCGACGAAGTCGATCGGCTTGGCGAGAAAGTCGTCCGCGCCCGCCGCGTGCCCGCGCCGGCGAGCGTCGAGATCCACCGCCGCCGTCATCATGATTACCGGCACGAACGTCGGCAGACCCTTGATCGCCGCCGCCACCTTGAAGCCGTCGACGCCCGGCATGACCATGTCGGTGATCACCATCGACGGCTGGAGGTCGCGCACGCGGCCGAGCGCCTCGGCGCCGGACTCGGCCGTCGCCGCGCGATAGCCGAGCCACTCGATCATCTCGGCCGTCGCGACACGATTTCCGTAATCGTCGTCGATCACGAGAATCAGCGCTCGTTCCCGCATGCCCACTCGATCGGACGCAGCGGCGCCGACTTGAGCGTCATGAATCCTTGGTTCGAGCGTCATGCGCTTGACGCTCGTCGGAGAAAAGCCCGCGCGCGGCGCGGAAAGTCGGCTGGCGCAGCGGCTGCAAAGTGCCGCGAGCATGCAAACGCAAATCGACGCTCCCGAGGTTCTCGAGTTGGTGCGCCGCATCGCCGGCAAGCTGGCGCGCCGCCTGCCGTCCCACATCGAGCTCGACGAGCTGATCGCCGCCGGCAACCTCGGCCTGGTCGAGGCCACGTCGCGCTTCGACGCCTCGCGCGGCGTGCCGTTCGCCGCGTTCGTCGCCAGCCGCGTGCAGGGCGCGATGCTCGACAAGCTGCGCTCGGACGACCTGGTGAGCCGCCACGAGCGCGCGCGCCTCACCCGCGGCGAGCAGGCGGCGCCGTCGGTGACCATGACGACGCTCGACGACGCGCGGACGGCGGTGAGCGACGAGCGCGGGCTCGGCGCCGACGAGCAGCTCGACCGCGAGCAGTCGCGCCGCGCCCTGTCGCGCGCGCTGGCGTCGCTCGACGAGCGCGCGCGCGGCGTCGTGTTCGCGCACTTCTACGAGGAGCGGCCGCTGCGCGAGATCGGCGAGTCGCTGGGCGTGACCGAGTCGCGCGTGTGCCAGATCGTCGGCGCGGCGCTCCAGCGGCTGCGGCTCGCGCTCGGCATTCCCGCCGCGGCGCCGCGCTCGAAGCCGGCCGCCGCTCCGCGCTCCAAGCCGGCCGCCGCTCCGGCTCGCGCCCGCGCGCAGGTCCGCACCCGCGCCCGCGCCGCCGTGCGCGACGCCCGCGCGTCCCGCGGCCTCGAGCTGCTGGCCGCCGCGCTGCGCGACGCCGCTCCGGTCAAGGAGGTGGCGTGATGGGCCAGCCGCTGCGCCGCCGCGAGCACCAGCGCGTCGCCCTCGAGGTCGAGGTCACGCTCGAGAGCGATCACAACTTCTACGCCGGCGTGGTCGACGACGTGAGCGAGGGCGGCGTGTTCGTCGCCACGCACGTGCCGCCGCCGGTGGGCGCGGCCATCGATCTGCTGCTCACGCTGCCCGGCCGGCCGCAGCCGTTCGCGTGCTCGGGGGTGGTGCGCTGGATCCGCGACCTCTATCCCGAGTCGCCCGACGCGCCCAACGGCTGCGGCATCCAGTGGAGCGCGCTGTCGACCCAGGCGCTCGCGGCCATCCGCGCTTTTGTCGCTTCGCGCAGCACGCTGTTGTACGAAGCCGCTTGACATTAGCGCGACATTGCAATGTCTAGATCAAAACCGGGCGCGCTGATGGCAAAAAAACGCACGCTCCCGCCCTCTTGTCCGACGGAAATGTCCGGTCTCTGCGGCAATTTGACGCATGTAAATTATTTGAAACTGGACTACCGTCGGTTTGAATGAGTTTTGAGTGCTTCGCGAGCTGCGCCGCGTGAGCCTGCGCATCCTGGTCGTCGAGGACAACGCGCTCAACCGCGAGCTGGTCGAGGATCTGCTGGTCGCCGGCGGCCACCACGTCGAGTGCGCGGTCGACGGCGCCGCGTTCTACGCGTGGCTGCGCGCGGCGCGCCCGGTGGACCTGGTGGTGATGGACGTCGGGCTGCCCGACAGCGACGGCGTGACGCTGCTCGGCGCGCTGCGCCGCGATCGCGCGCACGCGCGGGTGCCGGCGGTGGCGGTGACCGCGCACGCGTTCCAGAGCCACGTAGACGAGCTGCGCGCCGCCGGCTTCGACGCCGTGCTCACCAAACCCATCGACACGCGCTCGTTCGTCGACGAGATGGAGCGCGCGGCCGGGAAGCGGCGATAGATGGCGCGCATCCTGGTGGTCGACGACGAGCGCAAGAACCGCGAGCTGATCCAGGCGTACCTCGAGGGCGGCGAGCACGAGCTGTACGAAGCCGCGAGCGGCGAAGAGGCGCTCGAGCAGGCGGCCCGGCTCGCGCCCGACCTGGTGCTGCTCGACGTGGTGATGCCGGGCATCGACGGCTTCGAGACCGCGCAGCGCCTCAAGCAGCAGGCGGGCGACCAGTTCCTGCCGATCATCCTGCTCACCGCGCTCTCCGATCGCGACTCGCGCTTCGGCGGCTTGTCGGCGGGCGCCGACGAGTACCTCACCAAGCCGGTCGATCTCGACGAGCTGGGCGTGCGCGTGGCCAACCTGCTCCAACTGCGCGAGAAGGAGCTGGCGCTTGCGCGCCGCAACGTCGAGCTGGTCGAGCTGCAGCGCTTCAGCGAGGAGATGTCGGCGCTGATCGTCCACGATCTCAAGAACCCGCTCGCGGTGGTGCTGGCCAACCTCGAATATCTCCAGGAGCGCATCACCGACGAGGAGGATCGCCAGGCGATCGTCGAGTCGCGCCAGGCCGGCCAGCGCGCGCTGCGCCTCCTGCTCAATCTGCTTCAGCTCACGCAGATCGAGTCGCGCCGCCTGCAGCTCAGCCGCACCACCACGCGCCTGGCGTCGATCGTCGATCCGCTGATCGCGCAGCGCACGCGCGTGGTGCAGTCGCGCAACATCCACGTCGTGCGCGAGGGCGATCTCGGCGCGCAGCTCACCGTCGACGTCGACCTGATGACGCGGGTGATCGAGAACGTGCTCGACAACGCGCTCCGCTACACGCCGCGCGGCGGAATGATCCAGGTGCAGAGCCAGCCGCTCGAGCGCCACGTGCACCTGTGCATCGGCAACTCGGGACCGCCGGTGCCGCTCGAGGCGCGCGCGCGCATCTTCGACAAGTTCGGCCAGGCGACGCCGGGCGTGGGCCGCACCAACCTCGGCCTCGGTCTGTACTTCTGCCGCATGGCGACCGAGGCGCACGGCGGGCGCATGTGGGTGGAGGAGCGCGCCGCGCTGCCGACGGTGTTCTGCCTCGAGTTGCCGACGACCTGACGTTCGTCAATCGCTTGACGCCCGCCCGTCAATCGCGCCCGCGCCGCGCCGCCGAAGCCCGCGGAATCGCGCGCGCGCGATTGGAACGCCGGTTGCTCCATCGCCGTGCATGGCAAATCCCCGTCGGCGACGTTCGGAGCGCGTGCCCTGCTCGATCCCGGTCCGCTGGCTCAGGCGCTCCGGAGTGCGCGAGCTGCGCGCCGGCGACTTGAACGCGCACGGCATGTTCTTGCGCTGTCCGGAAGACGTGAAGCTGCTGCCCGAGGAGCTGATGCTGCTCGAGGTGGTGCTGCCGGATCGCGTGCTGACCGCGTTCGGCATCGCGCGCTTCATCGGCAAATCGGTGAACGGCTACGGCATCGGGCTCGAGCTGTTCGTGATGGAGGACCGCACGCGGCGCGCGTGGCTGGCGTACTACCGCTCGCTGGTGGCGGCGCACAAAGCCGGCGCGCTCGCCGCGGCCGGCTGATCGCGCGTCACTCGATCGCGCATCATTCGACCGCGCGTCACTGCTTGGCGCAGACGCCGCTCGCCGGCAGCGCGCCCTCGGGCACCATCGAGCCGTTTCCGCCCCACTGCCCGCGCAGCGCGCCGGCGAGCTTGTGGGCTGCGGCAATTTGCCCGAGCACCGTCGCGCCGGTGGTCGCCGTGCGCGCGTACGTGCCGCCCTCGTCGACCGAGTACAGCCCGAAGCGCGGCGCGAAGCCGTTGGCCCACTCGAAGTTGTCGAACAGGCTCCAGTGATAGTAGCCGCGCACGTCCGCGCCGCCCGAGCGCGCGCGATCGATCTGCTCGAGCGCGCGCACCACGTTCTGCGCCCGCCGCTCGCCCACGCGCGTGGCGATGCCCGATTCGGTCACCACCAGCGGCAGCGACGGCCAGCGCGCCGACGCGTCCTTGATGACGTCGTACAAGCCGGGCGCGTAGTACTCGTAGCCCATCGCCGGCACGCAGAACGTCGGATCGGTCGGCGGCACGCACGCGCCGAGATCGATCGGCGCAAAGCACGGCGTCGCGTTCACGACGGGAAACAGCCCCGGATTGCCGGTCACGCCCATGCGCGCGTAGTACTGAAGGCCGAGCCAATCCATGCGCCCCTTCCACTCGGGGTGCATCTCGTCGGCGGTGCCGTCGAGGTTTTTATCGAACGTCCCGTTCTCGACCGAGTCGGGCCACAGGTGATGGAACACGTAGACGATGTTGTCGCGCGCCGTGACGTCGGTCGGATCGGTCGACAGCGCGTGCCCCTGCGTCGCCACCCACTCGCCGACCGACAAGCTCATCCCCACCGACGCCGCCACGCCGTCGCCGTCCGCGTCGACGGTGTCGGCCGCCTTGATCGCGTCGTACATCTTCGACGACGCCGAGACGTAATCGCGCACCACCGCGATGAACTGATCGAACTTGCTGAGCAGGAGCGACTTGCCCGGCGGAAACTGCCCGACGCCGTACGACGCCAGCAGGTAATTGATCGGCTCATTGACCGTCCCCCACTCGTCCACGCGATCGCCGAAGCGCTGCGCGATCGTGCGCGCGTAGGTCTCCATCTCGGCGATCACCAGCGGGCCGCCCGTCGGGTGGCCGAGCCCGCAGAGGTTTTGATCGGTCGGCCCGTTGGCGCACGCCTGGTCGCGCGGATCGTCGACCCAGATGGGATTGGAGAAATGGTGCAGCGTGACGAGCGGGCGGATGTTGGCGGCGCGCAAGGCGTCGATCAGATCGCTGTAGTGTTTCAGCGCCGCCTCGTCGAACACGCCGCGCTTCGGCTCGACGCGCGCCCACTCGATCGAGAAGCGATACGAATCGAGGTGCAATTGCTGGAGCAGCGCCACGTCGGCGATCGCCATCGTATAGCCGCGCGACGCGTCGCCGACGAACTCCGTGCCGAGGCCGAGCCCGCCCTGCGCCTTCGGCTCGGTGAAGACGTACCAATCGGTGTTGGTGTCCTGGTCCTCGATCTGCGTGGCGGCGGTCGCCGCGCCGAAGCGAAAGCTGCCCTTCCCCGACGGCGCCGACAGCGAGCCCATGGGCGCGAACGCCACGTCGCCCGGCCCGCACGCCGCCAGCGTCACCGATAAAACCAAAGCGAGTCGCATGCCGTATTCTACGTCGTAACCGCCGCTGCCGAGGGGCGTATTGATGGTAGGAGGTTCGGGATGCGCGTCTCTGTGATCGTGTGGTCGCTCGCCGCCGCCGTCGCGCTGTCGCTCGCCGCTCGCGTCGGCGCCAAGGGCTTGCCTGCGCCCGACGGCAAACCGGGTCCGTCCGCCGACGGCGCGTGGGAGAAGCGGCTCTCCGACGCCGAGCTGGAGGCGCGCAAGAAGCGGCTCCCGCCCGAGGTCTTTCACGTCACGCAGTCGGAGGGCACCGAGCCGCCGTTCGACAACGCCTTCTGGAACAACCACGCGCCCGGCATCTACGTCGACGTGGTCTCGGGCGAGCCGCTGTTCTCCTCGCGCGAGAAGTTCGACTCGGGCACCGGGTGGCCGAGCTTCTGGGCCGCGCTCGAGAAGGCCAACATCATCTCCGACGATCACCCGCTCTCGATGGGCACCGAGCTCAAGTCACGAATCGCCGCCTCGCACCTCGGCCACGCCTTCAACGACGGCCCCGCGCCCACCCACATCCGCTTCTGCATCGACTCCGCGTCTCTCAAGTTCATCCCCGCCGATCGCCTGACCGCCGAAGGCTACGGCGCCTACGCCAGGCTGTTTCCCGACGTCAAACAACAAGCCGCAAAGAAATAGTCGTCTATCGACTGAACGCTTTGTAGAACGTCATCGCCGCAGCAGACAAACCAATGACGATGATCGTAGCGCGCGCCATTCGCTTGGGGATGCGCTGCGCGGCGTGCGCGCCGGCGTAACCACCGACGGTAGCGGCGATCGCCATGACGATCGCCGGGCGCCACTCGATGAGGCCGCCGATGATGAACAGGGTCATCGCCACGCCGTTGATCACCGCCGCCGCGAAGTTCTTGAAGCCCTGCATGCGATCGAGATCGCGCATGCCGCAGAGCCCGAGCGTCGCCAGCATCAGGATGCTCTGCCCCGCGCCGAAGAAGCCGCCGTAAATGGCGACTGCGAATTGCACGGCGATGAGCGTGGTCAGGCGCCCGCCGGTCATCGGCGCCTCGGGCCGGTCGCGCCAGCGACGGTGCAGCCGATCGGAGAGCAGGAACAGCAGCGTGGCGCCGAGGATCAGCCACGGCACCAGCAGCGCGAACGAGTGCTCGCTCAAGCGCAACAGGATCAGCGCGCCGGCGACGGAGCCGGCCAGGCTCGGCAGCGCCAGCGCCAGGAGCAGCTTGCCCGCGCCCGCGAGCGTCCGCCGATAACCCCAGAACGCGGCGAGCTGCCCCTGCACCAGCGAGAGCGTGCTGGTGGCGTTGGCGTGGATCGGCGAAACACCGGCGGCGAGCAGCGCCGGATACGTCAAGAGCGTGCCGCCGCCGGCGAGCGAGTTGATCGCGCCGGCGAAGAACGCGCTCCCGGCGAGCAGCGCGTTCTGAGCGAGAGGAGTCACGCCGCGCATGATAACAGCCGCGCGCGCGAAATTAGAAGCGATTGAATCGCGCGCTCCGCAAATAAATTGCGAATCCGTGACAAACGTATCCCAAACACTCCAATAGTCCGACATTGAGCGTTTCATGCGTCGTTTTTGAACGGCAATCCGCATCACAATTCCAAATCGATGCTTTGAAGGCTTAGCGCACGAATTAACCGCCGCTTAAAGGCGCTGGCAATTTCGCAAACGCAAGCGCGGTTGCAATCGCGCGCGCGGACGAACGAGCTTGTTTCTCGACGGTAAACTTGGTCCGACGCGCTTCAACGTGCGTTTGCGTTGGCACGCTCGGCAACACTTCGATTGATGCGAGATTTGCCATTCGCATTAGCAATTACAAACGCAAATTCCCGCGTTTATTTTGATTGACGTTTTAATTCTCACGACTGTACTTTGCACGCAGCGGACGTGTTTTCAGGTGAATCAATGCTGATCCCGAACACACACATAACGTTTGATAACCGAATCGGCCGATATCGGCTGATCGCGGAGATCGCGCGCGGCGGAATGGGCATCGTCTATATCGCCGCCGCGCAGGGGCCCGCCGGCTTCTCCAAGCTGGTGGCGATCAAGGAGCTCAAGCCCGACCTGGTGTCGGACTCGAGCTTCCTCACCATGTTCCTCGACGAGGCGCGCATCGCCGCGCG
>DASREC010000453.1:0-13040 GCA_035652295.1 Polyangia bacterium
CAGCCGCCGCCGACGGTGGTCGCGCCACCGACGGGGAGCCGCTTCAACTCGGGCATCACCGTGCTCGCCGCCACCTACGGCGCCAACCTCGGGCTGCCGCGCGGCAACGTGACGCGCGCGCTCGCCGACGCGTGCAACAACCGCCGCGAGTGCGAGTACCGCGTCGACTTCCACGTGCTCGGCGATCCGGCGTACGGTCGCCAGAAAAATTTCGTGGCCGAGTGGCAGTGCGGCAATTCGCCGGAGGTGCGGCGCGCCGAGGCCGCCGCCGAGGCCGGCTTCGGCTCGACGATCCAGCTGCGCTGCGGCGGGCCGTACTATCCGCCGCCCGTCGTCGAGCAGCCGCCTCCGCCGCGCTACATCCCGCCGCCGGTGGTCGCGCCGGCGACGATTCAAGTGGTGAGCGGAAGCTACGGCCTGTCGTGCGGCGTGCCGCGCGGCAACGTCACCGGCGCGCTTCAGCAGGGCTGCAACGGCAAATCGCGCTGCGACTATCGCGTCGACTTTCACGTGCTCGGCGATCCGGCGTACGGCTGCCAGAAGGACTACGTCGCCGAGTGGCGCTGCTCGAACTCGCCGCAGCTCTATCGCGCGGCCGCCGAGCGCGAGGCCGGCTTCGGCAAGATCGTCACGCTCGCGTGCGACGGCAGCGCGCAGCCCGCGCCGCCGCCCGGCCCACCGACGGGCGCGTCGGGGATCCGCGTGCGCTGGGCGACCTACGGCGCCAACTGCAACCCGGCGCTGCGCGGCAACGCCACCGCCGCGCTTCAGCAGGCGTGCGACGGGCGCGGGCAGTGCGAGTACCGCGTCGACTTCCACGTCCTCGGCGATCCCGCCAACGGCTGCGCCAAGGAGTTCCGCACCGAGTGGACCTGCGACAACAGCCCCGGCGAGCGCCGCGCCGCCGCGCCCGCCGAGGCCGGCTTCGGCTCGGTGGTCAGTCTCCGCTGCCCCTGATCTCCCGAAACACCCCTGTGCAATTCGGAAACGCCGACGTACACAAAACCCGGTAGGATGCTCGGATGATGGAGCTCAATGCCGGAAGTGAGCTTCCAGCGACCATCGGGCCGTATCGTGTCGTCGGGGTGCTGGGGCGGGGCGGAATGGGCGTGGTGTATCGCGCCGAGCGGAACGGCGCGCAGGTCGCGGTCAAGACCGTGCCGGTGCCGCGGCCGGCGGTGCTCGATTCGATTCGCCGAGAGATTCACGCGCTGTCGCGGCTGCGCGCGCCCGGCGTGGTGCGCGTGCTCGATCAGGGAATCGAGAGCGGCATTCCCTGGTACGCGATGGAGCTGCTCGAGGGGCGCACGCTGCGCGACGAGATCGGGCGCATCTGGGGCGTGCTGCCGACGTCGGCGGGCGAGCAGTCGGCGGCGGTGACGGTGCCGGGCGGGCGCGCCGACGCGTTTCCGCCGCCGTCGCCGCCGCGCGAAGGCGCGCTGTCGCTCAACGCGCGGCTGGCGCTGATCCGCCGCCTGTGCGCGCCGCTCGCGTTCTTGCACGGCCGCGGCCTCGTGCACCGCGATCTCAAGCCGGAGAATGTTTTTCTGCGCGACGGCGGCGCGCCGGTGCTGGTCGACTTCGGCGTGGCGTCGCACTTCTCGGGTGCGCGCGGGCGCGAGGTGCTCGAGGTCGCCGGCGCGGTCTACGGCACCGCGTACTACATGGCGCCCGAGCAGGTTCGCGGCGAGTTCGTCGACGCGCGCGCCGATCTCTACGCCGTCGGCTGCATCTTGTACGAGCTGCTCACCGGCCGCCCGCCGTTCTCCGGCAGCGTGGCCGCGGTCTACTTCCACCACCTGCACACGCCGCCCGAGGCGCCGTCGAAGATCGCCGAGGGCGTGCCGACCGCCGTCGACGAATTGGTGCTCAAGCTGCTCCAGAAGGAGCCGCGGCGCCGGCTCGGCTACGCCGACGATCTCGCCGCCGCGCTGCACGCGCTCGACATCGGCGGCCCGGCCGACGCGCCGGCGCAGGCGTATCTCTATCGCCCGAACTTCTACGGCCGCGGCGACGCGCTCGATCAGCTCGAGCGCGCCATCGCCGACGTCGAGAAGGGCAAGGGCGGGCGCTTCTACATCGGCGGCCCGTCGGGCGTCGGCAAGACGCGGCTGATGATGGAGGCCGCGAGCGCCGCGCGCCACAAGCGCAAGGTGCGCGTCACCACCGGCGAGTGCGTGGCCGTGGGAATCTCCGACGCCGGCTCCGACGCGCGCGTGAAAGCGGCGCCGCTGCACCCGTTCCGCCAGCTCTTGATCGAGATCGGCGATCACTGCCAGCAGCAGGGCGCGGCCGAGACCGATCGGCTGCTCGGCGCGCGCGCGAAGCTGCTCGCGCCGTACGAGCCGTCGCTGCGCGGGCTGCCCGGCGTCGACGCGCATCCCGATCCGCCGGCGGTGCCGGCGCAGGCGGCGCGCCACCGGGCGCTGCGCGCGCTCGAGGCGACGCTGACCGTGCTCGCGCAGGACACGCCGGCGATCCTGCTGCTCGACGATTTGCAGTGGGCCGACGAGCTGTCGATCGAGTTCTTGAAGATGCTCGGCCAGGGCGCGTGCGACGGCGTGCCGCTGCTGGTGGTCGGCACCTACCGCACCGAGGAGGCGACGCCCGAGCTCGAGGAGCTGGTGCGCGCGCCCGGAGCGCGGCGGGTGGTGCTCGGCGACATCGGCGCGGCGGGCGTGGCGTCGATGGTGCGCGACATGCTCGCCATCACCGACGTGGCGCCGCCGTTCGTCGCGCGGCTGGCGGCGCGCTCCGAGGGCAATCCATTTTTCGTCTCGGAATATTTGTGCGCCGCCGTCGGCGAAGGGCTGGTGCGGCGCGACAGCGGCGGCCGCTGGCGGATGCCCGACGGCCCCGACGAGGAGCTGCTCGGCCCGGCGCCGTCGCTGCGCGAATTGGTCGGGCGCCGCCTCTCGGGTCTCGGCGCGCCGGCGCGCGCGCTCGCCCGCATGGGCGCGGTGCTCGGCCGCGAGTTCGATCTCGCCGTGCTCGCCGCCGCCGCCGGCGTCGACGAGGACACGGCGATGGAGGCCGCCGAGGAGCTGATCGCGCGCAACATCTTCGAGGAGGCCGACGGCGGCCGCCTGCGCTTCTCGCACGACAAGCTGCGCGAGATCGCCTACGCCGAGATGAGCGACGACGAGCGGCGCGCGTCGCACCGCGCGGCCGCGGCGGCGATCGAGGCGCATCACGGCGACACGCCCGAGTTCGCGCTGCTCTACCCCGTGCTGGCGCACCACTTCACCGTCGCCGGCGCCGACGACAAGACGTTCGAGTATCTGGAGAAGGCCGGCGAGCAGGCGATCGGCACCGCCGCTTATCTCGAGGCCGCCGGCTTCTTCGGCCGCGCCATCGCGCTCGACGATCAGCGCGGCGCCTCGGCCGATCCGGTGCGGCGCGCGCACTGGGAGCGCCGTCTCGGTGAGGCGCGCTTCTCGCTCGGCGATCTGCCGTCGTCGGAGAAGCACCTGCGCTCGGCGCTCGAGCGCCTCGGCCTGCACGTCCCCTCGTCGGGCGGCGCGCGCGTGCGCACGTTCCTGTCGCAAGCCGCGCGGCAGGCGGGCCACATGCTCGGCTTCGGCCGCAGCGTCGAGTCGCGCCCCGAGCGCCTGGAGATCTTGAAGGAGACGTCGCAAGCGTCGGCGGCGATGGCCTTCAACTACTACTTCGTCAACGACGTGCTCGGCCAGATCGTGATGTCGCTGCTCTCGGTCAATCAAGCCGAGCGCGCCAATCCGCCGGTGGCGATCGCCGGCCCGTACATCTGGCTGGCGTACACCGCCGGGCTGATGCGGCTGCACGGCGTGGCGCACACCTACTTCGAGCACGCGCGCGCGAACGCCAACGCCTCCGACGATCGCACCGGCTTCTGCTTCTCGCTGAGCCTGGAGGCGGTGTACCGCGTCGGCTACGGCCACTGGAAGCAGGCGCGCGAGAGCGTGGCGCGCGCGTCGGCGGAGCTCAAGCAGGTCGAGGATCCGCAGCACTTCGAGCTCAACAAGGTCGTCGAGGCGCAGATCGATTTCTACAACGGCCAGACGCGCCGCTCGCGCGCGTCGTGGGACGAGCTGCTGCACTCGGCGCAGCGGCGCGAGAACGCGCAGCACACCGCGTGGGCGTTCTACGGCCTGGCGCGCGATCACGTGATCGGCGGCCGCCTCGACGAGGCGATCGAGATGATGAACGAGGCGCTGGTGCTGCTCTCGCGCACCACCGATCGCGCGACCGAGATGATGTGCTACGGCTGGCTGGCGCTGGCGCACCTTCTGCGCGGCGAAGAGGCGCGCGCGTGGCAGCTCGCCGACGAGACGCTCACGCGCATCACCGCCACGCGCCCGTCGGTGGTGTTCACGCTCGACGGCTACGCGCGCTGCGCCGAGGTGATGCTCGAACGGTGGACGCGCGCGCGCGCGGCCGGCGCCGGCGACGCGGCCGAGCTGGGCAAGAAGGCGTCGCGCGCCGTCTCCGAGCTGGGAAAATTCGCGATGGTGTTTCCGTTCGGCAAGCCGGCGCAGCTTCGTCTCGGCGGCGAGCTGCACGCGGCGGCGGGAAATCCCCGTCGAGCGGCGCGCGCGTTCGCCAAGGCGCTCGACTCGGCGCGCGCGCTCGGCATGCCGCCCGAAGAGGCGCTCGTGCTGCGCGCGCAGGCCCGCGCCGGCGAGACCGACGCGCGCGCCCGCGCCGAGACCGCGCTCGCCGACGTCGGCTGGCGCCTCCCGCTCTAAGGCGTGACCGCTCGACAAGGAGACGAGGCATGAAGCCCCGCAAGCGGAAGGTCGCCATCCTGGGCGGCGGCATGTCGGCCCTGACCACCGCGTTTCAGCTCACGCGCGACAAGGACTGGCAGCAAGACTACGAGATCACCGTCTACAACATGGGGTGGCGTCTCGGCGGCAAGGGCGCGAGCGGCCGCAACCGCGCCGATCACAACCGCATCGAGGAGCACGGGCTGCACATCCTGTCCGGCTTCTACGACAACACGTTCTCGATCCTGCGCGAGTGCTACACCGAGCTCGCGCGCCCGCCCGGCTCGCCGCTCGCCACCGTCGACGACGCGTTCAAGAAGCACGACCTGTTCGTGCTCATGGAAAAATTCGGCGGCCGCTGGCGCGAGTGGATCGTCAAGTGGCCGCGCAACAACCAAGTGCCCGGCGTCGGCACCGAGACGCCGTCGGCGTGGCACTACCTCCTGCGCCTCTTGCAGTTCATGGTCGACACGCTGTTCGGCTCGATGCTCGAGGCCGGCGGCCAGCTCCTCGGCCTCGGCACCGACAGCACCAACGACGCGGTCACCAGCATCCGCTCGCTCTACGCGAGTCACGCGCCGACGATCCAGGAGCACGTGCACGCGAGCGAGCTGCCCGAAGGCGGCGTCGCGCGCAAGGCGTGGGCCGACTCGCTGATCGCCAAGACCAAGCGCCTGTTCGCCGTCGGCACCATCGCCGCCGAGGTCTCGTTCCTCCACGTCGCGTTCGAGCTGGCGCGCGCGCTCCCCGGCGAAGCGCGCCACGAGGACTCGGCCACGCACCAGGCGATCAAGGCCTACCTGGAAAAGTTCCGCGACTGGCTGCGCGACGCCACGTGCAGGTGCCTCGGCGACTTCGACGTGCTCCGCTACTTGTGGATCCTGCTCGACCTCGGCATCGCCGCCGTCGCCGGCATGATCGAAGACGGCCTGGTCTGCCCGCCGCAGAACTGGTTCAAGATCGACGGCCTCTCGCTCAAGGCGTGGCTCTCCAAGCACGGCGCGTCGCAGGAGTCGGTCAACTCCGCGCCCATCGAGGTGCTGTACTCGATGTGCTTCGCCGACGACGTCGAGGTCGGCGCCGGCACCGCGCTCCACTACGGCATGTGCCTGGTCTTCGATTACAAAGGCGCCTTCTCGTACAAGATGCAGGCGGGCATGGGCGACTGCGTGTTCGCGCCCATGTATCAGGTGCTCAAGAAGCGCGGCGTGAAGTTCGAGTTCTTCAAGCGCGTCGATCGCCTGGAGCTGTCGCCCGACCAGAGCGTGATCGCCAAGATCCACCTCGGCACGCAGGCCACGCTCAACCAGCCGGAGTACGAGCCGCTGTTCGATGTGAACGGTGTTCCCTCCTGGCCGTCGACGCCGCTCTACGAGCAGCTCGTCCAGGGCGCCGAGCTCGAGCGCGGCAAGTTCAACCTCGAGGACTGGTGGACCGAGTGGCGCGACCCGGTGCCGCCGACGGTGCTCGTGCACGGCCGCGACTTCGACGACGTGGTGCTCGGCATCTCCATCGGCGCGTTCCCGTACATCGCGCAGGAGCTGATGGCCGCCGACCCGCGCTTCAACGCGATGGTGAACAGTGTTCATACCATCCAGACGCAGGCGCTGCAGCTCTGGTTCACGCCCGATCTCGAGCAGCTCGGCTGGCCGCGCAAACCGCCGATCCTCGGCACCTACGCCGAGCCGTTCGACACCTGGGCCGACATGAGTCAGCTCATCATCCGCGAGTCGTGGCCGCCCGGCGTGGTCAACGAGATCTCGTACCTGTGCGATCACCTCGACGACGATCGCCCGCCGCCGCCGCGCGACGACCACGCCTACCCGCACGAGCAGAAGGCGCGGGTGCGGCAAAATGCCGTAGGCTGGCTCAAGACCAACGTGCGCGCGCTCTGGCCCAAGGCGGCGCAGCCGCAGGATCCCAACGCGCTCGACTGGTCGCTGCTGGTGGCGCCCGAGGGCACGCAGGGCGAGGCGCGCTTCGACGCGCAGTTCTGGCACGCGCCGGTCAACCCGTCGGAGCGCTACGTGCTCTCGGTGCCCGGCAGCTCGCAGTACCGCCTGCGCGAGCACCAGACCAACTTCTGCAACCTCCTGCTCACCGGCGACTGGATCAAGACGCCGATCAGCGCCGGCTTCCTCGAGGCGGCGACCATGGCCGGCCTGCAGGCGGCGGCGGCGATCGAGGGCGTGCGCCTCGAGTTCGACGGCAACTGGCTCGCCGACGAGGCCGGCGGCTACCACCGCGATCTCGACGCGCTCTGCCGCAGCCCGCTCCTGCGCCCGTATCAAGCCAACTTCGTCCCGGTGCAGCCGTACCAGCTCACCGACACCAAGATGTACGTCTTCACGCTCGCCGCCGACTACGCCAAATTGCAGAGCCTGTGCGATCGCTACCTCAACCTCGGCGGCGAGACACAGTACGTGCCGGCGATGCCGCTGCTCGCGCTGGTGTGCGTCGACATCGGCTGCATCGCCTCGGACGATCCGCAGTCGTGGGTTCCGGAAAAAGATTTCGGCTTCTGGATGCCGGTGCTCGCCGGCAAGAAGCGCGGCGGCGTGTTCGTGCCCGAGCGCGCGCTGGTGTACATCCCGTTCCTGTGGGTCGACTCGTCGCTGGCGGTCACCGTCGGGCGCGAGGTCTACGGCTATCCGAAGGGCATCGGCTCGCTGTCGCTGCCGGAGAAGCCGGGCGATCCGTCGCGCTTCACCGTCGACGGCTGGGCGGTGGCGAAGTACGGCAAACCGCCGTCGCCCGACGCGCAGTGGAAGGAGCGCCCGATCCTGGTCGCCGAGCGCTCCGGCGCGTGGGAGCCGCTCCAGTCGATGTGGAAGGATCTGGAAGAGGTCGCCGCCGCGATCGGCGGCATGCTCGGGACCGAGCTCAAGCGCCACGAGGTGACGGTGCCGTCGCGCCCGCTCACGCGCGCGCTGATCCAGGACGCGCTGCACCTGCGCGTGCCGATGGTGTTCCTCAAGCAGCTCACCGATGTTGCGAACGGTGTTCGTGCCAACTACCAGTCGCTGGTCGAGGCCAACTGCGTGGTCGACGGCGGCTTCAAGGGCGGCGGGCTGCTGCTCGGCGACTACCAGCTCACCATCCACGCCTACGACAGCTGTCGGATCGTCGATCAGCTCGGCCTGTTCGCCGACGGGCCGGCCGGCGGCGTGCAGACGGTGAAGTCGCTGTTCCAGTTCTGGGTGGCGTTCGACTTCACGCTCGACAACGGCGCCGTGGTCTGGAAACCGCCGGCCTGATGGCGCCGCAGCGACGGAAGATCGCCATCCTCGGCGGCGGAATCGGCGCGCTCACCACCGCGTTCGAGCTCACCGCGCGCGACGGCTGGCAGGATCGTTATGAGATCGATCTCTACCAGCTCGGCTTTCGTCTCGGCGGCAAGGGCGCGAGCGGCTGCAATCGCAAGAAGAACGATCGCATCGAAGAGCACGGCCTGCACATCTGGATGGGCTTCTATCGCAACGCCTTCTCGCTCATCCGCCGCTGCTACGACGAGCTCGCGCGTCCGCCGGGCGCGCCGCTCGCCAGTTGGCGAACAGCGTTCACACCGCACGACTTCATCACGTGGGAGGAGTCGGCGGCGCACTGGTTCGGGCCGTTCCGCCGCCAGTCGGGCGAGCCGGGCGATCCGGCGCCGGTGCCGACGCCCGCCGACTACGCGCGCTGGCTGGCGCCGCGCATGGCGCTCGGCTGGTGGCACATGGCCGGCCGACGCGGCGCCGCCGACTGGGCGCGCGGCCTCGCGCGCGACGCGAGCATGGGCGCGGCGTGGTTCGGCGCGCGCGCGCTGCCGCGAACGTTGATCGGCGCGTTCGAGCGCCGCGTCGAGCGCGACGACGAATTGCGCCGCTTGTGGGTCGGCGTCGACCTGGTCGCCGCCATCTTGCGCGGCATGCTCACCGACGGGGTTTTGCGGCGCGGCTTCGACGCCATCGACGGCGACGACTTCCGCGCGTGGCTCGGGCGCCACGGCGCGCGCGCGCTCACCCTCGACTCGGCGCTGGTGCGCGGCCTGTACGACTTCGTGTTCGCCTACGAGCGCGGCGACGAGGCGCGCCCGTCGATCGGCGCCGGCACCGTGCTGCGCGTGATGCTGCGCATGCTGTTCGATTACCGCGGCGCGATCTTCTACCGCATGAACGCCGGCATGGGCGAGACGGTGTTCGCGCCGCTCTATCAACTGCTGCGCCGCCGCGGCGTGCGCTTCCACTTCTTCCACCGCGCCGATCGCCTGCGCCTCTCGCCCGACGGCGCGGCGCTCGACGCCATCGAGCTCGGCGTGCAGGCGACGCCGAAGTCGGGCGAGTACCAGCCGCTCATCGACGTCGCCGGCCTGCCCTGCTGGCCCACCGAGCCGCTCTACGATCAGCTCGTCGAAGGCGACGCGCTGGCCGCGCGCGCGATCGATCTCGAGTCGGCGTGGAGCGGCTGGCCCGACGCCGCCGCGCGCACGCTGCGCCGCGGCGCCGACTTCGACGACGTGGTGCTCGGCATTCCGCTCGGCGCGCTGCCGCCGGTCGCCGCCGAGTTGATCGCCGCGCGCGCCGAGTGGCGCAACCTGGTCGAGCACGTGCGCACCGTGCCGACGCAGGCGATGCAGCTCTGGCTCAAGCCCGATCTGCCGTCGCTCGGCTGGCGCGCGCCCGCGCCGATCCTCACCGGCCACGCGTTTCCGCACAGCACGTGGGCCGACTTCTCGCACCTGCTCGGACGTGAACAGTGGTCACAGGAGCGCGAGCCGCCGCGCAGCCTGGCGTATTTTTGCGGGCCGCTGCGCGATCAGCCGCCCGCGCGCGGCGACGTCGAGGCGCCCGCGCGCGCCGATCGCGCCGCCAAGGCCGACGGCGTCGCCTGGCTCGATCGCCACGCCGCGCAGCTCTGGCCGCGGGCCTCTCAGGGGAACGGCGCCGGCTTCGACTGGTCGCTCGCGGTCGCGCCCGACGAGCAGACCGGCCGCGCGCGCGCCGACGCGCAGTACTTCCGCGCCAACATCAACCCGTCCGATCGCTACGTGCAGTCGCTGCCCGGCAGCTCGCAGCACCGCCTGCGCGCCGACGGCTCGGGCGTCTGTAACCTGTGGCTCGCCGGCGACTGGGTGCGCACCGGCCTCAACCTCGGCTGCATCGAGGCGGCGGTGATGGCCGGCCGCCAGGCCGCGCGGGCCATCGACGGCCGGCCGATGGAGATCCCCGGCGAGCGCGATCTCCCCGAGGCCCACAGGTAAACACCGTTCATATGAACAACGTTTACGACGTGATCATCCTCGGCGCCGGCATCGGCGGCACGCTGCTCGCCACCATCCTGGCGCGGCACGGCGCGCGCGTCTTGATCGTCGAGAAGGGCGAGCACCCGCGCTTCGCCGTCGGCGAATCGACCGTCCCCGAGACCACGTTCCTGCTCGAGGTGCTGGCGCGCCGCTACGACGTGCCGGAGATCGGCCACCTGCGCAACTTCCACCGCGTGCGGCGCCACGTGAGCGCGGCGTGCGGCGTCAAGCGCAACTTCTCGTTCGTCTACCACCGCGACGGCGAGCCGCACCGCGCGCGCGAGTCGACGCAGTTCCCGACGTGGGGTCCGCCGTTCGGCCCCGACGTGCACCTGTTCCGCCAGGACGTCGACGCCTACCTGCTGGCGGTGGCGGTGCGCTACGGCGCCGACGTGCGCCAGCGCGCCGACGCCGCCGAGATCGACTTCGATATGAACGGTGTTCGTATCTCGACCCACCCCGGCGGCGAAGCGCGCGCGCGCTTCCTGATCGACGGCTGCGGCCACCGCTCTCCGCTCGCGCGCCGCTTCGGGCTGCGCCGCGAGCCGTGCCCGATGCACACCCGGACACGAACACTGTTCACCCACATGGTCGGCGTGCCGCCCTACGACCGCGTGGCGCCGCCGGCGCGCGAGCACGGCATGCCAAGCCCCTTCAGCCAGGGCACGCTGCACCACCTGTTCGACCGCGGCTGGTTCTGGATCATCCCGTTCGACAACCACCCCGACTCCACCAACCCGCTCTGCTCCGTCGGGCTGAGCGTCGACGTCGACGTGCACCCGCGCGCGGACGAGCCGCCCGAGGACGAGTTCTGGCGCACCGTGCGCCGCTTCCCGTCGGTGGAGAAGCAGCTCGCCGGCGCGCGCGCGGTGCGCCCGTGGGTGGCCACCGACCGCATGCAGTACTCGACCGAGCGCGCGGCGGGCGATCGCTGGTTCCTCTTGCCGCACTCGGCCGGCTTCGTCGATGCGCTGTTCTCGCAAGGCCTCGCGCTCACCACTTCGACGGTGAACGGCCTGGCGCACCGGCTGCTGGCCGCGATCTCCGACGGCGACTTCTCGCACGCGCGCTTTCAGCCGCTCGAGGAGACGATGCTGCGCGGCATCGCGCACCACGACCGCACGGTGGCGTGCTCGTACGCGTCGACGCGCGACTTCGCGCTGTGGAACGCGTGGCACCGCGTCTGGATGCTCGGCTCGACGTGGGGCGCGACTGGCCACGTCGAGCTCTTGTCGCGCTTCGAGGCCGACGGCGACCGGCGCCACTTCGAGCGCTTCGACGATCCGCTGTACCGCGGCACGCAGTCGATCGGCGTGCCCGAGTTCATGGCGCTGTTCGACGCCGCCGCGCGCGAGGTCGAGGCGGTGCGCGATGCCGGCCGCGCGCCGCGCGACGCCGCCGAGCGCATCTTCGCGCTCCTGCGCGAGTCGGGGCTGTGCCCGGCGCCGTGGCGCTTGACCGATCCCGAGCACCGCTGCCCGGCGACCTTCACGCTGCCGTCGCTGGCGGCGCTGGCGGCGTGGGGCTTCTTCCGCGCGCCGCCGTCGCTGCGTCACAACTTCGACCTGCGCGGCCGCATCGGCGGCGTGCTGGCGTCGCTGGGCGAGAGCGCGTTCGCCGAGGTGCGCCGCTCCGCCGGCCTGGTCACCGACCTGGTCAAGGACGCGCTGGTCCCGCACACCCGCCGCTGACCTGCGGCAATTTGCCGCACCGGTAAATGTTGACGGCGCCGATCCCGTGCGCGACGCTGCGCGCCAGGAGGGACCCACGTGCGCAACCTCATCGCCCTGTCGTTCACGCTCACGCTGCTGGCGCTGCCGGCGCAGGCCAAGGATCCGGCGAGCGGCGCCACCACGTTCACCATCTACGAGGGCTTCATGAGCCCGGCGCAGCAGCCGGGCGAAGAGACCGACGCGCCCAAGGCGTTGGCCAAGGCGACCGGGCTACAGTCGTCGGCGCCGTCGGTGCCGCGCGAGCAGCGCAAGTCGCGCGGGTGGGGCCAGCTGCGCTTCAGCCGCGATCTGACGCGCGCCTACGTCGACGTCGAGATCAAGGACGTCAATCCCGCCGACATCCTGATGTTCCACGTGCACTGCGGTCCGCCCGGCGTGCTCGGGCCGATCATCGTCGACTTCGGCGAGCTCGGCAGCCTGCCCAAGCTGCTGGCGAGCGGCAAGCTGTCGGTCGAGCTGAGCAACAAGAACATCACCTACGTGAAGCAGATGCCGCAGGGGCTCAAGCCGGCGCTGCCGGAGAGCTGCCCCGCCGAGCTGGGTTTCCCGACGCAGGCGATGACCATCTCGGCGCTCGAGTACCTGGCGCGCAAGGGCGTGCTGTACTTCAACCTGCACACCAAGGCGAACACGTTCTACGGCGAAATGCGCGGCCAGATCTATCCCGCGCGCGACTGAGCGTCGGCGCGGCAGGGTCGATGATGCGGCAATTTGCCGCAAGCGCGCGAGGGGCTCAGCCGTCGCCGACGATCACGTCGCTCGAGCCCTCGATGAGCTGGCCCTGCCCGCCGCAGTGCTTGCTCGGGTCGTTGAGCCGATACGCCGCCTTGCCGTTGATGAAGACGGTCGGCGCGCCCTGCTGCGCCTTCCACATGTTGGGCCCGCAGCAGACGGCGTGAATGCCCATGTCGTCGACGCGCAGCGCCGGCCGCCCGTTCACGAACACGTCGGCCGAGCCCATGATCGCCGGCCCCGTGCCCGGATGCGGGCAGCCCGGGCAGCCGTGCGCGTCGGCCGAGATGTTCGCCTTGTCTCCGAGTCGTCCCTGTCCCGGCATGCAGTCAATGATACGCGAGATCGAAAACGATTCAAAACCATATCAAAACCGGTGCAGTGTAGGAGCGCGCCCCCGGACGCCGTTGTCATGGGGGAGCGCGCGCGGCCGGCGCAAACCGGCGAGATCGCGGCGTCCCCACGTGGCGTTTTCTTTGCACCGAGCCCGCGCGATGAACCGCAGGGATCGATGGCCGGCGGCGCTGGGCCGCGCGATCTTCG
>DASREC010000454.1:0-3180 GCA_035652295.1 Polyangia bacterium
TCGAGAAGTTCAAGGCCGACACCTACCACCTGCTCTTGACGGATCTGTTGCTGCCGGGCAAGTCGGGCGTCGAGCTCACCAAGCTCGTGCACGACGCGGCGCCGGCGACGGCAATCGTGCTCATCACCGGACACGCTACGGTGAAGACCGCAGTCTCCGCGCTCAAGCGCGGCGCCAGCGACTACATCAGAAAGCCGGTGAACCCGAAGAAGCTGCGCGAGCGCGTGCAGACTTTGCTCGACGGGCGGCCCGACTACCTGCCGAACAAGATGCTCGCCGTCGGCCGCTCGGGCGTCGTGCTCTTCGAGGGCATGATGGCGCGCTCGCGCGTCATGCACAACGTGTTCGAGAAGATCAAGCTGGCGGCGCAGTCGGACGCCACGGTGCTGATCACCGGCGAGTCGGGCACCGGCAAGGAGCTGGTGGCGCGCGCGATCCACCTGCGCTCGCGGCGCGCGGCCGGCGCGTTCATCGCCGTGCACACCGGCGCCATCCCGCGCGAGCTGATCGCCAGCGAGCTGTTCGGCCACGAGCGCGGCTCGTTCACCGGCGCGGTCGATCGCAAGGAGGGCAAGTTCGAGCTGGCCGACGGCGGCACCATCTTCCTCGACGAGATCTCGACGATGGACGAGCGCACGCAGGTGAACCTCTTGCGCGTGCTCGAGTCGTTCGCGTACATGCGCGTCGGCGGCAAGAAGGAGCGCCAGGCCAACGTGCGCGTGGTGGCGGCGACCAACCGCGACCTGCTCAAGATGGCGGAGGAGGGCGCGTTCCGCGAGGACCTCTACTACCGGCTCAACATCCTGCAGATCACGCTGCCGCCGCTGCGCGAGCGGCGCGAGGACGTGGTGCTGCTGGCGACCGAGTTCATGGCCACGTTCGCGCAGCAGTACAAGAAGCCGATGCAGGTGATCCCCGCCGAGACGCAGCGGCTGCTCGAGGGTTATCACTGGCCGGGCAATGTGCGGGAATTGCGCAACGTCGTCGAGCAGGCGGTGCTGCTGGCGCGCGGCACCACGCTCGATCCGGAGCTCCTGCCGCAGATGATCTACCGCGCCGGCCCGTCGGAGGACGTGATTCGCATCCCGCTCGGCGCCACCATGCGCGACGCCGAGCGTGAGATCATTTTGCGCACGCTCGAGGCGCGCAAGGGCAACAAGAAGATCACCGCCGAGGTGCTTGGCATCTCGCGGCGCTCGCTCTACAACAAGCTCGCCGAGTACGGCATCGAGGGCAAACGCTGATGAGCGCGTCGAGCCGGCAGCTGCAACACCTCGCGGCGGCGATGGCGCACGAGGTGCGCAATCCGCTCAACTCGATGGCGATCCACGTCGAGCTGCTGGAGGGCCGGCTCAAGCGCGAGGGCGAATTGGCCGCGGCCGATCGCGACGCGGCGCTGCGATCGGCGACGGTGATGGCCAACGAGATCGAGCGCGTCGATCGGATCCTCGACGAGTATTTGCAGTACGCGGGACCGGAGGAGGCGGCGCGCCGGCCGGTCGACGCTTCGCAGCTCGTGGCCGACGCGGTCAAGCGCGCGCATCCGCACGCCGAGCGGCGCGGCGTCGGGCTGGAGATCAAGGCGGCGGCGTCGCTCGGCCAGTGGGCGGTCGACGCCGAGGGGCTGGGCGACGCGCTCGACGCGGTGCTGGACAACGCGGTCGAGGCCTCGCCGCGCGGTGCGGTGGTCGACGTCTCGGCGTCGAGCGATCAAGACCAGGCGCAGATCGTCGTCGCCGATCGCGGCGACGGGATCGCGGCGGAAGATCTGCCGCGCGTGTTCCACATCGGCTTCTCCAAGCGCGGGCGCTCCGGCATCGGCCTCACCGTCGCCAAGCAGATCGTCAAGGGCCACGGCGGCTCGATCCTCGCCGAGAGCCGCGGCGCGGGGCAGGGCGCCACCTTCACCATCCGCCTGCCGCTCGAGCTCGAGTCCTGACGCGCGCGCCGGCCGAGCACGCCGGCAAAAATTGTACACTACCGTCGCTGTACGGCGTGCCGACAACCTGTGCATGCCTGCCCAGCCGCGGAGCGACCTGATCACGCTGCTTCAGAAGTTGGTGGACGTGACGGTGCGGCTGATCGGCGGGCGCATCGAGCTGGCGACGGCGCAGGTGCGCGAAGGAGCGGCGCGCGCGGGGCGGACGGCGGCGTGGTCGCTCGCCGGCGCGCTGGCGTTCACCGTCGGTGCGGCGCTCGGCGCGCTGGCGGTGGCCGAGGCGATCGCGCCGCACGTCGGCGGCCGGGCGATCGCGCTGGCGATCGTGGCCGCGCCGTTTCTCGTCGCCGGCGCGGTCACGATCGCGCGGGCGTCACACCAGGGGCTCGCTGGTACCGCGGCGGATCAAACCGATCGCGACGGCGATCAGGGCCAGCACGAGCAAAATGTGGATCCAGGCGCCCACCGTGTAGCCGCTCACCATGCCGAGCAGCCAGAGCACCAGCAGTAGCGCGCTGATCATCCAGAGCATCGGTCACCTCCGCGACGATACTGGTGCAACGGTAGTGCCGCGTGACCGTCGCGGCGGCGCGGCGCTGCGCTAGTAGCGGAGCGTCCAGAGCAGATCGATCGACCCCTGGCCCGCGTCGCCGAACATGGTGTCGAGCGCGTAGCGGCGCTTGAAGCGGTACTCGAGCTGCGCCTGGTTCGAGTTCATGCGGCGCGTCCCCGTCGGCGTGCCGAACTGGTGCACGTAGCTGACGTAGAGGTTGTCGGTGAG
The DNA here is from genome assembly GCA_035652295.1 of Polyangia bacterium. GTDB lineage: Bacteria > Myxococcota_A > Polyangia > Palsa-1104 > Palsa-1104 > DASREC01. Next base: position 2,721 of record DASREC010000454.1, read on the forward strand.
GTACTTGCCGACCTCGAGGCGAGTTTGCGAGAGGCCGCCGACGTCGTCGCCGGCGGTGTCGACCTTGAGCACGTCGATCGGCAGGCCGGGCGCGATCTGATCCTTGATCTTGTTGACCAGCACGCCCGACAGCGCGCCGACGACTTTCGCGTCGGTGGACTTGTTGGAGATGCGCGCGGTGCCGGGATCGCCCGAGACGATGATGCCGACGATCTGCGACTGATCGTAGATCGGCGGCTCCGACGACAATTCGAGCTGCGGTTTGCGCGCGGTGCCGTGCACCTCGATGATCACCACCGCGTCCTGCAGCTCGCGCGTCACGCGCACGTCGAGCTCGGGATCGGGCGTCGCCTCTCCGTCGAAGCCGACGCGCGCGCGCTCGATCTCGTAGCGGCGGCCGAGGAGCTGCACCCAGCCCCACGTGGTCTCGACGCTGCCGGAGATCTTGGCCACCGTGCCC